>JAHFQC010000008.1:0-91387 GCA_023259375.1 Alphaproteobacteria bacterium
GCTGCGTCCGCCGGCCAAAACCCAGTGGCCCAACCTCAAGCTTGCCGGCGATTGGACCCAGACTGGCCTGCCCGCCACCATCGAAGGGGCGTTGCGCTCCGGCGTTACGGCCGCTTTGCTCTGATTTTCCGGTGTGATCCGGGGTTTCCAGGATTGCTCCGCGCCGGAAAGCGGGACATTTTCGGGGTGGTTTCGCGTCGAGTCGTGGGAAGGATGAGCGCCAAAGTCGTTGCCGTCGTCGGGCTAGCCAAGGAGGCTCGCATCGCCAAGCGTTTCGGACTGACGCCCGTGGTCGGCGCGTGCAGTTCGAAGCTCTTGAAGCGGCGGCTGAAGGCTGTCGGGCCGGATGTCGTTGGCATCGTCAGCATGGGGCTGGCAGGGGCGCTGGCGCCGATTCCGAAGGTCGGCGATCCGCTGATCGGCACCCATGTGGTTACGGCGCGCGAGCATTACGCCTGCGATCCCGGCTGGTCCAAGCTGCTGCGTACCAAGCTGCCGGAGGCGCTGTCGGTCGTCATTGCGGGCGTCGACGAACCCGCCATGCATATGAGCGCCAAGAAGGAGCTGTTCCGCGACACCGGCGCCCATGCCGTCGACATGGAATCCCACATCGCGGCGCGCTTCGCCCACGAACGCGGAATTCCGTTTGTCGTCTTGCGGGTGATCTCCGACGACTGCCACCGGACCTTGCCGCCGGCCGCACTCGAACGGCTCAGCCTCAAAGGCAAGCCGCGGATGTTTGCTATCCTGCGGTCCTTGTGGCGGGAGCCCGATCAGTTCGGCGAGCTGTTGCGCACCGGACGTGAAGCGGGCACCGCCTTCAAGTCGCTAGTCCGTGCTTGCCGTGTCCTCGGCCCCGGCCTTGGCTGCCCCTACCTTATCGGTACGGATATCGGCCAGCATCGCTTCAACATGCCGTGAGAACACGAACTCGGCCGGACGCTGCTTGGAGAGGTCGATCTCCGGTGCGAACGGGCCGTCGGTCTTGATGCCGCGCAGCGCCAGCGGCAGGAGCTTATAGGGCTTCCTGACGGAGTCGGAGACGGCGGTGCCTTCGTAACCGCAATGCACCATGCAGTTGGCGCACTTCTCGTAGTTGCCGACACCGTACTTTTCCCACTCGGTGTCTTCCATCAGCTCCTTGAAGGTCTTCACATAGCCTTCGCCGAGCAGATAGCAGGGCTTCTGCCAGCCGAATACGGTGCGGCAGGGCATCGACCACGGCGAGCACTCATAGGTCTGGTTGCCGGCGAGGAAGTCGAGGAACAGCTCCGACTGGGTGAACTCCCACTTCTTGCCGCCGTTGCCGCGCTTGAAGATCTCGCGGAACAGCGTCTTGGTGCGTTCGCGGTTGAGGAAGTGCTCCTGGTCGGCGGCGCGCTCGTAGGCGTAACCGGGGGAAATGGTGATGCCGTCGCAACCGATCGCCATCATCTCGTCGAAGAATTTCGCGGTGCGCTCGGGATCGGCGTCGTTGAACAGGGTGCAGTTGATCTGGGTGCGGAAGCCCTTTTCCTTGGCGAGCTTCAGCGCCGCGACGGCCTTGTCGTAGGTGCCGGCGAGGCACACCGACTTGTCGTGCATCAGCTTGTCGCCATCGAGATGGATCGACCAGGTGAAATTCTCGTGCGGCTCGTACTGGTCGATCTTCTTGGCCAGGAGCAGCGCGTTGGTGCACAGAATGACGAACTTCTGGCGCTCGATGTAGCCTTTGACGATCTGCGGCATCTCGCGATGCAAGAGCGGTTCGCCGCCAGCGATGGAGACGCACGGAGCACCGCATTCGTCAATCGCCTGCATGCAGTCCTCATAGCTGAGGCGCTGGTTCAGGATCTCGTCGGGATAATCGATCTTGCCGCAGCCGGCGCAGGCGAGATTGCAGCGGAACAGCGGTTCCAGCATCAGCACCAGCGGATAACGCGGGCGGCCGGAAAGATGCTGCTTCAGAACATAGGCCCCGATACGGGCCGCTTGCTTGGCGGGAATACCCAATAGACCTACTCCTTACGCACGCAATTCCGGCGGCAGCCGGAATTCGATGTGTTCCTTCTTGCCGTCCATCTGCTCGACCGTGGTGTCGGGATTGATGGCGCGCAACGCGTCGATGACATGCTCGACCAGCTTTTCGGGGGCCGAGGCACCGGCCGTGATGCCGATGGTGTCCTTGCCTTTGACCCATTCCGGATCGAGTTCGTCGCCGTCGTTGATCAGATAGCTCGGTTTGCCGGCTTCCTTGCCGATCTCGCACAGCCGGTTCGAGTTGGATGAGTTCTTCGCGCCCACCACCAGGATGACGTCGGCGACGCGGCAAAGTTCCCGCACCGCCTGCTGGCGGTTCTGGGTGGCGTAGCAGATGTCGGTGGTCTCCGGCCCGACGATGTCGGAGAAGCGGCGCTTCAAGGCCGCAATGACGCCACGGGTGTCATCGATCGACAGCGTCGTCTGGGTGACATAGGCAACCGGCGTGTCGTTCGCGATGGCGAGCGCATCGACATCGGCTTCGGACTGCACCAGATGCACAGGCGCACCGACCTGACCCATGGTGCCTTCGACTTCCGGGTGCCCGGCGTGGCCGATCAGGACCAGCGTGCGGCCGGCGCCGACATAGCGCTTACCCTGGCTGTGCACCTTTGACACCAGCGGGCAGGTGGCGTCGAGAATCGGAAGCTGCCGTGCTTCGGCAACCTTGACGACGGTCTGCGGCACGCCATGGGCCGAGAAGATGGTCACGGCGCCATCCGGCACCTCGTCGAGCTCCTCAACGAAGCGGGCGCCTTTGTTCTTCAGAGTCTCGACCACGTATTTGTTATGTACGATCTCGTGGCGCACATAGACGGGCTCGCCGAACTTCTCGAGGGCGCGTTCGACGATATCAATCGCCCGCACGACCCCTGCGCAGAAGCCGCGCGGCTGAGCAAGAACGACACGCATGGAATGAAAGACTCCTTGTGAGGACGGCATCGTCTAGCACGCTAAATCCCTAATTGGAAAAGGGAAATTCGCGCCAGCCCACCGCCGGGCAGTTTCCCGGATGTGTGTTCTTTACGCAATCTTTTTGTTGCTGTCTTGCCCGATCTTGCCGGGACGGTTGCGCCTTTGCCGGATTGCGCTAGAGAGAGGGCCAAGGGCAGGTGGGGAAAGGATAACTCGATGAATACTCTGGGCAGCGCCCTCAAGAAGGCCGCCGAGGCAACCGAACAGACGCTAGAGCGCGTCCTGCCGCAGCCGCACGGCCTGCATAGCCGGATACACGAAGCCATGCGCTATGCTACCTTTGCGGGTGGTAAGCGGCTTCGTCCTTTCCTGGTGATCGAATGCGCCGGCCTGTTCGGAATCGAGCCCGCACGGGCCTGCCGGACCGCTGCCGCCATCGAGGTGCTGCACACCTATTCGCTGGTCCACGACGACCTGCCGGCCATGGACAACGACGACCTCCGGCGCGGCCGTCCGACCACCCACAAGGCCTTCGATGAAGCCACCGCCATCCTGGCGGGCGACGGGCTTCTGACCATTGCCTTCGAGATCCTCAGCAATCCCGAAACCCATCCTTCCGCCGATGTGCGGGTGAAACTGGTGGCGCGGCTGGCCGAGGCGGCGGGCTGCAACGGCATGATTGGCGGCCAGATGGTCGATATGCTGGCGGAGACCCGCACCTTCGATGTTGAAGAAATCAAACTGTTGCAGCGCCTGAAGACCGGCCAGTTGTTTGAATTTTCCTGCGAAGCAGGCGCAATCCTCGCGGAAGCCGGACCGGAACATCAAGAACGCCTGCGCTCCTTCGCCCACGATATGGGTCTGGTGTTCCAGATCACCGACGACCTGCTCGACGTTACCTCGACGGCAGAAAAGACCGGCAAGGCGGTCGGCAAGGATCAGGAACACGGCAAGGCGACGCTGGTGTCCATCTACGGCATCGATGGCGCCCGGGCCGAAGCCAGGAAGATCGCCGATCGCGCGGTTGCATCGCTGGAACCGTGTGGCGAGCGCGCGGCAGCATTGCGGGATCTGTTGCCGTACCTCCTCACGCGCGAAAGCTGAACCAAGATTAACTCATAATTCCGCCACCAAGGTCCGCAAGGCTGGTAACGTCTCCGGACGGGGCAATGCGAGGTATACGATGGTCAAAGGTTGGTTTCGGGCTGCTGCGATGACGACGGCGCTGCTCTCCGCGGGTGTGGTCGCCCACGCCGAAGATGCCGCTGTGGCGCCGGTGCAGTCGTTCTACGACGGGCTGCTGTCGACGATGAAGCAGGGCAAGGCGCTCGGCCTCAAAGGCCGCTTCGAGAAACTCAAGCCGGTGATTGAAACGTCGTTCGACATGCCGGGCATGACGCGGCTTTCGGTCGGTCCGGCGTGGAACAACATGTCGGATGCCGATCATGCGGCGCTCACCAAGGCACTGACCCGCTATACGGTGGCGAGCTACGCCTCCAACTTTAAAAGCTTCGATGGCGAGAAGTTCGTGGTCGAGCCGGTCGCCAAGGACCGCAACGCCGACAAGGTGGTGATGTCCAAGCTCGTCACCAAGGACGAGACCATTCCGTTCAACTACCTGATGCGCAAGAACGGCGCGTCGTGGAAGGTGATCGACATCTACCTCAACGGTTTCGTCAGCCAGATGGCCAAGCAGCGTTCCGATTTCTCCTCGACCGTAACGACTGGCGGTGCCGTGGCGCTGGAAAAAAAGATCAACACGCTTGCCGACGGCATGATGAAGGACTGATCCTTCCGCCATACCGGATACGAAAAAGCCCGCGTCGTCGCGGGCTTTTTTATTGGCGTTATTTGCCTTCCGCCTTTTGTGGCGGTGGGCCGAGCAGGGCGGGCAGGAAGAATAGCGTCGTGAACAGCACCCAGCCGAGCGAGATCATCAACAGAATGCCCATGCTCGCGGTGCCGGGATGGCTCGAAAGGATCAGCGAACCGAAGCCCGAGGCCGTCGTCAGCGCGCTGAACAAGACCGCGCGGGTCAGGCTCGACTGCAACAGGTTGTGCGCCCCCGCCCGCCAGGCCACCACGAAGTAGATGTTGAAGGCCACGCCGATGCCGAACAAGAGCGGCAGCGCGATGATGTTGGCGAAGTTGAGCTGCAGCCCGATGCTGCGGCAGGTGGCGAGCGTCAGCACCAAGGTCAGCACCAGCGGGATGATGGTCATCATGATGTCGCGATGCCGCTTCAGCACGAAGGCCAACAGGATCGAGATCGCGATGAACGACCAGATGCCGGCCTGAACGAAGGCGCGCACGATGGTCTGACCGGATTCCTCGATGGTGATCGGCGTGCCGGTCGCATTCGGCGCCACCGCCATCACCGCCTTGGAGAAGCGCTTCATCGATTTGTTGTCGTGCGCCGAGGAGTGCGGTGAGACCTGGATGCGGGCGGTGCCGTCCTTGGCGACCCATTCGGCGACCAGTGCCGGCGGCATCGAATGAATGTCGACGGGTTCGGCCTGCAGCGCGGAGCGCAACTGGCTGAGAAGGTCGTTGAGGCCGGGGATCAGCGCGTCGGTGGCGGCCTGACGCTTGGCGGCAGGGGCAGCAGCAAGCACGTCGAGCGCCTTGGCGAGCCGGATTGCGTCGGCGCGCGCTTCCTTGTCGGCTTTGGTTTCCTTGCCTGCGGCGGGTCTGGCGGTGGCCTCATGGAGCGACTTGGCGGCGGCCTTGAGGCTCTCTACGATTTCCGCATCGGTCGGCGGCGCTTTGACATCGAACGGATTGACGGTCGAGTCGAGCAGCATCGCCGTGTCCTGGATGATCGCCAGTTTCTTCGGCTGATCCTGCGGGATGAAGGTCGACAGCGTCAGCGCATTGCCGATCAGCGGCTCGCGGTGATTGGCTTTGGCTTCGGCCGCATCGTTGGCGACGATCTTGTCCGCCAGCTTGTCGGCGGCGGCGAGATTGGGCGCCAAGACGTCGATGGTATTGGGCGACGTGTCGGGGTCCTTGAACAGGTCGTTCAAGGTTGACATCGACTCCACCTTGGGGCTGCGCAGATCGAGCGGGTTGGCGTCGAACTGCGGCGGGAAAGCGATCTGCGCGGCCACTGCGACGACGCCGATCGCGGCGCCCCAGGCGAGAACCTTGCGGCGATTTTCACGCAGGAACTTGTCGGCCGGAGCAAAGGCGGTGAAGCCCACGCGCTCGGCTTCGCCCGCCGGCTTCACCAGCTTGATCAGCGCCGGCAGGAAGGTGAGCGCCAGCACGAAGGCGACCACCATGCCGGTTCCGGCGATGACGCCGAGCTCGGCGACGCCGACGTAATCGGTCGGAATGAAGGAGAAGAAACCCGCCGCCGTCGCCGATGCCGCCAGCGCCAGCGGGACGCCGACGCCGCGTCCGGCGCAGTTGAGGGCTTTGTCGAGGTCGCCTACCGCATGCCGCTCGGCGCGATAGCGCACCGCAAACTGGATGGCGAAGTCGACGCCGAGACCGACGAACAATGCGATAAAGGCGATCGAGATGATGTTGAAGATGCCGACGAACAGAAGGCCCAGCGCCGTCGTCGCCGCCAGTCCGACAGCGAGAGTCAAAAGGATGCAGACGATGATGCGGGCCGAATGCACCGCCAGCCACAGGCAGAAGGTGATGGCGAGGAACATCGCAAGGCCCATCAGCGGACCGTTTTCCGACAGGCTTGCGAATTCCTCGTCGGCCAGCGGTACCGGACCGGTGAGGCGCACGGTAACGCCGCGCTCGGGCGTCAGATGCAGCGCCTTGGCGGCGGCACGGATGGCGTTGGTGGCGTTTTCCCCCGGCATCAGGCTGGAATAGTCGAGCTTGGGCTGGACTTCGATGAAGGTGCGGGTGCGGGCGAAGGAGCATTCCTTGTTGCTGGCATCACCGGCCGCGAACATCGACTGCCATGACAGGTAATCCGGCTTGCCGGCATTGGTGCGGTCGAGTGTGTCGGCGAAGGCGTTCATTGGCGCGTCGATGTCGGCGAGCTTGGCCTGGCCCGAATTGACGCCCAGCATCATGGTCGAGAGCGAGGCCATCACGCCGCGCAAGCTTGGATCGGCTGCCAGCGAGCCGAGGAAGGGTTGCGCCTGAATCAGCTTGCCCATCGCGTCCTGGACGCAATGCTCGGGCAGGAACAACAGGCCATTCTTTTCGAAGTAAGGGCCGCCATCGGGACGGTGGACCGCCGGGAACATCTTCGGATCGGCACTGAGTTTTGCGGCCAGCGCGTTGGCGGCCGAATTGGAACGGTCGGCCGCGTTCGAATCGATCACGACCAGGATCAGGTTGTTGCGCTGAGGGAACAGCTTGTCGAAGCGCGCCATGGTCTTCTGCCACGGCAGATCGGGCGAGATCAGCGAACCCGAGTCCGAGTTCATGGCGAAGTTGCCGGCCGTATAAGCCATGGAACCCGCCGCCAGGACGAGGCCCGCCGCCACCACGGCGCGGGCATGCTTCGTGCAATAGGAAACGATACGTCCGACGATCGACATCGCTGACTTTCGACAAAATGATTCGACGGATTAGGCTTCTACTGCCTCGAGGCGTCCGGCGCGAGGGGGGCCGGTGCAGGTCCCGTGTCCGCCGTGGCAGGTTTGTCGCTCTGTGTGGATGCCGTCGTGAGGTTTGGTGATTCGCCCGGAGCGTCCGGCGCCGGTGCATCCTCTGGCGCGTCATTGTCGACGGCAGCGTTGCGGCGCAAGGCGTAAAGCCGGCGCATGGCCGCGTAATAGTCGATGCTGTTGCGTTCCACTTCGTGCAAGGCGCTGACCGCCCGCGACCGCTGATCGACGGCCTTGATCGCACTCTGGCCGAGGCCGACATAGTACTTGCCGCTATATTGCACATAGCTCAGCGGGTTGAAGTAGTGGTCGATGAGGAGCTTGCCGCCGATATCGCGGGCTGTCGTCGAGCCCATCAGCGGCAGAACAAAATAGGGTCCGCCAGGCACACCCCAGACACCAAGGGTCTGGCCGAAATCTTCGTCGCGGCCGACGCAGCCAATGTCCGAAGCCGGATCCATGAAGCCGAGAATGCCGATCGTGGAGTTCACGCCCAGGCGGCAGATCGCATAGCCGGCATAGGTCACCTCGCCCTGCAAGAGGTCATTGGCCATGCTCACCGGCAGGCTCAGGTTGGACATGAAATTGTGAACACCCGTGCGCGCTGTGTCCGGCAAGGCATGCTTGTAGTAGCTCGCGGCTGGCAGAGCGGCGTGCTTGTCGAGCGAGTGATTGAAATCGAAAATCTCTCGATTGACCGGCTCCAGCGGGTCATAAACGCCATCATGCGTGGCGCTCCCGCAGCCCCCAAGCAGGACTGCAAGTATAAGTATTGTTTTGAGTTTTCGTACCGTCGCCACCAAGACCCCCACACCAACCCAGGTTATCCAGAGTCGCGTTCAGATTCCACGCGTTCAAGCCATCAGCGATGGAATTTGTTCCAATTTTGGCGGATCTGACTATGTCCGCGTGCGCGACTGATCGTCATCCAGCGCCTGTCGGCGCACCGCTGGCAAGCACGGGATTCTGCGGACCTCAAGGTAGTGTTCCGGAGGTAACCATAGAGGCGAAGACTCGCGACAGCCGTTAACCTTTATACCGTTGCGGATTCCGCGCCGCTGCTGATGGCCGTCGTCCCAAGAGGCTGCGACGATGAGGGTGGTGTTAACTATATCTAGATTAATACACGTCCTCGACCGCTGCAAAAGAGTCGCCATTTGTTGCCGCGAAGTCACGGAAAAACCAAGGAAAGCTTTGAGATTGAAAGGGTCGTTCTGCTAAATTTGTGCAGTTTCGTGGGAGAGCAATCGGTACGCTGTGTCATGAGGGGTTTTTGGTTAAACCGCGGGCTCCTTGCCGCGGGCGTTGTCGTCGGACTGGCGACCGCCTCCGCGTCATTGGCGGCTGAGACAACGGGCCTGACCGTTCAGGCGGCCCGGTTGGCTGGCGCGTCCGAACTTCCGGTTGTGCTGCCCGACACCGTCGCCCCCCCGAATGTGCTGCGCAATCCGATCGAGGAAATCACCGCCTCCTATGCGTTCGACGACATGATGGCGCTCGAAACCGGCTACAACGCCGATGTTGCCCGCATGCTCGACCGCTACGCGCCGGGCGCCGATGTCTTTGACGGCCTGTTCTATTCGTCCGCGGCGCTGGGTTCGCCTTACGCCGGACTGTCGAGCGGCGGCGATTACATCGGACTGAGGGGCAAGCTCTCGGAAGGCCTGACCTTCTCGTTCGGGCACGCGTCCTCGTCGCCAGGGCTCAATCGCTACCTGCTCAATGCCGGCAACGCCTATGCCGGGCTCGGCGGCCGCTTGCCGTTCGACCCCCGCTACACCCATTCGGTGCTCGCCGGGATGTCATGGAATTTTGCGCGCTGGGGCGGCATTAACCTGACGGCCTCGCAGTCCGATGAGCAGGGCGGTGTGCTCGGGATCGCCAACACCGCGCTGGGTGGGCGGACCTCGGCCCTCGGCGTGACGGCGCATGTCAGTTTCGGCGGCGGCTGGGTGACGACCGCGAGCTATTCGGAAGGCCTGACGCAGCTGGCATTGCGGCCCGGCGCGATCGGCTCCAGCACGACGCTCAGGACCGAAGCGTTCGGTGTAGCCGTCGCCAAGCACGGGCTGTTCAAGAAGAACGACGCTCTTGGTGTTGCCTTTGCCCAGCCGGCGCCCAATTTCGGCACGCCGCTGACGGTCGAAAAGCCGAGTGAGTTGCAGTTCTTCGGGCACGACAAGCTGATGTCTTCGATGGCCCAGGAAACCGACATCGAGCTTGGCTATAAGACCTCGTTTTTCGGGGATTCGGTGGCGCTGCAGACTAACGCCTCCTACCAGATGAACTACGGCGGCATCACCGGACGGGATTCCGTCTCGCTGCTGTCCAAGGCCAAGATCAAATTTTGATTTAGACGGTCCGTCACCGTAACGGCGCGTGCGGTTGCTTGCGCGGCGCCGCTTCTGTACAACGCGACCGATCCCAACGCCCCAACCATAAAGGAACTGCCGATGGCCGGCCCGCAATTCGTTTACTACATGAAGGGCATGTCCAAGACCTATCCCGGCGGGAAACAGGTCCTGAAGGACATCTGGCTGTCGTTCTACCCCGGCGCCAAGATCGGTATTGTCGGTATCAACGGTTCCGGCAAGTCGACCTTGATGAAGATCATGGCCGGGATCGACAAGGAATTCACCGGCGAAGCCTGGGCAGCGCCCGGCGTGCGCGTCGGCTACCTGCCGCAGGAGCCGCAGCTCGATCCCGAACTCGACGTTCGCGGCAACGTGTTGCTCGGCGTCGCCGCCAAGAAGGCGCTGGTCGATCGCTACAACGAGATCGCCGCCAACTACACCGACGAGACCGCCGACGAGATGGCGCAGCTGCAGGACGAGATCGAAGCCAAGGGGCTTTGGGATCTCGACAGCCAAGTGGATCAGGCGATGGACTCGCTTGGCTGCCCCGATGGCGAAGCCGATGTCACCAAGCTTTCGGGCGGTGAGAAGCGCCGCGTCGCACTCTGCCGTCTGTTGCTCGATGCGCCCGACATTCTGCTGCTCGACGAACCGACCAACCATCTCGACGCCGAAACCGTCGGCTGGCTCGAACGCACGTTGCGCGAATATGCCGGCTGCGTGATCCTTGTCACCCACGACCGCTATTTCCTCGACAACGTAACGGGGTGGATTCTCGAGCTTGATCGCGGCAAGGGCATTCCGCACGAAGGCAACTACACCAAATACCTGATCGAGCAGGAAGAGCGTTTCACCAAGGAAAGCCAGGAAGAACAGGCGCTGCAGAAGACTATCGCGCGCGAACGTGAATGGATCCAGCAGGGCGCCAAGGCGCGTCAGGCCAAGTCCAAGGCGCGTATCTCTTCGTATGAAGAATTGGTGGCGCGCTCGAACGAGCAGCGCACCGGACCGGCCCAGATCATCATTCCGGTGGCCGAACGCCTCGGCAGCTTGGTGATCGAAGCCGACGGCCTATCGAAAGCCTATGACGACCGGTTGCTGTTCGAAAATCTTGAATTCAAGCTGCCGCCGGGCGGCATCGTCGGCGTCATCGGCCCCAACGGCGCCGGCAAGACGACCTTGTTCCGTATGCTGACTGGTCAGGAAACGCCCGACGCCGGCACACTCAAGGTCGGCCCGACCGTGCATCTCGGTTATGTCGATCAGAGCCGCGACAGCCTCGACGCGGGCAAGACCGTGTGGGAGGAAATCTCCGGCGGTCTCGATGTGCTCGAACTCGGCAAGCGCACCATGAACTCCCGCGCCTATTGCGGCGCCTTCAACTTCAAGGGCGGCGACCAGCAGAAGAAGGTCGGTCAGCTCTCGGGCGGCGAGCGCAATCGCGTTCATCTCGCCAAGATGCTGAAGTCCGGCGCCAACCTGCTGCTGCTCGACGAACCGACCAACGATTTGGACGTCGAAACCCTGCGCGCGCTCGAAATGGCGCTCGAAGAGTTCGCCGGCTGCGCCATGATCATCAGCCATGACCGCTGGTTCCTCGACCGCATCGCCACCCACATGCTGGCGTTCGAAGGCGAGAGCCATGTCGAATGGTTCGAAGGCAACTACCAGGACTACGAAGCCGACAAGAAGCGCCGCCTCGGCATGGACGCCGACCAGCCGCACAAGATCAAATACAAGCGGTTTGCGCGGTAGACTTTCGTCGATATCGAATAAGAAACGGCCCGGTTTTCCGGGCCGTTTTGTTTTTGGCCTGACATTGCGTCGGGAACCGATGACCCGCTCCGCCGTTCGCGTGAACGGAGCCAGCGGAGACCGCGATGAACGACACCTTCGACCTCACACTTGCTCGCGCCATTACTGCGCCGCCGGCCACCGTGTTCGATGCCTGGCTCGATCCCAACAAGCCGGGCGGGCCGTGGTTCGGGGTCAAGGCGCTGGTGCTGAACGCCGTGCCGGGCGGCTTCTTTTATCATGCCGTCGAATTCGAAGGGCGCACGTGGGCGCATTACGGGCGCTTCCTGGCGATCGATCGTCCCAACAGGATCGAACACACCTGGGTCTCCGCCGCGACGCGTGGCCTCGAAACCGTGCTGACCTTGACGTTCGCGGCGAAAGGCGAGGGCACGCTTCTCACCCTCCATCACACCGGCCTGCCCGACGATGAGATGGGGCGGCGCCACGAAGAAGGGTGGGGCCTCTGCCTCGATGGGCTGCACGACGACTATCAGATGTAAAACACGGCTCTAAACGAAAACGGCCCGGATTGCTCCGGGCCGCTCGCTTGGTAAAAAGATTTCACCGGTCCATTGATTGAACCTTAGTGCTGTTGCGCCGCCTTCTGCTTCAGCATGGCGATCAGCGCCTTCACGTCGCCGTTCTTCTGGCCGAGGTAGGAGGTGAAGTCGTTGCGCTCGAGTTCGCGGATCCACACGCCTTCGACCGAGAAGTCGACCACCATGGTCCGGCCGTTGACCGTCTGCACACGGAAGTTCACTTCGAACGGCTTAGCGCTCGACTTCTTGGGATCGACGGTCACGGTCTTCACCATGATGTCGTTGGCGCCGAGCTGATTGGAGCCGGTCACTTTCAGGCTTTGTCCCGAATATTTCGCGAAGTAGGACTGATAGACCGACAGCGCATATTCCTTGAACGCGGCGTCAAAAGCCGTGAGGTCCTCGGGACTTGCCGAACGGCGATACTGGCCGAGCGTATAGCGGCCGATCGACTGAATGTCGGTGAGGCCGAGCAGGAAGTTCTGGAATTCCGTCTTCTTCTGGTCTTTCGACGATGCCGTGTTGTTCAGGATGCCCATGGCTTTCTGAACGTTGTCGGCGATGAACTGCTCGGCGGGGCTCGCCGCTTCGGCGCGTCCCATCGAAAGGCCGAGGCTGAGTACCAGCGCCGCCACGAAACTGAACGTCGCCAGGATAAATTTGTAAGGTTTGGTCATACCGCGCATCCGAATAATCCCTGCCCGTGTTCGCCAGGAGAGGTAATGCTCGCTCGCCCATATGGCAAGTTCGTGGCGGTATTTACTCGTCGGTTGAGGGCATTCCGTTACGGATTTGATACGCCCGGTTCTGGCGGTAGAGGCTGCGCGCCGTGGCATAGAAGTCGAGCGAGTTGCGCTCGATGCCGTCGAGGGTTTCCAGGTTGCGGGCGCGGGTGTCGACGATGTTCAGATACATGCGGACGCCCTCCCACATCACGTGCCGCTTGAACTTGATGTAAGTGACCGGATCCAAACCAACATCCGCGAGCCGTCCGACCGCATCGCGCGGGTTGGAGGGACCGAGCAGCGGCAGCATCAGATAAGGCCCGTCGCCGACGCCCCAGACGGCCAGAGTCTGGCCGAAGTCTTCGTCATGCGACTCAATCCCAAACCCGGTGGCGACGTCGATCAAACCGCCGAGGCCGATGGTCGAGTTGATCAGAAAACGCCCCGTCATGGTGCCGGCGCGGCTCGCTTCGGCCTGCAGCAGGTCGTTCGCCACGACCACCGGAGCGTGCAGGTTGTCGAGCGTGCTGCGCAGGGAATCCCGTACCACTTCCGGGACATAGGTCTGGTAGCGCTCGGCCGTCGGTTTGAGGAAGGTGCGGTCGACCATGAGATTGAAATCGAAAATCTCGCGGTTGGTCGCCTCATAAGGGTCGTTCACCCCGGCAGGGTCCGCCGGGCTGGCACAGCCGCCAAGGAGCACCCCCGCGACAACGAGAAAAGCCAATAAGCGCATAATGTTAGCGGTATCTTCCCTGCGCGGGAATCGCCCCCCGAAAGCGCTATTGGTCCCAGGTTTCGGGGGTCTTGCACAGGCGGTCAAACGAAGCATATAAAGATATGTTTATATGTTGCAGGACCCTTCCATGGACTGGCTTGTCGCAATGCTGCGTGCCGCCGGCGACCCGACTCGGTTGCGCCTGCTCCTGCTGCTGCGCCAGGCGGAACTGACGGTTTCCGAGCTGATCGAGATCATCGGCCAAAGCCAGCCGCGGGTCAGCCGCCATCTCAAGCTATTATGCAGCGCCGGCCTGATCGCCCGCTTCAAGGAAGGCAGCTGGGTGTTCTATCGCGCGACCGACGAAGGCAAAGGCGCGGCCCTGGGCGCCGCCTTGGCCGATCTCTTGCCCGGACCGCCGGAAGCCGATCTGAAGCGCCTCGCCGCCGTGCGCGAGAAGCGGGCCGCCGAAGCCGCTGCATACTTCAAAGCCAATGCCTCGGAATGGGGCCGCATCCGTTCGCTGCATGCTCCCGAGCGCGACGTGGAGGACGCGATTCTACGCCATCTGGCGGCGGCGCCGATCGATCAGCTACTCGACGCCGGCACCGGCACGGGCCGGATGCTGGAACTCTTGGCGCCGCATGCCAAGCGCGCGGTCGGCATCGATACCAGCCCCGAAATGCTGGCCATCGCCCGCGACAGGCTCTTGCGCGGCACGCTGCCGAACTGCCAGGTCCGGCTTGGCGATACGTATCGCCTGCCGTTCGACGCCGGTGGCGCCGCGGCTGGGTTCGACGTCGTCCTGTTCCATCAGGTTCTTCATTACCTCGATGATCCGGCGGCGGCCGTGGCCGAAGGGGCGCGGGTTCTGAAGCGCGGCGGGCGTCTGCTAATTGCTGACTTCGCGCCGCACAGCCTCGAATTCTTGCGCGACGACTACGCCCACCGCCGACTCGGCTTCTCCGACAAAGAGGTGCAGGGCTGGTTCGCGCAAGCGGGTCTCAAGCTGGTGGCGGCCGAAGCCATCGCCCCGCATACCGATTCCAAGGAACAACTCATCGTGCAGATTTGGCTCGGACAAAGTCCCGCGGCCACATTGGGAGTGGCGGCATGAGCTTGAAAGACATTTTCTCCACCGAACGGCCGATCAGTGTGTCGTTCGAGTTCTCGCCGCCCAAGACGGCCGAGATGGAGACGCAGCTCTGGACCTGCATCAAACGCCTGGAGCCGCTCGGGCCGTCTTTCGTTTCAGTCACGTACGGTGCTGGCGGGTCGACCCGCGACCGCACCCACGCCACGGTCAAGCGGATGGTGCAGGAGACCAAACTCAAGCCCGCGGCGCATCTGACCTGTGTCGGTTCGCCGAAATCCGAGATTGATGAAATCGTGCGCCTGTACTGGGACGCCGGCGTGCGCCACATCGTGGCTTTGCGCGGCGACATGCCCGGTATGGCCCAGCCCTATCAGCCGCATCCTGAAGGCTATGCGTCGACGCCCGACCTCATCCGCGGCATCCGCGCCATCGGAGATTTCCAGGTCAGCGTGTCGTGCTATCCCGAGAAACATCCGGAATCGCCGTCGCTGGAGCACGATCTCGATCTTCTGAAAAAGAAGGTCGACGCCGGCGCCGTCCGCGCCATTACGCAGTTCTGCTTTTCGGCCGAGACGCTGGCGCGCTTCCGCGACCGTGCCGACCGCTGGGGCATTTCGGTGCCGATCGTGCCCGGCCTGATGCCGACCACCAATTTCAAAGGCATCCGCAACATGTCGGTCCGTTGCGGCGCGCAGGTTCCGTCATGGCTGGCCGCGCTTTATGAAGGCCTCGACCACGATGCTGATAGCCGCCGCATCGTCGCCTCGGCCGTGCTGGCCGAGCAGGTGAGCGAACTGCACGCCTATGGCTTCGAGCAGTTCCATTTCTATACCCTCAACCAGGCGGATCTTACGTATGCCACCTGCCGCATTCTTGGCGTAAAGGACACCTTATGAGCTTCGATCGTTCCGCCCGTATCCGCTGGCTCAAACAAGAAGCGCAGCGCCGCGTGTTGCTGCTCGACGGCTCCTGGGGCGTCATGATCCAGGGCTACGGCCTCAAGGAAGACGATTTCCGCGGCTCGCGCTTCGGCACGCACAACCACGACCTCAAGGGCAACAACGACCTTCTAACCCTGACGCGGCCCGACATCATCCGTGAGATCGGCCATGCCTATCTCGATGCCGATGCCGATATCATCGAGACCAATACCTTCAATTCCACCGCACCGGCGCAAGGCGATTACGGCCTGTCGCATTGCGTGCGCGAACTTAATCGTGAAGGCGCCAAGCTGGCGCGCGCGATCTGCGACGAGCGCACCACCTCAGAGCGGCCGCGTCTGGTCGCCGGCGTGCTCGGCCCGACCAATCGCACCGCGTCGATTTCGCCCGATGTCAACGATCCGGCCTACCGCAACATCACATTCGACGAACTCGCCGAAACCTATCGCGATGCCGCGCACGGGCTGATCGAAGGCGGCGCCGATCTGTTGATGATCGAGACCATCTTCGACACTTTGAACGCCAAGGCGGCGATCTTCGCGCTCGAACAGGCGTTCGAGGATTTGGGCGAGCGTTTGCCGGTGTGGATTTCCGGCACTATCACCGACCGTTCTGGCCGCACGCTGACTGGCCAGCCCACCGAGGCGTTCTGGCATTCGGTGCGCCATGCCAATCCGTTCGCCATCGGCCTCAACTGTGCCCTTGGTGCCGCCGAGATGCGCCAGTACGTCGCCGAAATCGCTGCGGTCGCTGATACGCTGGTGTCGGCGCACCCGAATGCCGGTTTGCCCAATGAGTTCGGCGGTTACGACGACACGCCCGAGCAGATGGCCGAGAAGATCGGCGAGTTTGCTCGTTCCGGTCTCGTCAACATCGTCGGCGGCTGCTGCGGCACCACGCCCAAGCATATTGCCGCCTTTGCCGAAGCGATCAAGGGCGTCACGCCGCGCGCCATTCCGGAAAAGCCGAAGTACCTGCGGCTATCCGGCCTCGAGCCGTTCACCGTCACGCCCGAGACCAATTTCGTCAATGTCGGCGAGCGCACCAACGTGACCGGCTCGGCCAAGTTCAAGAAGCTGATCGTCGGTGGCGATTATGATGCCGCGCTCGACGTCGCGCGCCAGCAGGTGGAAGCCGGCGCCCAGGTCATCGACATCAACATGGACGAGGGCCTGCTCGACTCCGAAGCGGCGATGACGCGTTTCCTCAATCTCGTCGCTGGCGAGCCCGATATCGCCAAGGTGCCGGTGATGGTCGACTCCTCGAAATGGAGCGTGATCGAAGCCGGCCTGAAGTGCGTCCAGGGCAAACCCATCGTTAATTCGATCTCGTTGAAAGAGGGCGAAGACGCCTTCATCGCCCATGCCAAGAAAGTCCGCCGCTTCGGCGCTGCCGTGGTGGTGATGGCGTTCGACGAAAAGGGCCAAGCCGATACCGAGGAGCGCAAGGTTTCGATCTGCAAGCGCGCTTACGACATTCTGGTCAACAAAGTCGGCCTGCCGCCGGAAGACATCATCTTCGATCCCAATATCTTCGCGGTCGCGACCGGTATCGAAGAACACAACAACTACGCCGTCGATTTCATCCAGGCGGCGGCGCGCATCCGCAAGGAACTACCGCACGCCCATATTTCCGGCGGCGTATCGAACATTTCGTTCTCGTTCCGCGGCAACGAGCCGGTGCGCCAGGCGATGCATTCGGCGTTCCTGTTCCACGCCATCAAGGCGGGCATGGACATGGGCATCGTCAATGCCGGCCAGCTCACCGTCTATCAGAACATTCCTACGGCCCTGCGCGAAGCGGTGGAAGACGTGCTGTTCAACCGCCGCGCCGATGCCACCGAACGACTACTCGATGCCGCCAAAGGGTACAAAGGCGGTGCCGCGGCCGAACAAACCCACGATGCCGAGTGGCGTTCGCTGCCGGTCGAAGAACGTCTGACTCATGCGCTGGTGCACGGCATCGACGCTTTTGTGGTGGAAGACACCGAGGAATGCCGTCAGCGTGTCGACCGTCCGCTCGACGTCATCGAAGGTCCGCTGATGGCGGGCATGAACGTGGTCGGCGATCTGTTCGGCTCGGGCAAGATGTTCCTGCCGCAGGTGGTCAAGTCGGCGCGTGTGATGAAGAAGGCGGTCGCCTATCTTCTGCCGTTCATGGACGCCGAGCAGGAGAAGAACCAGACCAGGGAACCGGCCGGGCGCATTATCATGGCGACGGTAAAGGGCGACGTGCACGACATCGGCAAGAACATCGTCGGCGTCGTGCTGCAATGCAACGGCTACGAGGTGATCGACCTCGGCGTCATGACCCCGGCGCAGAAGATTCTCGATGAGGCCAAGGCCCACAAAGCCAATATCATCGGCCTGTCCGGCCTGATCACGCCGTCGCTCGATGAGATGTGCCATGTCGCGGCCGAGATGGAGCGCCAAGGCTTCGACATTCCGCTGATGATCGGCGGCGCCACCACGTCGCGCGTTCATACTGCGGTCAAGATCGATCCCAATTACCGCCGCGGCCAGACCGTCTATGTTGCTGACGCTAGCCGCGCCGTTGGTGTGGCGTCCAGTCTGTTGTCGAAGAACCGCGCCGAGTATGCCGCCGGCATTCGCCGCGAATACGAAGAGGTCGCGCGCAACCACGCCGCCGGGCACGCGCCCAAGCAGCGTGTCGCCATTGCCGACGCCCGCGCCAACCGCTTCGCACCCGATTGGAAGAAATACACGCCGCCGAAGCCGTCGTTCCTCGGCCTCAAGACCTTTGCCGATTATGATCTCGGCGAACTCGCGGCGGTCATCGACTGGACGCCGTTCTTCCAGGCCTGGGAATTGAAGGGCCGCTATCCGTTGATCCTGGACGATCCCAAATCCGGCCCGACGGCGCGCAATCTGTTCTCTGATGCGCAGAAGATGCTGTCGAAGATCATCGCGGAGAAATGGCTCACCGCCAATGCCGCGATCGGTTTCTTCCCGGCCAATCAGATTGGCGACGATATCGCCGTCTATGCGGATGATCGGCGCACCACGACGGTCGCCACACTGCACACCATCCGCCAGCAGATGGCGCGCGAGGCGGGGCGGCCCAATCTGGCGCTCGCCGATTTCGTCGCGCCGGTCGGCACGCCGGATTACATCGGCGGTTTTGTCGTCACCGCGGGCCATGGCGAGGCCGAGCGCATCAAAGCGTTCGAAGCCGCGCACGACGATTACTCTGCGATCCTCTTGCGCGCGCTTGCCGATCGTCTCGCCGAAGCCTTTGCCGAGCGCATGCACGCCCGGGTGCGGCGCGAGTTCTGGGGCTATGCCTCCGACGAAATCCTCTCGAACGAGGATCTCATTGCCGAGAAATATCGCGGCATCCGTCCGGCGCCCGGTTATCCCGCGCAGCCCGATCACACCGAGAAGGCGGCGCTGTTCCGTCTCATAGAAGGCGAAACGCGCAGCGGCGTGAAGCTCACCGAGAGCTTTGCGATGTGGCCGGGTTCGGCCGTGTCGGGCCTTTATTACTCGCATCCCGAGGCGCGCTATTTCGGCGTCGGCAAGATCGAGAAGGATCAGGTCGAGGACTACGCCGCGCGCAAAGGTTGGACACTCGCCGAAGCCGAACGCTGGCTGGCACCGAACCTCAACTACAATCCGAAGGGCTAGCTACTTCCGTTCGCTCCACGCCAGCCGCACGGCAAGGCCCAGCATCACGCTGGCGCTGATCCAGCCCATGATGCGGCCGACAATCGGATTGGCCTTCAGCCGCTCCGATAGCTTGCCGCCGCCGAAAGCGACGATCGCGTTCACCGTGGTGCCGGAGATCGAGAAGCAGGTGCCGAGGATCATGATCTGCAGCCATACCGGCCCTGTTTGCGGATTCACGAACTGCGGCAGGAAGGCGATGAAGAAGATCGCCACTTTGGGATTGAAGATGTTGGTGACGAAGCCCTGGCGGAACGCCGTCCTGACGCTTTCTTCGGCGCTCATCTCGGAAAGTTTCGGCGGATTGCGGATCATACCGATGGCGATCCAGACGAGATAAGCCGCACCGGCATAGCGCACCACGTCGTAAGCGAGCGGGAACGCCGCGAACAGCGCCGCCAGTCCGAACGCCGCCAGCGTCATATGAAACACGATCGTGGCGATACCGATGCCGAGTGCCGCCGCCACGCCGGCACGGGTGCCGCGATGGGTCGCCTGCGCCAGCACGAAGGTCATGTCGGGCCCCGGCGTGACGTTGAGCGCCAACGCTCCGGCCATGAAAATCAGGAACGTGTCGAGGTGGGGCATGGGGCGCGCCTGTCAGTGTGCAAAACGGTTTTCCGACGAGGCGCGCGACGAAATCAAGAACCTGCGCCTAGGGATGACCAAACTTTACCGTGATCGAGGACGACGCCAGTGCGTTCTTGCGGATTGCGGCATCGACCTTGGCCATCGTGTCGCCCGCGCCGAGCCCGAGCTTGTCGACCTTCAGCGCATAGACGGTGAAGATGTAGCGATGCGGTTTGCCGGGCGGTGGTGCGGAGCCGCCGTAACCTGGCTGACCGAAATCGGTCATCGATTGGACAGAACCGGGCGGCATGCTGCCGGCGCTGGCGTTTTCGGCGAGGCCGGTCGTGGTGGCAGGAATGTCGAACGCCAGCCAATGCCACCAGCCGCCGGGGCGTGGAGCGTCGGGGCTCGGCGCATCGGGATCGTGACAGGTGATCGCGAAGCTCTTAGTGCCGGCCGGTGTGCCGCTCCAGGCAAAGGCGGGCGAGTGGTTCTGGCCGTGATGTCCCATGCCGTTGAAGACATGCGCCATCGGCATGGTGCCGCCCTCGACGAGGGTCGGGGAAGTGAGTTTGAACGGGGCTGCAGATGCGCTCATCGAGGCCACCATCATCAATCCGGCCAGCGTCAGGATCATGCGTGTAATCATGCGCGTGGGGTCCGGGGGTTCGCAAAGGATACTAGCGCGGACGTAGAACCCTGAAAACTCATGAGGCGGCCGGCGCGTTCCCGCGCCGTAGCCGCCTCATGCTGCCCCCTTCAATGCGGACCCTCCGCGGAGCTCTTGCCCCTTCGTCGAATAATCCGCGGCGGGACGAATAAGTCCAAACTCGCACCGCTTTCGCAACGGGCTCTGCCGTCTCACCTGTCGGGTTTGCGACCGCTTGTGGATTCGGCGCAACAACTCGCGAAGGTTAATCGGTGAAGTGTTTAGAAAGCTTCAAACCTTGGCGCTGGTAATGCGAGCCGATGCCTTCGCCATAGGCCTCTGCCGGAACTTCGGTCAGCCGTTCGAACACCAGCCTGCCGATGGTCTGGCCGTGTTCCAGGATGAAGGGAACTTCGTGGCTGCGCACTTCCAGGACCGCACGGGCCGATGGCGGCCGGCCTTGCGTGTAACCAAAGCCGGGATCGAAGAAGCCGGCGTAATGGACGCGGAACTCGCCCACCAGCGGATTGAACGGCACCATTTCGGCAGCGTATTCCGGCGGAATGGCGACGGCTTCCCGTGATGCGAGAATATAGAACTCGTCGGGATCGAGAACGATGTTGCCCGATTTCGAGGGCTCGATCGGGTCCCAGAAATCGTGCGGATCGAGAATGCCGCGCTTGTCGATGTCGATGATGTTGGTGTGATGCTTGGCGCGCCAGCCGATCTGGCGGCTATCTGCGGGGCCGTTGAGATCGACCGACAGGCCGAGTCCGCCGTCGATATTGGGCTCGCAATCGACCAGCGGGCTTTCCGCATGCAGACGGCGCAATTGCGTGTCGGTGAACTGCGGGTTACCGCGCCGCACGCGCAACTGGTTGAGCCGGGAGCCCTTGCGCACCAGGACCGGGAATGTCCGTGGACTGATTTCCGCGTACAGCGGGCCCTTGTAGCCGGTTTCGACGCGATCGAAGCTCTGCGCCCGGTCGGTGATCAGGCGAGTGAAGACATCGAGCCGTCCGGTCGAGCTTTTCGGATTGGCGATGCCGGAAACGCGGAAGGAGAATTCGGCGCTTTCCAGCAGCGGCACGACGTAAACGCAGCCGGTTTCCAGCACCGCGCCGTTGGAGATGTCGATCTCGTGCAGCACTGCGTTGTTGAGCTTCTCCGCCACGGTGGCGTTGGGTCCCGGCAGAAAACTCGCGCGCACCCGCCAGGCAACCGGACCGAGGCGCAGGTCGACGCTCGCCGGCTGGATTTGGGCGTCGTCGAATTCTTCCGCAGCGACGACTTCCCGCCGCGCCCGGATCAGGCGCTTCAGGACATGGCCGGGCAGGATGCCGGTCGAATGTTTGCCATAGCTCTCCGGCTCGTCGGCAGCGAACAGGGTCTCGTCGGGATTTTCGGTCGTCGTCATGGCCGGAACCTATCGTGCCGGACCGCCTCCGTCACCCATGAGAACCAAGAAACCCACGGATTTCGCGCACGGCTTCGGCCAGACCGCAGCGTGACACCGGGGTTTCCGGCGGGAACGCGCTGAGCAGACGTGACGGCGTTGCCGATTCCAGGATGACAAAGCAGCCTTTGTCGCCGGCACCGCGGATCAACCGCCCGAACGCCTGCTTGAGTCGCAAGCGGGTGAGGAGATCGTCGTAGGTGCGGCCGAACTTCGCCCGCCTCGCTTTGTGCAGGATGGTCGGCTTCGGCCACGGCACTTTGTCGAACACGACAAGGCGCAGCGATCGCCCCGGCACATCGACGCCATCGCGCAAGGCATCGGTGCCTAACAGGCACGAGTTTTCTTCCGAACGGAAGAGATCAACCAGGGCGCCGGTATCGAGCCGGTCGACATGCTGGGCATAGAGCGTGAGACCTGCTTGCGCGAGAGGTCCGGCAATCTTGGCCTCAACCGATTTCAGCGCCCGCACCGCCGTGAACAATCCGAGTGCGCCGCCGCCCGATGCGAGAAAGAGTTCGCGGAACGCCGCCGCCATCTGTTCGGGATTGCGCCGTTCGACATCGCGCACGATGAAGACACGTGATTGCTCGGCATAGGAAAACGGCGAGCCGAAACTCGCGCGCCGCGCCGGTTCGGGCAGATGCAGCGCTCCGGTGCGCACTTCCGCCGATTGCCAGTCGTCCTCATTGCCGGCATCGCGCAGCGTCGCCGAGGTCACCAGCGCGCCATGCGCATGCGCCAACACTTCGCTCGCCAGCGGCACGGTGGGATCGACCCATCGCCGTTCGAGGCCGATATCGGTGCCACGGCCGTCTTCGCGGGTGATCTCAAACCAGTCGACGAAATCGTCGTTGATCTCGCCGGTCTCGAGCGCTTCCAGCATGCTCATCCAAGCGGGCAGCACGATCTTGCCGCGCCATTCGAGCCCGCGCGCCGCCGCATCGATGCGCGCCCGCTGATAGGGTTCCAGCTCGCTCGCTTTGTCATTCAGATGCTGGCGCAACGCCTTGGCAAGCCGCATCAGCGGCACCGCGAGACGCTTGAGGCCTTTGCCCAATTCCTGCGCCGCTTCGATCATCTCGTCGGTGAGCGGCATGGTCTCGCATTCGAGCGAATAGAACTGATCGCGATCTTCGCAGCGCGCGCGGACATGTTGATAGACGGCGGCGAGAAATACTTCGCCCGGCCCATGCGGCGATCCAAGACGTGAGGTCCAGCCTTCGCCTGCCAATGTGCCCGCGGCGGCGACGGCTTCTTCCAGCGCCCGGCGCGCGTCTTCGTTGTCTTCGACCAGATCTTTCAGCCGTTCTTCGAGGCCGCGCGAGCGCGACCGCGTACGTCCTTCCGGGCCGCGCACCCAGCGGCGCATATCCGCCATCTCGGTGCCCGATACCGCTGCGGCAAAACCGGAATCAGCAGCATCGAACAGATGATGGCCTTCGTCGAAGACGTAGCGGGTCCGCCGCTCGCCGCCGTTGTCGGTGGTTTCGTCCGTCGACAGCCAATCCTGCGCCGCATTGGCAATCACCAAGGCATGATTGGCGACCACAATCCGCGCGTTCTTCGCGCGGCGGATGATCTTCTCGATGAAGCAGACGCGATAATGCGGACAGGCGGCATAGATGCATTCGCCGCGCCGGTCGGTGATTTCGCGCAGCGGCAGATAGGCCGCGAGAAACGCCGGAAAGCCGCTGCCGGAAATATCGCCGTCGGAAGTTGCCGCGACCCAGCGGGAAATCAGCGCCAGCGCGATTGTGCGTTGGCTCGGTGCCATCGCCTGCCGCTTCACCGCCTCTTCGAAATTCAGCAGGCAGAGATAATTCTCGCGCCCTTTGCGGGCGACGACTTTGTCTTCGCGTTCGGCCGGATCGGGATAGAGTCGGGCGCATTCGGCTACGATCTGGCGCTGCAGATTGCGGGTGTAGGTCGAGATCCACAGACCCGGCCCGTTCTTCTCCGCCCATAAACTCGCGGGTGCCAGATAGCCCAGCGTCTTGCCGATGCCGGTCCCTGCTTCCACCAATGCCACCCGCGGTGCGCCGGCGCGTTCGCGAGGGCTGAAAGCGAACGAGGCTGCATCGGTATAGGCGCGCTGCTCGGGGCGTTCTTCGCCGGTGTTGCCGACGAGCGAGGCCAGTCGTGCGCGCGCTTCTTCCGGGGTCACCGGCAGGGCCGAAGGCTTGCCCGGCGCGGGCGCGTCTTCCCATTCCGACAGCGTGCGCCAGACTTCGAATCCGGCCAGCGGGGCGCGCTGCAATTCGCTCGGCTCGATGATGTCGAGAATCGGTCCGGCCCAGCGCCATCCCGCTTTGGCCATGGTCTGGCACAGCGGCCGCAGCACCGACAGCGTTTTGGCGGCGAGGGTTGGCAGTTCTTCGAGGAGGCGGCGGGCGCAATCGCGCAGTGCCCCGGCTCCGGTCTGGTCGGCGACCGCGATGTTCAAGGCCCGCGCGATTCCGAGGGCGCTCGGCACGCACGGAACCCCTGGCCGCAGGAACGCGAACAGCTCCAGCACATCGTAGCAAAGCCGCGACGGAGTGGCCTTCAACCGTCCGGCGACGAAGGCGGCGTTGGCGACCAGCACATTGCCGTCGGCGAGGAGGGCGGCGGCATCGGCGGTGCTGAGGCGTCTGAGCCCGTCACCGCTGTCAACAACGGCACCCGTGCCGGCAGGCACAAGTGCCGGCAGCGCCGCAAGATGCGAAAGGTCGGGCGGGTTGATTCTGGGATCGTTCACGCCGCGACTATGCGACGGAACCCACCACGGATGCTACCAGGTTCGGAAACCGTATTTCGAGGGCCAGCCGGAAGCGCTCGTATTCCAGCATCACCATCTGGGCGTCGTTGCGCAGCGCCTCGGCGTCGTCGGCATGATAGGTCGCATCGGCCAGCTTGCGGGCGGCCGCGGCGATACGGCGGAATCCCAGTGTGTCGGCTTTGTGGCCGATCTCAACGGCGGTGCGCACCGCTTCCTGCCAATAGGCGTACGCCATCGCATCTTCGAGCCGCTGGCACAGCGCATCGGAGTTTTCGAGATAGAGCGTGAGGACGGCCTGCAACTCGCCGCCGAAATCCGCTTCCAAACGGGCGAAAACGGCGTCATCTGCGGCGCCGGGGGCGTCCGATTCGGACAGAAACTCGGCGGCGGACGTTGACGACATGGCCCCTCCAGCCTAGCTTCCCCGCCTTTCCAAACAGTTTAGGAACTCGGTATGTCCTTGTCGGAAATTGCGCTGAAAGCCCATGCTTGGCCGTTCGAGGAGGCGCGCAAACTGCTGACCCGCGGCATCAAAGGCCGTGAAGTGATCTTCGAGACCGGCTACGGCCCGTCCGGATTGCCGCATATCGGCACGTTCGGCGAGGTCGCCCGCACCACCTGGGTACGCCGCGCGTTCCAGTTGA
Organism: Alphaproteobacteria bacterium; assembly: GCA_023259375.1. Taxonomy (GTDB): domain Bacteria; phylum Pseudomonadota; class Alphaproteobacteria; order Micropepsales; family Micropepsaceae; genus Rhizomicrobium. The sequence continues at coordinate 25,457 of JAHFQC010000008.1, forward strand.
TGAGCGATCTGCCGACACGTCTGGTCGCCTTTTCCGACGACATGGACGGCCTGCGGAAGGTTCCGGACAACGTCCCCAACCAGGAGATGCTGCAGCAGCACCTCGGCAAGTCGCTGACCGCGATTCCCGACCCGTTCGGCACCCACGACAGTTTCGGCGCCCACAACAACGCCCGCCTCAAGGCATTCCTCGACCGCTTCGGCTTCGAGTACGAATTCCTGTCGTCGACCGAGTGCTACAAGTCCGGCCGTTTCGACGAAGCGCTGCTGACGGTTCTGCGCCACTTCGAAAAAGTGCGCGACATCGTGCTGCCGACGCTGGGCGAGGAGCGCCGCGCTTCTTATTCGCCGTTCCTCCCCGTTTCCGAGAAGACCGGCATCGTGCTGCAGGTTCCGACGCTCGAAACCAACATCGAGGCCGGCACCATCGTCTACGAAGAAGACGGCAAGAAAATCGAAACCCCGGTCACCGGCGGCCACGTCAAGCTGCAGTGGAAGGCCGACTGGGCGATGCGCTGGCTGGCGCTCGGCGTCGATTACGAAATGGCGGGCAAGGACCTGATTTCGTCGGTCGAGCTGTCGTCCAAGATCGTGCGCGCGCTCGGCGGCAAGCCGCCGGAAGGCTTCAACTACGAGCTTTTCCTCGACGACAAGGGCCAGAAGATTTCGAAGTCGAAGGGCAACGGTCTTTCGGTCGAGGAATGGCTGACCTACGGCAGCGAAGAGAGCCTCGCCCTCTTCATGTATCAGAAGCCGCGCGCCGCCAAGAAAATGTACTTCGACGTCATCCCGCGCGCGGTCGACGATTACGTCGCTTTCCTCGACGCTTATCACAACAAGGAAACCGAGGACGCCAAGCACCTCGAGAATCCAGTCTATCACATTCATGGCGGCAAGATTCCGGACGAGACCTATCCGGTTTCGTTTGCACTGCTGCTGAACTTGGTCAGCGCCTCGAACGCGCAGAGCCGCGAAATCCTGTGGGGCTTCATCCGTGCCTATGCGCCGGACGCCTCGCCGGAAAAGAACCCCGGCCTCGATAAGCTGGTCGGTTTTGCGGTGCGCTATTACGAAGACTTCGTCAAACCGGCCAAGCAATATCGCGCCCCCACCGACAAAGAACGCGCCGCCCTCGAAGAGTTGGCGAAAACGCTGCGCGCTTATGGCGACGAGCACGATGCCGAAAAGGTCCAGTTCGAGATCTTCGAAATCGGCAAGCGCCACAAATTCGAGCCGTTGCGCGACTGGTTCAAGGCGATCTACGAGGTCTGCCTCGGCCAGTCCCAGGGCCCGCGCTTCGGCTCTTTCGCGGCGCTTTACGGCTGCGTTGATACCGCAAACCTGATCGAACGCGCGCTCAAGGGCGAATTCCTGAGCGCATAGGGTTTTGTCTCGCGCAATGAGAATCGGGCTCGGCGGATTCGCCGGGCCCTTTTTTCTTGCGCATTGCGGTCCGCTTTCTTACTGCGACTTCATTCTCGTTTGGCGCGAGGGAGCGCTAGATTATATCATCGTGATTGTCGCGTCGCAGCCAACGGGGGAAATGATGCGTCTGCTCCATGCAATCCTGGCTTCCAGTATGCTCTTGACCGTGTCGGCGCTCGCCGCACCACCGGCCAAGAAAGCGGCCGACAAGCCCGTCGCCGAAACGCTCGCGCCGCTGCCGGTGCCTGAGGTCGCTTACACCAAGACGGTGCTGAAGAATGGCCTGACGCTGATCGTGCACGAGGACCATAAGGCCCCGATCGTGGCGGTGAACGTCTGGTATCACGTCGGCTCCAAGAACGAGCCCGCGGGTCGCACCGGCTTCGCCCATCTGTTCGAGCATCTGATGTTCGGCGGCAAGAACGGCAATCAGAAAGGCTGGTTCGAGAAAATGGAGGCGATGGGCGCCACCAATCTCAACGGCACCACCAATTCCGACCGCACCAATTTCTTCGAGAACGTACCGGTCGGTGCGCTCGACGCGACGCTGTACCTCGAAGCCCAGCGCATGGGTCATCTGCTCGACGATTTTAATGCCGATGTGCTCACCACCCAGCGCGGCGTGGTGCAGAACGAAAAACGCCAAGGCGATAACCAGCCCTATCGCATTTCCGAAGACCTGATCACCAAATCGATCTGGCCGGCGGGCCATCCCTACAGCCACACCGTGATCGGCGAGATGGCCGATCTCGATGCCGCCAAGATCGAAGACGTCAAGGACTGGTTCGCCAAGTACTACGGCCCGTCGAACGCAATCCTGGCGATTGCGGGCGATATCACGCCGGCCGAAGCCAAGGCGAAAGTCGAAAAGTATTTTGGCGCCATTCCGCCGGGACCGCCGGTGCCGCGTCAGAAGGCATGGGTCGCCAAGCGCACCGGTTCGCAGCGCGCGGTAGCCCAGGATCGCGTCAAGCTGGCGCGCCTCTACAAAGTATGGAACGTGCCCGGCTACGGCACCGACGATGGCGCGTATCTCGATCTTCTCGCCACCGTGGCCGCCGGAGGCAAAGATTCGCGCTTCTACCGCCGTCTGGTGCTGAACGACAAAATCGCGGCCGATGTCGGGGTCCATAACCGCACGCCCGAACTGGCCGGTGAATTCCGCATTCAGATCACCGCCAATCCCGGCATCGGGCTCGATCGCATCGAAGCGGTCTGCAACGAGGAGATGGCCAAGCTGTTACGCGACGGGCCGACGGCGGCGGAACTCGAACGCGCCAGAACGCGCATGTTGTCCTCAATGATCCGCAACATGGAACGGGTGGGCGGTTTCGGCGGCACCTCCGATCTCCTGGCGCAAAGCGAAGCATTTGGCGGCTCGCCGGACGCGTGGAAGAAGGACGTCGCCCGCTATCGCAGTGCCACGCCGGCGCAGGTGAAAGACGCGGCCCGCCGTTGGCTCTCCGATGGCGATTTCACCCTCGAGATCTTGCCGTTCGGAAAATATGCGGCGAGCGGAACGCCGGTCACGGCATTGCCGGAAGCGACCGCCACGGAGTCAAAAGGTTTCGGCAAACTCGAACGCGCCAAGCTCTCCAACGGCATCACGGTGATGCTGGTGGAGCGCCATGCCACGCCGACGGTTTCCGTCGCCTTGACGCTCGACGCGGGCCACGCCTCCGATCCGTCCGGCAAGAGCGGTACGGCGGCGCTGACCACCACGCTTCTGTCCGACGGCACGCCGGAACTCGACGCCGTCGCGTTCGGCGAACGCATGGGCGCGCTGGGGGCGCAGTTCAACGCGTATGTTTCCCAAGACTTCATCGATATGCGGATGAACGCGTTCGCGGCGCGGCTCGATCCGACCTTGGCGCTGTTTGCCGATATCGTTCGCCATCCTGCCTTCCGCGCCGAAGATGTGGCGCGCGAGAAGGCGTTGACGATCACCCATATCCAGATGGCGAAGGACCGTCCGGACAGTACCGCATCCCGGCTGATGGCGCCGCTGGTCTATGGCCCGACCCATGCCTATGGCGGCATGGCCACCGAGGCCGGTGTGGCGGCTCTGACGGCGGAGGATCTTCGCCGCTATCACGATGCCTGGTTCCAGCCGCAAGGGGCGACGCTGGTGGTGGTCGGCGACACCACGATGAAAGAGATCCTGGCCAAGCTCGAAGCGCAGTTCGGTGCCTGGAAGCCGGTGGCGCATCCTGAGAAGAACCTGGCTGCGGTCACGCCGCCGACAGCGCCCGTTGTCTATCTGATCGACAAGCCCGGTGCGGTGCAGTCGGTCATCATGGCGGCGGAAACGGCGCCGCCGCGGGTCAATCCCGACGACATTGCCATTGAGGCGATGAATGCGGTGTTCGGCGGAACGTTCACGTCGCGGCTCAACATGAACCTGCGCGAGGGCAAGCATTGGTCGTACGGCGCCCGCTCGTTCGTGCAAGACACGCGCGGCCCTGGCCTTTTCGGTAGTCACGCCCCGGTTCAGGCCGACAAGACCGCCGACTCGTTCGTGGAAATGCAGAAGGAAGCGAATGAGATTCTGGCGGCGCGTCCGGTGACGGCGGAAGAGCTGGCACTGGCCCAGAACCACATGACCCATTCGCTGCCCGGTCGTTGGGAAACGAACGAGGCGATCCTTTCCTCGGTGGATGAAATCGCCGAGTTCGGTCTGCCCGACGACTACTTCAGTACCTACGCCGATAAGGTCCGCGCGCTCGGGCTGTCCGATGTGGCGCGCGCCGCCAAGACGGTGGTGCGGCCGAATGCGATGGTCTGGATCATCGTCGGCGATCGCGCCTCGGTCGAGCCGGCGCTGAAAGCCAAAGGCGTTACGCCGGTCCTGATCGATGCCGACGGCAAGCCGGTGAAGTGATGGACCCTGCAAAATGAAAAAGGCCCGGGCGACCGGGCCTTTTTTTGTGGCTTCTCACCACAGCGGCGGCAGCACCGCCCAGGTGCGCTTTTTGTGGGCCGCGAAGGCATCGCCGAAGTGCTCTCGCAGCGCCGCTTCTTCGACCAGGATGCGCACGGCATAGCCGATGAAGATGCCCCCGAACGCCGCAGCGAACGACAGCCAGTTGCCCAGCATCAGGCCGATACCGGCGACCGTCATCAATCCGCCGGTGTAGGAGGGATGACGCAGCACCCGGTACGGGCCATGGGTCACGAGCTGATGGCCATCAAGAATGCGTACCGCGGTGCGGAAGTGCCGTCCGAGCGTCTGGACGGCCCAGACGCGCAGTCCGATGCCGATCCAGACTAGGCACACGCCCGGCCAGAACACCGGCAGTCCGATCCGGGCCCATGGCCAGAGATGGGGCGCATAGAACGCCAGGATCTGGCCAACGCTGATCGTCGCCGTGATCACGAAAACACTGCCGCGGTCTTTCCGCTCGCCCGAAGCCGCCCGGCGATCGCGGCTGAAGATCCAGATCTCCATCAAGATCCAGGCGAAGTAGCTGATCCAGAACACGGCTGCGTGATCAGTCATGGTGGCTCCTGTAATTTGCGACACTATAGATTACTCTATATGATAGAGTAAAGTGCAAAACAGAGCCTATCGGCAAAGAAAAGGGGGCGGACGCCGCCCCCTTTCCGAACTCTAGAACATGCCGAGCATGGCGCCGCTGGCAACCAGCTCTTCCCAGAGCTTCGCGCGCTCCGGGGTCAGCGGGGCCTGGACGGCGAAGGTGTCGCCGGTCCCGAGGATCTTCGGGTTAGCCGGATCGACCGCCGGCCACTGCGGCAGTCCGGTCCCGTTGGGATTGCCGGTCTTGGTGAAGTTCACCCAATACGACGACAGCGTCTCGGCAATGGCGCGGTCCTTGTCGGTGAACGGCCGTTCCGGCGTCTTGTCGAGGGTGTTGAAGACATAGGGGATGTCGGAGGAGTGGAACGTGCCGTAGCGCGCCGCATCCGAACCCGGCTCGAAGTGGTTGTAGAGATAGCCGAACACCGGGCCCTTACCGGCCTTCAAACGATCCTTCATCCAGACTTGCGCCGAGTAGACGCCGCGGTCGCGCAGCATCTCGGCGAGGCCGACATTGCAGTCGACACCCGGCTTGAAATAGGCGGCGCGGAATTTCTCCGCCATGGCGCCGGCCGTGCGCGTCAGATCGGCATCGCATTCGGCTTGGGTGAGGTTGCCGAACTTGGGCCGCATGGCGCTGGATTCGTTGGTCGTCTGGCCGGTGAGGAAGGGCGTGTCGTTGAAGCGCCCTTGCTGGGTCAACTCGGCATACTGGGCCGGCAACAGCCAGCCGTCCATGATCGGCATGAAGAACGGCCCCGGCTTCGAGAAGTCGGTCGCGGCGGCGGGCAGCTTCAGGATGTCTTCCGCCGACATGGCGCGCAGTTGCGCCAGCGTCGTGGCGCCTTTGGCTTTGGCGAAGTCGGCGCCCATCTGCTCGGCCTGTTTCATGGTCGGCATCGGGAAGCCGATACCGACGCCGCTCTCGGCGATCGCACCGGTGAAGAGGCCCTTTGCGGCAGGCAGGAAGGTGAGATCGATCACCATGCCCGATCCGGCCGACTGGCCCCAGATGGTGACGTGCGAAGGATCGCCGCCGAACGCCGCCACGTTCTTCTGCACCCACTTGAGCGCAGCGATGGTGTCGAGCACGCCGTAATTGCCCGAGACGTGATGCGGCGATTCCGCCGACAGTTCGGGATGGGCGAGGAAGCCGAGTGCGCCGAGCCGGTAATTGAGGCTGACGACGACAATGCCTTTCTTGGCCAGCGCGGCGCCGTCGTAGATCGCGACCGAGCTAGAACCTTCGAAATAGCCGCCGCCGTGAATCCAGAACAGCACCGGCAGTTTCTCGCCGGTGACCTTCGCCGGTGTCCACACATTCACCGTCAGGCAGTCTTCGCTCACTTTGCCCAGGGCGCTGTATTCCCAGGTCCACGGGCCATGGCCCTTGGGCGTGATGATCTGCATGCAGTTGGCGCCGTAGGCGGTCGCCTGACGCACGCCCTTCCAGTTCGCCGGCGCCTGCGGCTCGCGCCAACGCAGGTTTCCGACCGGCGGCGCGGCATACGGGATGCCGAGAAACGCGGCGACATTACCTTTGACGGCGCCCGCCACCTTGCCTTGTTCAATCGACGTTTTTGCGAGTGGGGCGGCGTTCGAAGCTCCTATCAAGCCGAACGCCGCAAGCAAAACAGCAACCAGACGACCTCGTCGCATGGTCTTCCTCCCTATATTTGTTCTGTCGTAAATGTACGACAAATAGGCGAGGCACCCAAGCGCGCTGTCGATCAACTTTCGCTGTGATCAGAGGCGCCGAAGTCGTGGCCGCGATACTGAAACACGCGCGGTTCGAAGTCGTGCGCCTTGAGCCGCTTCAGCTCTTTTTCGAGAAGCTCCTTAACCGCCGCGCGCGAGGTGTTGGCGGCCTCGAACATCTGGCGCGTGGTGAGCAGCACTTCGGCGCCTTTGAAGCCCAGCGGACCGGGGATGCTGAGATAGAGCTGCACGCGGCCGCCGACGCCGGTGCGGACGAAATCGATGAACCAGTCCTGGCGTACCGTCTTCAACGGATTGCCGATCAGGATCAGGTTGAAGTCGGTTTCGCCGTCGGTCTCTTCGATTTCCACGAATACGCCGGAGCGATCGGGCCGCCAGGCGTCGTCGAGAATCGGAAGCTGCCGCCAGCCGCAATGAAAGCTGCGGCAGATATGCGGGCGCGTTTCGTAGATCGTGCAGCCGTTGTCACAATAGCGGCACGTGACGCCCGCCGCTTTCTGGATGTCGGGCTTGTCGATCGCCATCACGCTGCAACAGGCGGTGCACTCGCCACACGTGCGTCCGGGTACCAGATCGAGGTCGGTGATGCTCATGCTGCACGCCTTTTAATCAGTAGCCTGATGAAAGTCTGTGCTTCCGAAAAATCTGGCACCGCAATCGGACGAACATCGTGTGCAATACAACTCATAGGTTGGGATTAGCGCAGACGAGCCCCTGCGGCAATAGTTCCGCTGTCAACGTCGCGCCGTTAAGCCTTGCGCAAGCAGGGAACCAGTCAAATCGGCGCCGTAGAGCAGGGGATATCGAGATGGCGTTGTTTACCTGGAAAGACGAATACAGCACCGGGGTTACGCAGTTCGACAACGAACACAAGCGGCTGATCGCACTCATCAACGAGCTGCATACCGCGATGATGGAGAGCCGCAGCCAGGACGTGGTGCAGAGCGTTCTGAAGCGGCTGGTGCAATACACCGAGATCCATTTCAAGCACGAAGAAGACATCTTTGCACGCACGGGTTATCCCGACGCCGCCCAGCATAAGATCCAGCACAAGAAGCTGGTGGAGCAGGTGCTGGCGTTCAACACCGGCCGCGAGCAGAATGCGCAGCTCTCCATCGGCGTCCTGAAATTTCTCAAGCAGTGGCTCGTCGAGCACATCGAGAAGAACGACAAGGCGTACGGCGGATTCTTGAACAGCAAAGGAATTGTCTGAGAACCGGTCCGATTGACGATCGGGTTTGCCGTTCCGGCGAGATGCCCATACAGTGCCCTCTGGTTCGCCAGGGGGCATTCATGAATCACGACGACAAGGGCGCACCGCATAAGGTGGTGGTGATCGGCGCCGGCTTTGCCGGGCTGCAGTTCATCCACGCGCTCAAGCACCCGAACGTCGCCATCACGCTGGTCGACCGGCGCAACCATCATCTGTTTCAGCCGCTGCTCTATCAGGTGGCGACCACGGTGCTGGCGACGTCGGAAATCGCTTGGCCGGTCCGCCATCTCTTCCGCGACCGCAAGGACGTCGAGACGCTGTTCGGCGAAGTGGTGGGCATCGATCGCGCCGGACGGCGACTGTTGATGAAAGAGGGCGAGCCCATCGGCTATGACACGCTGGTGATCGCCACCGGCTCGCGCCATGCCTATTTCGGCAACGATCATTGGGAGCCGTTCGCGCCGGGCCTGAAGCGGTTGGAAGACGCCACCGCGATCCGCCGCCGCATTCTTTTGTCGTTCGAAAAGGCCGAACGCGAAACCGACCCGGCGCTGCGCGAGGCGCTGCTCACCTTCGTGATCGTCGGTGCCGGCCCCACCGGCGTCGAGCTTGCCGGCATGATCGCCGAACTTGCCCACCACACCTTGCCGGAAGAATTCCGCCGCATCGACACGCGCAAGGCCCGCATCCTGTTGATCGAAGGCGGGCCGCGCGTGCTGGCGGCCTTCAGTCCGTCGCTGTCGGACTATGCCAAGGCGGCGCTTGTCCGTCTCGGCGTCGAGGTGCTCACCGACAGCCGCGTGACCGAGTGCAGCGCCGAGGGCGTGCGCATCAGCGATACGGCGATCGCCTGCCACACCATCATCTGGGCTGCCGGCGTTGAGGCTTCACCGGCGGCCAAATGGCTGGACGCGGACGCCGATCGCGCTGGCCGCGTGATCGTTCGCACCGATCTTACGCTTGCGGACGATGAGCGCATTTTTGTCCTCGGCGATACCGCTTCGGTGACGTCGCAGGGCAAGCCGGTCCCGGGTCTCGCGCCCGCGGCCAAACAACAAGGGGCCTATGCCGCCAAAGTGCTCCGCCGCCGTCTCGACGGCAGGCCGCCGCCACCACCCTTCCACTATCGCCATCAAGGCAATCTGGCGACCATCGGCAGGCACGCCGCCATCATCGAGCACGGCAAGCTGCGCCTGCGCGGTTGGCCCGCTTGGTGGCTATGGGGCATCGCCCACATCTACTTCCTGATCGGCACGCGCTCGCGCTTCGCCGTCGCTTGGAGCTGGCTGTGGAGCTACCTCGTCGGCGTCCACAGCGCGCGACTGATCACCCACCGCAAGACGTGAAGGCAAGCCAGCCCTGGCGCGCCGCGAATGCCTCGCCGTTTTGGCACCCTGGCGCGATCCGGGATAACAGAACAGAAAACGTGAATTCAAATACGGGTAAGCGGCGGTGTCGCCTCAACAATCGCCTTATTAGGCGATACAGCGAACGCGCTCATTGCAGGGGTGAACGAACGTCGACGACCAGAATCGAAATCGAATCGTTCCAGACTGCGTGCGAACGCAACTGCATTGCAGTACTGACTATCCGGCGCGGTCAAACAGCTGTTGTTGAGGTAAGTGCGCGCAGCTCCGTTTCAAGAGGGGCGAGACATTTCTCCGAAGGTGGATCCGGTCATTCGAGCTAGGGGCGAAATGCGCCAGACGTGGCGGTTCCTTTGCACCGCAAACTAGCACGGAGTACCGTTTAGAAATGAGCATTCGTGGTCCTGGCATCGCGGTCTTGGTGTTTCAGGTAGTGGTGATCTTCGTTGGGGTCTCACTGCGCGCGCTTCTTTGGCCTGGAAGATACGGAATTGACCCGGATCATCCCGTTACTTTCTGGCTGGTTTCGCTTGTCGTTACTGCCGTGCTTGTGGTCGTTTTGCGACTTGCCAATTCGGAGAAGGACAAATCGTCGGAGCACTGACGTAGACACTTCGCGTATGGCCGTTTCTGGAGGGGATACGAGGTGATACGGGAATATATGGGGGACACAATACTTAACTAATCTCGTACGGACTTAAGCTATCTAGTTAAGTACTATGTCCCCGCAATTCCGTAATTCGCATAATTTCAGGGCGGCTACTCCATGAAATCAGGAACGCTTTATGTGATCGGGAATGGTTTCGACAGGTGGCACGGCATCCCCTCTGGCCCCGCCGATTTTAAGCAGTATGTCAGCTCAACAGACCGTAGTGTGTACCGTGAAATTGAAAATTATCTGCCTATGGACGACGAGTGGAATGATCTTGAGACTGCCTTGGCCGATATGGACGCGGATGCTCTCATCGAGAACTTAGGGCATTTTATGGCCTCGTACGGAGCCGAGGATTGGAGCGACTCGGGACATTTCGATTTTCAATACGAGGTGCAGAATGTTGTTGAGCGCCTGTCCGACGGCTTGCGGCAAAGGTTCGCCGAGTGGGTTCGTAAACTGCCGATCCCCGGTCGGGCAACCGCCCAGAATATGCTTGCAAAGCTAAACAGGGACGCAGTGTTTCTCAGCTTCAACTACACATGTACGCTGAGCAAGCTGTACGGCGTTTCTCAAGAAAATATTCTGTTTATTCATGGCTGCGCCAACAAGGCTGATGATAAGCTTGTGCTTGGACACGCATGGAACCCGCTAACACGCAAGTCATTGAATGATCGCTACGACATCTCAGAAATAGACACGCGATTGATGGAGGCCAACAACATCATCGACGGCTATTTTTCTGCAACGTTCAAGCGCTCCGCCGAACTCATCGCGCATCACCGGGAGTTTTTCGACGCCCTGACTGATATCGAACAGGTCGTGGTGTTGGGTCATTCACTAAGTGATGTTGACGCTGAGTATTTTGAGGCTCTTCTTGAACAACGCAGTGTGGCTGACGCCCAATGGCAAGTAGCATGTAGGTCAGCCGAAGAGTGGCCCGAGAAACATGAACGGCTTATCCAGCTTGGCATCGATCCTGCCAGGGCCTCGCTCGTACATTGGAATGCACTTTAGGTATCCGTTGCAAAATTCTTGAATTATATACCGGCTGAATGTCCCAAATGGCTTTGGCCGGTGGTTTGTTCGGCGTCGTGCGGGTGGTAATTTCTGGCGCATCTTCCCCGTTTTTGGGCTTCTGGCAATGTCCGCTTTCTGGCGTGGTGCGGATACTGTGAGGCTTTTGAAAAATGGTCAGTCATCCCGGACGCGCCACGATGATCGTTCCGCCTGGCACTTGAGCGCGATCCGGGAACCACTCAGAAATCTGACTTGCGTGGGAGAGGGGCCCGGCTCTGCGCGCTCTCGGCTTCGCCGCGAGCACTTGGCCGGGATGACTGCCTTACTGGCTCGCCCAGATGATCCGATGAATGAACGCGATTTCGCTCAAGGCGAAGCTGCGGTCTTCGTAGGCCGGGTTCAGCGATTTCAAATCGACGCGCTGCGCCGTCAGGCGCGACAGCTGCTTGGCCAGGACTTCGCCCGCCAGCGTCTTCACCACCACGCGATCGCCGCGGCGCGGCGGGGCGGCGGGGGAGACGATGATGCGGTCGCCGTCGCGATAGACCGGCTGCATGGAGTCGCCGGTCACTTCCAAAGCATAGGCGCGTTCGTCGCCGACATCGGGGAACGGGATTTCGTCCCAGCCGCTGCCGGCCGGAAAGCCGGCATCATCGAAGAAGCCGCGGCTGCCCGCCTGAGCCATGCCGACGAGCGGCACCAGCCGCATCGGGCCGCGGTCGCCGACGTCCCCGCCGACCAAAGCGACGAACTCGTCGAGGCTGGCGCCGGTGGCGGCCAGGATCTTCGAGATGCTCTCGGTCGAAGGCCAGCGCAGCTTGCCGTTCGGCATACCGCGTTTGGATTTGTTGAAGGTGGTGGGATCGAGACCCGCCTGCTTGGCCAGCCCGGAGGCCGACAGCTTGTTCTTTGCGGCCAGCGCGTCGATCGCATTCCAGATTTGTTTGTGCGTCAGCATGCGAAATCCCTTGGACAGTTCCTAAATGGGCCAAAACGCAGCTTGCGCAAGAGCGCGCCCGTGGTCGATTAAGCCAAGTCGGCTACTGCCGATCACCGGTATAAGAAGTACGTCCCTGTATTGGTTAATCTTCCTATGCTCGGTGTCCTAATAGGAATTACCACTTTAAGGCGCAAGGAGTCCAGGGGATGTCGCTCATCGATTGGGGAATGGACGTGGCGGTCGCCGCCATCCGCCTCCTGCCGCCCGAAACCGCCCACCATGTGACGGTCGAGTTGATGGCGCGGTTCGGCTTTTTCCTGCCCGGACCGGCCAAGGACGACCCGCGCCTGAAGGTGTCGGTGCTGGGGCTCGATTTCCCCAATCCGCTGGGGCTGGCGGCCGGGTTCGACAAAGACTGCCGCGCCTACAAGGGCATGCTCAAGCTCGGCCTCGGCCACGTCGAGAGCGGCACCGTCACCCCGCTGCCGCAGCCGGGCAATCCGCAGCCGCGCATGTACCGCCTGCCTGAGGACGGGGCGATCATCAATCGTATGGGCTTCAACAATCAGGGCATCGAGGCCGCCGCCGCGCGTCTGGCCCGCAGGCGGGGGAGGGGGATCGTCGCCATCAATATCGGCGCCAACAAGACCTCGACCGACCGCATCGCGGATTACCGTAAGGGTTTCGACAAACTGGCGCCGTTGGCCGACTTCGTCGTCGCCAATGTGTCCTCGCCCAACACGCCGGGCCTGCGCGGCCTGCAGGGCAAGGACGAGTTGACGGCTCTGTTGGCGACGCTGGTCGAGGCGCGCGGCAGCGGCAAGAAGCCGATCCTGCTCAAGATTGCGCCCGATCTCGATGAACACGCGCTCGACGACATCGCCGCCGTGGTGCTGGCGAGCGGCATCGACGGCATGGTCGTGACCAACACCACGATCGACCGTCCGGCGACGCTGCAGAGCCGCTACGCCGCGGAGACCGGCGGTTTGTCGGGCAAGCCGCTGATGGAGCCGTCGACCCGCGTGCTGGCCGAAGTGCGCCGCCGGGTGGGCTCGAAGCTGGTGCTGGTCGGCGTCGGCGGGGTGACGACCGGCGAGGCCGCCTATCGCAAGATCCGCGCCGGCGCGAGCCTGGTGCAGATCTATACCGCGATGGTGTTCAACGGCGGCAGTCTCGTTCCCAAGATCAAGTGCGACCTCCTCAAGTGCCTCGAACGCGACGGCTTTGCGTCCGTAACCGATGCCGTGGGCGCGGATGTGAAGTAGAGCGCTTTCAGGAGCCGATAGCGCTAGCGTATTCGGCGGGAACCGGTTTTCCGTACGAAAGCGCGCCAATTAAAGAATCTCGCGCCCAATCGTTTGGCGATCTGCCTTTTCGCTGGGCATTCACCGTCCGCTGCGGCGCGTTAAACGCTGTTGAAATCGGGGCTATTTGGCACGGAATAATTGGTGCAGGATGGTGCTCGAAAAGCGTCGCGGGGGATGACGGCGATGGGGTGGGGTGTAGTGTGGCAGGCGGTGTGGACGGCGTTCGGCGCCGAGGCCGTCGAGGTTCGGCTTCTTGTCATTGTCCTGGCAGCGTTCAGTGTACTGATGATCATGATCGGCTTGCGCCATGCCTTCCGGCCGGCCGGACCCCGGCGCGATGAGCCTGTTCCCGAAATGCCGCGCCGCGTCTTCGCCGCCATGCCGCCGCAACCGGTCGCGCCAGCCGTTGCGCAGCCTGCGCCGCAACCGGTGCCACAACCGCTTCGGGTCCGCGTTCCCGTTCTGCGGGTGAAACGAAAGTCGGCGAAGCGTATCAACCGTCACCGCGCTTTGCGGCCTCAGATTCACCATGCCGGGAAACCGCAGGAAGCCGACGCGCCGTATTCCCCGCTGCCTCGGCGGTTCTAGAAAATCTGCTATACTCGCCGCCTCTGGGGTTGGGGGTTATCATGGCGGAAGATTTCGGCCGGCTGATGCTGCGTCTTGGCATCGGCGGCATGATGCTGTTCCACGGCGTGCACAAGCTGTTCAACGGGCTTGATCCGGTCGCGGCAATGCTTGCGTCGCACAAGCTTCCCGATGCGCTCGCCTATGCCGTCTATTTCGGCGAGATTGTCGGACCGCTTCTGGTGGTATTGGGGCTGTTCGCGCGGGTCGGCGCCTTCCTGATCGCAGCCGAAGTGGCGGCGCTGGTGGCGCTGGGCGGAGCCGCCCAGTTGATCGCAGTCACGCCGGATGGCGGCTATGCGCTCGAGCTTGAAACGCTGTACCTGACGGGCGCGCTGGCGATCCTGTTCCTCGGCCCCGGCAAGCTCGCGATCGCCAAAGGCCGCTTCCAGTAGGGGATTCGCAAAAAATATTTTTGCACCCGCAATGGTCGTGCACGTCCGAATTGCACATGAGAATGATAGCTATGTGCTTTTTAATAAAGCAATAATTGGACTGAACTGGCGCGATTCCAGCACGTTTTGCTGCCGAAAAGTTCCCCGAAAACCTGCCCCTTCGGAAATTGACGAGGAGTCGTCACAGGTTAAAGTGCGACATTATGGACAGGAGGGACCGGTCCGATGGACAGCGCACCGATGAAAAATGAACTGGCCCGAGCCGCCGCATCCGGCAAGCGGGAACAGACCAAGATCTTGAATCGCCAGCTTATTTTGAATGCGGCTCGGCAGGTTTTTGCCGAACTCGGCTATGGCGCCGCCACGGTGCGCGACATTATTCGGGCGACACCGCTGGCGTCAGGAACTTTCTACAACTACTTCAAGTCGAAGGAAGAAGTGTACCAGGCCATTCGCGATGAAGTCGCACTCGCGATTCGCCCACGTCTACATGACGAGAGGATGAAAGCCTCCTCTGTGGAGGAGTTCATCTCCTGCACCTTCCGCACTTTCTTCGAATACGTCGCCGACGACCGGATGAATTTCCGCACCATCCGGCATGCCGCCGACAACACGCGCGTGCGCATGGACACGCCGGAAGTGATCGCCGGCTTCGAAGAATTGCGCGAAGACATCGAGCGCGCCATTTCCAAGAGTCTATTCCCGCCGGTCGATCCCGATCTGTTGATGGCCGCGATCGTAGGCGTCGCCTTCGAGGTCTCCGACCGCATGCTGAAGACCAATCCGCACGAGCCCAAGATCGCTGCCGATTTCGCCACGGCGCTGTTCCTCGGCGGCGTCCGCGCTCTGCCGGAGATGCAGCATCACGAACCGAGCGAAAGCACCGGCGAACTCAAGTCCGACGCGGCATAAGCCCATTCCGTCATGGCCGGGCTTGACCCGGCCATCCGCGGTGGAGCCGCACAATCGCACAGAACTGGATGGCCGGCTCGAAGGCCGGCCATGACGAAGAAAGAAACGGGCTGAACGCTATTCGTTCAGCTTATCCAGCGCTTTCAAAATCGCGTCGGTCATGCCTTTGGTGCCGACCTTGGTCATGCCGGGCTGCATGATGTCGCCGGTGCGATAGCCTTCCGCCAGCACCTGTTCCACCGCCTTGTCGATCAGCACCGCATCGTCGGTGCGGCCGAAGGTGTAACGCAGGCACATGCCGAACGAGAGGATGGTCGCGATCGGGTTGGCGAGGTCCTTGCCGGCGATATCGGGCGCCGAGCCGTGGATCGGTTCGTAGAAGCCCGGCAGACGGCCATCAGGCAGCCGCGCGCCGAGCGACGCCGACGGCAGCATGCCGATCGAGCCGGTGAGCTGGGCCGCTTCGTCCGACAGGATGTCGCCGAACAGATTGTCGGTGAGGATGACGTCGAGGGTCTTCGGCGCCCGCACCAGCTGCATGGCGCAGTTGTCGGCGAGAACGTCGACGAGTTCGACATCGGCAAACTCGGCCGCGTGCACGTGATGCACGACTTCGCGCCAGAGCACGCCGGTCACCATCACGTTCGACTTCTCGACCGAGGCGACCTTGTTGCCGCGCAACCGGGCGAGTTCGAAAGCGACGCGCGCGATCCGCTCGACTTCATGGGCGTAATAGATCTGGGTATCGACGGCGCGCTTCTCGCCGGTGGAGAGCGTCACCAGCTCCTTCGGCTGGCCGAAATAGACGCCGCCGGTCAGCTCGCGCACGATCAGGATATCAAGGCCGGACACGATTTCCGGCTTCAGCGTGGAGGCATCCTTCAGCGCATCGAAGCACAGCGCCGGACGCAGGTTGGCGAACAGCTTCATGTCGCCGCGCAAACGCAGGAGGCCGCGTTCCGGCTTCTTGTCGAACGGCAGCTTGTCCCACTGCGGACCGCCGACGGCACCGAACAGCACGGCATCAGAGGCGAGCGCCTTTGCCATCATCGCATCGGTGGCGGGTTCGCCGTGCTTCTCATAGGAAATGCCGCCGACCAGATCCTCCTCGGTGGTGTAGTCGAACTTGCGGTTCTTACCGAACCAGCCGAGCACGCGCTTCTGCGCGTCCATGATTTCCGGGCCGATGCCGTCGCCGGGCAGGATGAGGAGCTTGTAGGTCATGTCGTGTGTCCCTGAGGGGAAAGAAATTAGCACGCGGAGACGCGGAGCCGCGGAGATACAGTGGCACGATACCGTCGTGTCTCCGCGTGAAATTCAAATCCACGGCGCCGAGAGTTTGCGCGCGTCTTCGTAGGAAGAGATCTTCTTCTCCTGGCGCAGCGTGAGCCCGATGTCATCCCAGCCGTTCAAGAGGCATTGGCGGCGGAAGGGATCGACGTCGAACTTGATCATGCCGCCGTCGGGGCCGGTGATTTCCTGTTTCTCGAGGTCCACCGCGACGATCGAATTGGCGCCGCG
Organism: Alphaproteobacteria bacterium; assembly: GCA_023259375.1. Classification (GTDB taxonomy): domain Bacteria; phylum Pseudomonadota; class Alphaproteobacteria; order Micropepsales; family Micropepsaceae; genus Rhizomicrobium. The sequence continues at coordinate 42,092 of JAHFQC010000008.1, forward strand.
CGAGGCGTCGTCCAAGAGCTTGTCGATCTGTTCCTGCGGCAGGGTGATCGGCAGAATGCCGTTCTTGAAACAGTTGTTGAAAAAGATGTCGGCAAACGACGGCGCGATCACGCAGCGGATGCCGAAGTCGAGCAGCGCCCAGGGGGCATGCTCGCGGCTCGAGCCGCAGCCGAAGTTGGCACCGGCGATGAGGATCTTCGTGTTCCGGTAGGCCGGCTTGTTGAGCACGAAATCCGGATTCTCGCTGCCGTCGGGCCGCGTCCGCATCTCGTGGAACAGCGCTTTGCCGAGGCCGGTGCGCTTGATGGTCTTGAGGAATTGCTTGGGGATGATCATGTCGGTGTCGACGTTGATCATCGGCAGGGGCGCGGCGACGCCCGAGAGGGTTTTGAAAGCTTCCATGGCGGCCGCGTTTTAGCGGCTCAGACCGGACATAACAAGCGTCCAGCCCCGGGCGACACAAACGTGCGCGCCGGCTGCGGGAAAACCGCTCCGTTTGGTCACATCCAAGGCGGCACTGAGTGCGGAACCGGTTCTGCAGTCTATGGTTATCGAAGCGCGCGGCCGTCGAGGAAAGGGCACATGGCGAACTCGGGCGGAATGACCCCAGACATGCTGATCGGCGCGTGGACATTGGTCGCATGGTACGAGACCAGGCCAGACGGCCGGATCGATTATCCGCTCGGCGAGGACGCCACCGGAATGATCATCTACACCGCCGACGGACACGTCTCGGCCCAACTGGTGCGCCGCGATATGGGACGGTTTCGCAGCGAGGACTGGCGGCAGGCGGCCGCGGATGAAAGCTGCGCCGCCTGGAAGGGCTATTTCGGCTATTTCGGCCGCTACACACTGGACACCGAGCGTTCGACGGTCACGCACCACATCGAGGGGACGTGGTTTCCCAATCTGCTTGGCACCGATCAGGTCCGCCATTACCAATTCGACGGCACCCGGCTGACATTGGACGCGGAGACCGCCTGGGGCCAAGTCCGCATTATTTGGAAGCGTGCACCGGCGGCCTGATACCGCATGAACACGTTCAGGGCGGCTCGATCCGCTGCATGGATGACGGCAAGTTCTATCCGCCGCGTGCCCGTGCTCCCCTTAGCCCAGGCGGTGCGCTATGCTGATCGCAGACGAGAGGACCTGCGGCATGACCAAAGATGAATTGAGCGCCTGGGCTGAGGCGAACGGCTGGCAGATGTCCGGCGAACATCTCAGCCTGATGAAGCCGCGCGCGTTCGACACGCCGATCGTCCGCTTGGTGTTGAAGGCCACGGTGGCGAGCCTGGAAATCAGGAAGCCGAACGGGAAGTGGGAAAAGGTCTCGGGTGCGAGCTATTCGAAGATCGTTCCCGATCCGACCAGTGGTGTTCCCGGAGGCCTTGGCCTCGACACCATCAACGGCCTGTCGAGCCTGATGGCCGACAACAAAGACCGCCTCGTGTTCGCGAAGTTCAAGTGAAGTCTATTGCTTCGCCGACTGGTCCGGCACGGCGTTATGAAACTGGGTCAGGTCGACCACGCGCCGGCCTTTGGGATTGAACGACAGGATGTCGACCAGGCGGTGGCGCCACAGGATCTGGTGCGGCTTGTAGCCGTAGCGGGCGAAGATCGTGGCGGCGAGGGTTTCGTCGGTACCGGACAACAGCACGATCAGTTCGGCCTGCATGGCGGAAAGGCTTTCCGGCGTCTGGCCGTAGAACGGGCTTTGTTCGTCGATGCGGTGCATCACCGTCCACGACAGCGCGAACAGGGACGAACGCGGCCGCACCAGTTTCAGCTCGCAGAAGCGGCGCATGACGAGGCCTTCGCGCGTCGTCTGCTGATAGGCGAAGTTGACCGTGACGGTGGCGTCGAGGATCTGGTTGCCGCGCTGGTTGGCGGCGCGGAACATCAGGGTCGGCACGCCGTCGAAATCGGTGATCACGGCGATGCGGCTGAACAGTACCCGCGCATGGGGCCGCGAAAAGCGCGAGAACACCACGCCGGTGATAAGGGCGAGGTTCAAGAGACCGAAGAACGCCTCCGCCACCACGACGATGTTGGCGTAGATGCTTTTCGGGTTCATCACGCTGTAGTTGATCGAGCCGATGGTCTGGACGCTGAACAGGAAGGCGTCCCAGAAATTGCCGGGGCGCGCATGCTCGATGCCGTTCGGATCGGCCATATAGGCGAACGCGAACACGACGTTGATCGAGAAGAAAAACGCCGCCATGCCGAGGAAGAACACGCTCCACGGCACCGTCAGGATCAAGTGATAGAAATCGGTCCAGCGCGACAGGTCCTGGCCGATGATGACGGCCATGCGCCGCCGGGACTTGAGCCAGGGTGGCTTAGACATCGCGTCCGTGGGCTATGAGATAGGCGAGCCAGCGCGAATCCAGTTCGTGGCCGAGTTCGTTGAGGTAGTCCCAGCCGTAGAGCCCGGTATCGTGGCCGTCGTCGAACACCAGCCGCACCGCGTAATTGCCGACCGGCTCGATCGCGGTGATGGTGACGTTCTGTTTGCCTTCGACGGTCTTCTTTTCCTCCGGCCGGTGGCCTTGCACTTCGGCGCTGGGGGATTCGACGCGCAGGTATTCCGCCGGCAAGGCAAAGCGCTCGCCGCCATCGAACGTGACCGTCAGGGTGCGCTTGTCGGGTGAAAGCCGGATTTCGGTCGGCCAAGTCATCGTTTGTTGCGTTCCTCTTCCGAAAGCTCGCGCGCTTCGTCGGGCCGCATGATCGGAATGCCGCCGCGGATCGGATAGGCGAGCCCGGCGGCCTTGCTGACGAGCTCCTGGCGCTCGCGGTCGTAGACCAGCGTCGTCTTGGTCATCGGGCAGACCAGCACATCAAGCAGTTTGGGATCGGGTTCCATGATCAGTTCAGCGACACCGGCCCTTGCGGTCCGGCATTGGCCATCTCCAACAGCGCGATCAAGGTGTCGACGCGCTCGGGCCAGCTTGGCGCTTCGAGCAGCGCTTGCTTCTCCGCCGGTTCGAACGGGCATAGCATTGCCAGCGCATTGATGAGGGTCTCCGGCGGCGCGCTCATCACGCTTTTCCAGTCGGCCTTGAGATCGCGGCGGGAGAGATAATCCTTCAACGCGATCAGCAGCCGGTCGCGCGGGAAATCGGCCTCGTCGGGTTCGGCCAGGTCGTCGATGTAGGGCACGTAGTCGGCGATGACGCGCCGGTAGGGCGTTTCGGTTTTCAATTCCTCGGCCAGCCGGAAGCGGCAGATGCCGGTGAGGGTGATGAGATAGCGCCCGTCCTCGCTCTCGCGAAAGCCGGTGACCCGTCCGACGCAGCCGATCGCCGACAGGGCCGGCTTCAGCACCTTCTCTTCATTCTCGGTCGGCTGGATCATGCCGATCAGGCGGTCGCCCGCCAATGCTGCGTCGACCAGCGCCAGATAGCGCGGCTCGAACACGTTGAGCGGCAACTGTCCGCGCGGCAACAGCAGTACGCCCGACAACGGAAAGATGTTCAGTATCGTCGGCAGATCATCGTGCGTGTTGTAGGTTCCGGCCATGGCGTCACGAGAATAAAATGGACGACAGCCTGCGCCTTGCGGCGATGGTGCGGTCGTCGGTTGGTCCCATTGCATCGAACAAGGTCACGAGCTGCTTGCGCGCCGCTTCTTCGTTCCACTTGCGATCGCGCCGCACGATGTCGAGCAGCTGATCGATCGCACCGTCGCGGTCGCCGGCGCCTTCCAGCGCCAACGCGAAATCATAGCGCGCCTGATGATCGTTGGGATTGGCGGCGAGTTTGGCTTCGAGCTCGGCGGTCTTGCCGACGGCGGCCGCGGCCGTTTCGCGCAAGGAAAGCTCGGCGTTCACCGCCCGCACCGCCTCGTCGTTGGCGTGCTCGGGACTGACCAGCGCCAGCGTCTGCTTGGCGCGCTCGACGTCGCCGCCCTTCAGATAGCAGCGGGCGAGACCCGCCACCGCTTTCGGATTGCCGGGCTCGTCCTGCAGCACGTGGGCATAGGCCTGCGCCGCCTGGCCGACATCGCCGGCCGCAAACGCCTGATCGGCAATGGCGAGCACTTCGGCCGCATGATCGTGGCCGCCGGCGCCGCCCGCCAAGCCTTCGACGAACTTCTTGACCTGGGCTTCGGGCAGAACCTCGGCGAAGCCGTCGACCGGCTGGCCGTTCTGGAAGACGTAGACGGTCGGGACCGCCTGAATCCGGAGCTGGCGGGCGATCTCCATATTCTCGTCGACGTTGACTTTCACCAGCTTGACCGCGCCCTTGGCGGCGGCGACGGCGGCTTCGAGGTGCTTGTCCTGCTCTTTGCTCTGAGGCGAGCGCGGCGACCAGAAGTCGACAATGACCGGTACTTCGCGGCTGGCTTCCAGCACGTCGGCGGCAAAGGTGTCGATCGTGGCTTCCTTGACGTACGGGCTGGCCGGGCCGCCCTTGCCGTCTGTGGGAGTGCCGCCGGAACCGAATAAGACCATGGTCAAGAACCCTGAATTGCTCCCCCCAACATGGGCTTTGGGCGCCGGAAAGAAAAGAGGGCAAGCACCTGCGGCCGGGGCCGCTTTTCCGAGGGTCCTCGCGGGCGCTGGGCCGCAGGAGGAGGGGCGTTGTATTGTCCGACAAATATGCGCAAATGGGCGGACTTAAATGAGCAGACTGGGGAGGCGGACATGAAGCTGGCGTCTTGGGGCTTGGCCCTGGTTTTGTGTCTGACGGGCCTCGCGCCCGCCAAGCCGGTCCTGGACGAACACCGGCTCGCCGCGACTCATTTCGGCGGCGATGCCCCCTGGTACGAGGGCAATATCCCCTTCTTCGAGTCAGCCGATCCGAAGCTCGACGCCGTCTACTACTATCGCTGGCAGATCTTCCGCGCCCATCAGCGCGACCTCGGCGCCCGCGGCTATATCTCAACCGAATTTCTCGAAGACGTGAGCTGGCAGCTCTCGCCTTATGCCAGCCTCAACGATGCCACCGGCTTCCATATTTATGAGGGGCGCTGGCTGCGCGACCGCCGTTATGCCGGCGGCTATATCGACTACATGACCAGCGGCGGCAACGACCGCCATTTCTCCGAATACATCGCCGACGCCGTTTACGCCCGCTTCCTGGTGGACGGCGATCTCGCTTATGCGGCGGGCAAGCTGGCGTCGTTGAAAAAGACCTATGCCGAATGGGACGATCATTTTGACCGTTCCAAGGGACTGTACTGGGTCTCGCCGCTGCTCGATGCCACCGAGTACACGATCGCTTCCATTGATGCGACGGGCGGCAAGGACGGCTTCTGGGGCGGCGATGCGTTCCGTCCCTCGATCAATTCCTTCATGTTCGCCAATGCCACGGCCATCAGCCGTTTGTCGGCGCTGAGCGGCGATGCCAAGACGGCGAGCGATTACACGGCCAAGGCGGACGATCTGCGCACCCATATGCTGGCCGATCTGTGGAACCCCGGCTTCGAGCACTTCATCGACCGCTTCAAGGTCACGAACCAATACGTGAAGTATTGGGATCCGATCCGCGGCCGCGAACTGGTCGGCTATGTGCCGTGGGCGTTCGGCGTGGTGCCGTCCGACCGGCGCTATGATGCGGCCTGGGCGTATCTGTTGTCGCCCGATGGTTTGGCCGGTCCGCATGGATTGCGCACGGTGGGGCCGTCCTACGAATACTACATGAAGCAATACCGCTACGACGCCGCCACCGGATTGCGCGAATGTCAGTGGAATGGGCCGGTGTGGCCGTTCCAGACCACCGCGGTGCTGGCGGCGATGCAGAATTTCTTGAACGACGATAACCAGAAGGCGGTGACGCGTTCGGATTATATGCGCCTGCTGCGCCAGTACGCGGCGCTGCATTATCAAGGTGACAGACTCGATCTCGAAGAAGACTACGATCCCGCCACCGGCAAGCCGATCGTCGGCCTGCCGCGCAGCCATCATTATTTTCATTCCGGCTTCGACGATCTTGTCATCACCGGTGTGGCCGGCATTCGCCCGCGCGAGGACGATGTGCTGGAAGTCCATCCGCTGATCCCGGCCGATGCCAACGATCCGCAGGCCCTGCGTTTCTTCGCGCTTCAAGGTGTGCCCTATCATGGCCATCTTGTCGGAGTGGTGTTCGATGCCGACGGCAAGAAATATGGACTGGGTGCCGGTTTGACGGTGCTGGTCGACGGCGCTGTCGCCGCGCATTCCGACACCGAGAAGCGCCTGACGATTCCGCTGAAGCGCCGTGCGGCGGCGCCGGTCACGCCGCGCGTCAATCTCGCGATGAATTTGCTCCCCACCGGCTATCCGCACGGCAATGCGTCGATCAATGCCGATGCCGCCACGCTCTATAAAGCGCTCGATGGCCGCGTCTGGTTCTTCCCCGAAATGCCGCACGGCTGGACGACGCAAGGCGGCGAGGGCGAACAATGGTACGCCGTCGACTTCGGCAAACCGGTCGCGGCGCAGAGGGCAGAACTCGCTTTCTTCACTGACAAAGCACGCTACGCCGCGCCCGAGCATCTGCGTTTGCAGGTCTTGAGCGGCAATCGCTGGCGCGATGTGGCGCAAGGCAAGGCCGTCGCCAACGGCATCACCTCACTGTCGTGGAAGAGTGTGCCGGCAGAGCAGATCCGCGCCGTCTTCACAGTGCCCAAGGGCAAGGTCGTCCGCTTGGTTCAGTTCAAGGTGTTCTAACCCGCGCGCTGCGGAATGGGCGCGATGATCGGCTTGTGGCCGCAGGCTTCGACAAAGCGCACCAGATCTTCGGGCGCGATGGTCGTGGTGCGGTCGTTGCGTAAGGGGTGATAGTTCACCGGCCCGCGCGTCAGCATGTCGGCGTCGAGCACCACCTGAACTTTGTGGTCGACATCATTGATCAAGGCGAACGGCGTCACCGATCCCGGCGTGATGCCGAGGGTGGCGACCAGAAGCTCCGCCGAACCGAACGAGAAGCGCGGCGCCCCCAATTGTTTGGCGAGTGCGTTGAGGTCCACACGCAACTCGGCGCGCACCACCACCAGCCACAAGCCGCCCTTCTTGTCTTTAAGAAATAAGTTCTTCGTGTGGCAGCCGGAGAGGCGCTGGTAGATGTCGCCCGAGTCTTCCACGGTGAACACCGGTGCGTGTTCGATCGTGCTCCAGGCGATTCCAATATTCGTAAGAAATTTGTACAGCGCCGCTTCGCGGGTTTCCGGATCGGGAAGATCTGTCGTCATGAAATTGCCCAACGCGTCATCATTCCGCTGCCTTTTGCGTCACCGGCTTTGGAGGCGTCAACCGGATTGTTCCCGAATCGTAGTGATCGGGACACAGGGCGTGGTAAAGCGGCCGTCTGCGCGGGTCGCATCAATTGACACTTCCATGACCCAACCCCTATTTCCGCCCCAGATCGTGGCCGCATGGGAATCGCTGGAATCGCCGGCGGCCGGACACGATTGGCATGCGACGGGGTGACATGGGTAAAATGACCCACATCAAAAAGTATTCTTCTTATCTTCTTTTGTCGGCGGCCTTTGCCGGCGCGGCGTTCGCGCAGCAGGTCGAGTCCGTTACCGTGACCGCGCAGCGGCACGCTGAAAACATCCAGGATGTGCCGATGTCGGTAGCGACACTCGATACCGAGCACGTCGAAGCCATGTTCCAGTCGGGACAGGACATCCGGGCGATCGCCAACAATCTGCCCAACGTTTACGCCGAATCCTCCAACGGCCGCGTCGCCCCGCGCTTCTATATCCGCGGCCTCGGCAATACCGATTTCGATCTGGCGGCCTCGCAGCCGGTTTCCATCATCATGGACGACATCGTGATGGAGAACGTGATCCTCAAGTCGTCCCCGATCTACGACGTCGGCGACGTCGAAGTGTCGCGTGGTCCGCAAGGCACGCTGTTCGGCCGCAACACCACCGCCGGCATCATCAAGCTCACCAGTGCCAAGCCGACCCAGGAATTCCAGTCGCGCTTTGCCGCGTCTTATGGCCAGTACGGCACTGCTTCGGTTGAGATGGGTGCGGGCGGCGGTCTCACCGACACGCTGTCGGCGCGCATCTCCGGCTTGTGGCAGCATCGCGACAACTACATCGACAACGGCTTCACCCACCTCAACAATGCGCTCGGCGGTTACGACGAAAAGGCGGCCCGCCTGCAGCTTCTGTGGAAGCCGGTCGATCGTCTGAGCGTGCTGTTGAACGGCCATTTCCGTTCGCTCGACGGCACCGCCGCGATCTTCCGCGCCAATATCATTGGTCCCGGCGACAACCACCTCAACAGCAACTATCAGCATCGCACCGTCTATTTCGACCAGGGCGCCAACAACCCGCAGAAGTACAACGGCATCGGCACCAGCGCCGAAATCTCCTACGACTTCGGACCGGCCGTGCTGACCTCGATCACCGGCTACGAATACACCCACGGCTACAGCCGCGGCGATATCGATGGCGGCTACGGCGCTGTCTACAATCCGCCGTACGGCCCCGGCTTCATTCCGTTCAATTCGGAATCGCAGGACGGCCTCGATTACCTGCATCAGTACACCCAGGAACTTCACTTGGCCTCGTCGACCGGCGGGCCGTGGTTCTGGCAGGTCGGCGGCTTCTGGTTCGACACCGACTATGCCGACTCGACCTATACGGCGCCGTCGACGCCCGCCAATCCGCGCACCGTGGTGCGCCAGACCAACGTGTCGTATGCGCTGTTCGGCCAATCGAGCTATCAGTTCACCGATAAGCTGAAAGTCACGGCCGGCGTGCGCTGGACCTCCGACACCAAAGGCCTGACCGCCCATGGCGACAGCGTTGCGGTGCCGATCACCGATCCGGTGCGTCTGCGCGGTTCCAACATCAGCTGGGATCTGAGCGCCGATTATGCCATCACCGATACGGTGAAGGCCTATGCCCGTGTCGCCAGCGGCTTCCGGGCGCCGTCGATCCAGGGCCGCGACATGGCGTTCGGCGCCTCCTATTCGACGGCCCGTTCCGAGACGATCTTGTCGTATGAAGCCGGCATCAAAACCGAACTGTTCGACAAGAGCCTGCGCCTCAACGTCGACGGCTTCGAATATTACGTCAGCCACATGCAGTTCTCGGCCATCGGCGGCGGCTTCAACTCCGTCCGTTTGATGAATGCTCGCGCTGGTCAGGCCTACGGCCTCGAAGCCGATGCCGAGTGGGCGGCAACCGAAAATCTCACCTTCACCGCCGGTGCCGCGTGGACGCACACTGCGATCCACGACGCCGCGCTGACGACCTCGGTTTGCGCCCAGTGCAGCGTCACCAACCCGCTTGGCGTCAACGGCCAGGCAATGCTCAACGGCAACCCGTTCCCGCAGGCGCCGGACTACAGCCTGTCGCTGACGGCCCGTTACGGTTATCCGCTGTCGAACGGCGGCGAACTGTTTGCCTACACCGACTGGTGGCTGCAGGGTTACACCAACTTCTTCCTCTACAAGTCGAAGGAGTTCCACACCAACGGCAACTACGAAGGCGGCTTGAAGCTCGGTTACGTCTTCCCCGACAAGCGGTTCCAGGTGGCGGCCTATGCCCGCAACCTCACCAACAAGGCGAACCTGCAGGGCGCGATCGACTTCGACAACAACACCGGCTTTGTGTCCGATCCGCGCGTGGTCGGCATCGAGATATCGGCGCACTTCGAATAAGCAGTTTCGTACTGCACATGTGAAAACGGGCGGGCTCTTGCGAGTCCGCCCGTAAGTTTATGTGGGCCAGAAAACTCAGGTAACGAGTTTACTTCCTGGCGAGGCGCAGATACGGCGCGTCGGCGGCGGAATAGATCTTCTGGACCATCGGGAATTTGAGCGACTTCATCGCCGTGTCGACGGCATTGGCGCGGCAGGTGTTGAATTCCTTGTCGGCCAGCGCGGGAGCGACGTTGTAGACGGAATAGAACGACGACGAGTAGCCGCAAGCTTGCGCAGCGGCATGTTCGATGCGGCCGAGCAGCTCGTGCGCACCGCCTTCAGTCGAAAGGTCGAGATCGGAATAAGCGACCGGAACGTCCGTGCGGATTGTGTCCGGAGCGGCATGGGCGGCCGCGCCCATCAGAGCGGCGGCGGTGAGGGTGATGCCCACAATCTTCAACATGGTGTTGTTCTCCTTTGTGGGACCGGGTCCTCCGGTGGGAGGTCTGGCGGTCCGGGGTCTTGCGGTCCAACGCGAACCGCTCGCCTATAGGACAGCGCTGTCAGCATCTGATCCGAAAGGACTTCGGCCCGATCAATTGCCGATCCTACCTGTCCGAATGCCGATCTTTTTGCACTGCAACATAAACTGCTGCCGATTTGGCCATGTTGGCGCCAAAATCCCAGGCAAAATGCACAAGATCAGTCGTTTACAAAATTGTGCAGTAGCGAAAGTATTATTGCCTGGTCCCGGGAGGACGCGTCGAGTCGAAGGCTTGAAGAACGGGCGAAAGCCCGCGACGGAGCTTTGATGCGTGCCATGACGGACCAAATCGTGCTGGCCAATGAGCCGGATTTCCGCCTCGGCGGATTACAAGTCAGTCCAGGCCGCCGGCAGATCCTCGCCGGTCCGGCCGCCGAGACCTTGCAGCCGCGGGTGATGCAGGTTTTCGTCGCGCTCGCAGTGCGGCGCGGCGATGTCGTTTCGCGCGACGAGTTGATGGCGCGCTGCTGGGGCGGCTTCGCCGTCAGCGACGACTCCATTCATCGCTGTATCGCGCGGCTGCGCCGGCTGGCCGAAAGCCACGGCGGCTTCACTCTCGAAACCATTCCGCGGGTCGGTTACCGGCTGGTCGAATGCCAAGCGCCATCGCCGACGCGCCGTCTTTTCCGGTTCGCCGCGCGGATGCTTGGACTTTGATGCCGGTCTACGGCACCAGCCGGGCGATGAACTCCGGCAGCGCGAAGGCGGCGGCGTGGATGGCCGGATTGTAATAGTCGGTCTTGAGCTTGAGGCGTTTGTAGGCGCGTGCCGCCTTCTTGATCCCGGCGGGCGTGCCCAGGCGCGCGCCTTTGCCGGCCCACGACAAGGCCATGAAGCCGCCGATATAGGTCGGCACCACGGTCAGATAGAGGCCCGATTTGGGGAAGTGCGCCGCCAGATCCTTGAGCGCCTCGGTGATCTCTTCCGGCTGATAGAACGGCACGCCGGTCTGGAACGTGGCGAACCCGCCGGGCTTCAGCGCGCCCTTGATGCGGTCATAGAAGGTCTCGCCGAACAGCGCCTTGCCGGGCCCGATCGGGTCCGGGCGGTCGCCGACGATGAGGTCGAAGCGGTTTTTGACCTCCGGGCGGGCGAGATATTCGAAGGCGTCGGCGACGACCACGTGCATGCGGCGGTCGCGGAACGCCTTGGCGTTGACCTCGCCGAAGTACTTCTTGCACAGCTCGACCACGCGCCCGTCGATATCGACCAGGACGACCTCTTTGACCGACTTATGCTTAAGCGCCTCGTCGGCGATCGAGAGGTCGCCGCCGCCCACGATCATCACCCGCTCCACTTTGCCGTGTTCCAGCATCGGCAAATGGGTCAGCATTTCCGCGTAGGCGGATTCGTCGCGCGTCGTGATCTGGACCACGCCGTCGAGGGTCATGACGCGGCCGTTCGCAATCGTGTCGAAGATCTTAATGCGCTGATACTGGCTCTTTTCGTCGGCCAGCAGCGTGCCTTTGACGTCCATCGTCTGAGCGTAGCCGTGGTGCAGGCGTTCCTTGATACTGGCCATTTTTCCCTCCGAAACGAGCAAGGCGGGGCTTTTAGGTCCCAAGGACGGCGGGTGCAAGCGGCGCGCCGCTGTGCGTGTCAGATGCGCCGCGTACGAACGGCGTCGCTTTGTCTGTGGATGAAGTCCCGCCGCTTTTTCGCCGCCATTGTGACAGGCGACGACTCGCTCGCGCGCGCCAACCCCCTTGGGCCCGCGGCACTTTTTTTCCCCCGGGGGTCATAAATTTCTTGCGTCGGGGGGGGACCCTCCTATATTTCGCGCGTTCTCTTCGGAGAACGAAGCGGCACGACGGCCTTCCGTCGGGCCGCTTTCTTCTTGAGGCGCCCCTTTTCGCAAGGATCGGGGCACAGGTGTCAAACGCTCTGAGAGGGTAGGTGCCAGGATGGCTCGACTCGAACTCGTGGCAGCGATCAAAGAAGCAAAGGCGCCACGCGCCGGCGCGACTGCGAGGACTGTCCCGGTTCCTATTCCCCCTGGGGATGAGGACCGCAAGGACCACTTCATCACGCGTAACGGACTGACCTATGCGGGAAGTCACCTGATAATTGATCTATGGGACGCCGAGGGTCTCGACGACCGTGATCGGATTGAAACTGCGCTGATCGATGCAGTGAAGGCTGCCGGGGCTACGCTCCTGCACATTCACCTGCATACGTTCTGCGATGGCGGCGGAATTTCTGGAGTTGCCGTGCTCGCGGAAAGTCATATCAGCGTTCATACTTGGCCCGAGAAAGGCTATGCGGCTTTCGATATCTTCATGTGTGGAGATGCCGAGCCCCGCAAAGCACTGGCGGTGATCAAGGCGGCGTTCAATCCAGGCCGTCTGGTGATCGGTGAACATAAGCGCGGCGTGCTGTAATCAGCCTCAAAGCGCGAGTTTCATTATATGGGCGGAAGCGGGAAACCGGTTCCGCCCTTATTTTTTACATCTTCCGCCGGTTAACTGTGTTGTCGCTGGCGCTCTGCCATAATGGGGCCGGATCGGCGGGAATTTTCGGTGCGATACGACGTCTGCATCATCGGGGCAGGAGCGGAAGGGCTGGCTTGTGCAGCCACGCTTGCCGCGCACGGCCGCCGCGTGGTGGTGGTCGAGCGTTTGCCCGAGCCGGGCGGGCGATGCGTGACGCGGGCGTTTGCGCCCGGATTTAGCGCTTCGCCTTTCGCCGACGAACTGCCGGCCATCCCGCCCGCGATCTTCCGTGATCTCGAACTCGCCCGTCATGGCGCAATCTTGACGCCGGCGGCGGAATCGAGCGGCACCATCGCGGCGACGCGCGAGGCGGTGATCGCCCGCGTGCTGGCGGATGCCGCCAAGCCGCGTCCGTTCCTCCCGTTGTGGCGGTCGCGGCCGGTGCCGTGGCCTGGCGAAGATCTGGCGACGCGCGGCGGCATCGAATGCGGCGGCGAGGGGCTCGGCGATCCCGATCGCGGCGCACTGGCACTGCTGGCCGGTCCTGCCGGCGGAATGCCGCGCGGCGGGCTGGGCGCGCTCGGAAACGCTCTGCGCCGTGCCGCCGAAGAGGCGGGCGCCGAACTTCTGTGCGGCGTCGAAGCGACCGACATCCGCCGCCGTCATGGCCGCGCCGTGGCCGTCCGGCTCTCCGATGGCCGCGAGATCGCCGCTGCCGCTGTGGTCTCCACGCTCGATCTCAAACGTACTTTCCTCACACTGTTCGCTTGGAACGATCTGCCAAAGCCCTTGGTCGAGCGCATCGCTGCGTTCCGCGCCGCGCCCGGCACCGCGCGCCTGTTGTTAGCGCTGGAAGCGCCGCCGGTGGTGAAAGATCCCGACATGCTGCGCCGTCCGATTGCGCTGGCGGCGTCGTATGGCGAGGCGGTGCGCGCCTGGGCTGGCGGCATGATCCCGGATCGCCCGCCCGCCGTGGTGCGCGTGGTTTCGGCCGTCGATCCATTCCTTGCGCCCGACGGCGCCGCGGTCATGACCGTCACGCTCAGCGCCATCCCGCGCGAGCCCTTCGACGGCCCGTGGAACGGCGACAAGCGGATCGTCTTACAGGCGCGGGCGTTGAAGCTGGTGGAAGAGATGTTCCCCGGAACCTTCGAGCGCATCACCACCGCCGCCTTGATCATTCCGCCCGATATCGAGCGCGAACTCGGCTGCACCGAAGGCGATCTCTATGGCGGCGCGCTGTCGCCCAGCCAGATGCTGGCGTTCCGCCCATTCCCGGATTGCACCGGCACGCGCACGCCGGTGAAAGGGCTTTATCTCGCCGGAGCCTCGTCGGCGCTGGGACCGCTGGCGACCTGCGCTTCGGGAGTGGCCGCCGCCACCGCCGTTATGGCCGATCTGCGGAGAGGCGCATGAGCGAGGTGCTCGTCATCGGCGCCGGTGTGAACGGCCTTGTCGCCGCGACCTATCTCGCGCGCGCGGGTGCGGCGGTGACGGTGCTGGAAGCCGGCAACGTGGCGGGCGGAACCTGCGCCAATCGCTTGGCGGTCGGCGAACATCTGGTTCCGGCCGGGCCGCACGCGTTTTCGGCGCTCGATCCGCGCGTGCTCAAGGATTTCGATCTGACGCGGAACCTCATCTTCCTTCATCGCGATCTGCCGCTGACGCTGCTCCGCGATGGCGAGACGCTGGCGTTTTCCCGCGATGTGCACGAGACCCAGAACGGTCTCGCCCGCCAGAGCGCACGCGATGCGGCGCGCTATCCTGCCTTTCGCCGCAACCATTTCGCTTTCGCACGTTCGATGCGCAGTCTGTGGTGGGAAGACGGTGCTGTTGCCGGTGAGGCGACGCACGCCGCGCTTCGCCGCCTGCAGGTGACGCCGGCGATGGCGTTGATCGAAGAAAACTTCGAAGCCGAAATGGCGCGCGCGGCGTTTGCGTTCGATGCCTTGGCCTGCAATCCCGCGGCGCCCGGCAGTGCGCTGGTGATGGCGTGGGCGGCGGCGCAGGAGATGTGCGGCCTGCAGGGCGCCACTGCCGTTCCGCTCGGCGGTCCCGCGATCCTGGTGGATGCGCTGGTGGCTGCGGCCAACGCAGCCGGTGTCGTCATCCGTTTCGATGCTGAAGTCACCCGTCTCGATGTCAGCGGCGAAGCCATCCGCGGCGCGGTGCTGGCCTCGGGCGAGACGGTTGAGGGACGCACCGTTCTGTCGTGTCTCAGCCGCAAGAAAACCCTGCTGGACTTTCTGCCGCCGGGTGCAGCCGGATTTGCTGCCACCCGCAAATACGCCACCGCCGCCGAAGTCGGCGAAGCGAAACTGGTCTTGGCCTTGAAATCCTGTCCGCCGGTGTTTGCGCGTCCCGCCCGCTACGTCATCGCCGAGAAGCTGGAGAACGTTGCGCTCAGTTACGCCGAAGCGCGCGCGGGGCGCATCGCTTCCGACGTGTTCCTCGAGGCCGTCGTGATCGAGGCCGGTGCGCCGCCCGACGTGCTGCTCTCCATCCGCATTCGCCCGGTTCCCGTCGCGCCGCTGGAAGGCTGGAGATCCGCGGCGGCGGAGCTGGTGCCCGCGGTGGTGCGCGTGCTCGAACGCCAAGCGCCAGGTTTGGCCGCCAGCATTACCGGCTTTGGCTTTGTGCCGCCTGAGCCGCGCGATGCGCTGTGCCTCGCCGATCTCGTCGAGCCGTGGCCGAAGCGGATTATGACACCGGTGCGCGGGCTTTATCTTTGCGGCGCCGCCGCTGAACCAGTGCCGTGCATATCGGGACGTGCGGGCCGCATCGCGGCGACGATGGTCTCAGCCGATTGGGAGGCCGCGACATGACTCTCGAAGCCTCGCCGTTCCATGCCCGCGCGGTGGAGGCCAATCGCCTCAATGCCTGGGAGAACCGCGGTGCCGTCACGCTGGCGGCGCATTACGGCAGCGTTGCCGAAGAAGCGATCGCCGCCCGCTTCGGCGCCGTCCTCGTCGATGTGTCGTGGTATTGGCGGGTGGAATTGTCGGGCGATCAGGCGCCGGCGTTGGTGTCCCGCTTGTTCACCCGTGACGCCGCCGCGCTCGGAATCGGCGCAGCGATGGATGTGCTGTGGCTCAGCGATGGCGGCGCCGTGCGCGGCCAGGGCACGGTGATCCGCCTCGATCGTACGCGCTTTCTGCTCGCTGCTGCGGCCGAAGATGCCGACTGGATCGAAAACGCCGCCCGGCTTTATCACGTCCGTGTCGAGGATCGCTCGCGCCAGCAAGGCGCGCTGGTGGTGATCGGCCCGGCTGCGGGGAAAGTCCTGAACGCTGCCGGTCTGCCGACCGATCTGGCGCCGCTCTCCAGCCGTTCGTTCGATTGGCGCGGATTGCCGGTGCGGCTGGCCCGTCTCGGTCCCGGCCTCACCATCGGCTGCAATGCCGACGACGCGCTGATCGTATGGGACCGGCTTGTCGCTGCCGGACGTCCGTTTGCGCTGATGCCGGCCGGGCAATCGGCGCTCGACATTCTCGAAACCGAAAGCGGCATCGTACGGCCGTTGCGCGACTACACCCCCGCCCGCGAAGGGTTTGCCGCCGAGCCGACGCCGCAGGCGCTGGGACTGACCGCGCTGGTCGATCGTGCCCATCTCTTCAACGGCCGCGCCGGGGTGCTGGCGGCCGGGCCCGATACGCTCGTGACCGGACTGCTGGTCGAGGGCGAACCGCTGCCGGGCACGCCCATCCTGCGCGGCACCGAAACGGTCGGCCGGACGCTGGGCTGCCGGTTCTCGCCCGCGATGCAGCGGCCGATTGCGCTGGCGGTCTTTCCCGATCCGCGGCCGGAAGGCCCGTTTACCATTGGGGGCAGCGTTTGCCGTCCAGTTGGGTTACCGTTCCTGCCGATTCCGGCCGCGACGGAAACCGACGTCGCCGCCGTTTAGGTCTTGATGAGGGCGGCAGTGGAACCCGGAAATGGTGGTTGATCCGGATACCGATCTTGTCGTCCGCGTTGGACGCGGCGACCGGGCGGCGGCACAGGCTTTGATGGCCCGCCATCTGCCGGGAATGCTGGCATTGGCGCGGCGCATGCTGTCCGGCCAGGCCGAGGCCGAGGATTGCGTTCAGGAAGCGTTCCTCAAAGTCTGGACCCATGCCGCCCGCTGGCAGCCGGGAAAGGCCAAATTCGAGACCTGGTTGTACCGGGTGACGCTGAACCAGTGCTACGACCGGCTGCGCAAGCGCCCCACGGAACCCCTGGAAGCGGCGGCAGACGTTCCCGACGGCGGCGACGCCCCCGACCGGGGCCTGGAAGTTGCGGCGCTGGAGACCGAGGTATCGGCAGCCCTGGCCGATTTGCCCGAACGCCAGCGCGCCGCGATCCTGCTCTGTCATTATCAGGAGCGGGGCAACATCGAAGCGGCGGATATCCTCGGGATCAGCGTTGAAGCATTAGAGTCCCTGTTGGCCCGTGGGCGACGGACCCTCAGGACCAAACTCTCCCATTTGCGGGACGGAGCGGTGTGATGAGCGAAAACAGAAACGACGCACAGTTCACGCAGGAAATCTTCAGGGCCTTGCCGACCACGGCGGTGCCTGCCGGGCTTGAGGCGCGCATCCTGGCCGATTTCGACCGGGTGGCGGTCCGCCGCTCCGGCTGGTTCGGGCGGCTCGGTGCGCAGCTGTGGCCGGGCGCCCCGGCCTGGCAACCGGCTTCGGCGCTGGCGCTATCGCTGGTGATCGGCTTGGTGGCCGGTGGTTTCATGCCGTCGCCGCAGGCCGCCAGCACCAATTCGGATCAGATGGTGACCGCCGCGCTCGATGCCGCGCCGGTGATGGATTACGACAAGGACCAGTGAGATGAGCGCAATCCCTCCGCCCGAACGGCCGCGCTGGAGCGTGGCACTGATCGTCTCGCTCTGCGTCAATCTCCTGCTCGCCGGCGTGATCGCCACGGCGGTGTACCGGTTTGCCGTCCGTCCGCCGCTCCCGATGATGGGCGGCCCAGGCGGTCCGAGTTTCCACGGCCAGCCGGAGCGCCAGCAGATCCGCCTGCTTCTGGCCCCGCGCGGCTTGATGCATGTGGTGCCGGAAAAACAGGATGCCATCCGGGCGGCGTTGGAAGCCCATCACCCGCGGATGGATGCGCTGCGCGCCGACTCCCAGGCCGCGCGCCGCGAGGTGCTGCGCCTCTATGCGGCGCCGACGCTCGACAAGCCCGCGCTCGACAAGGCGTTCGCCCGTATGCTGCAGAGCGATGCCGCGATCGAAGCGGAACTGGTGAAGATGTCGTCGGATGTCGGCGCCTTGCTCACCGCCGACGAGCGCAAGAAGGTGATCGAATGGCGCGGCCACGGCTTCCACGGCTGGCGCGGTCGTGACGGCAATGGTCTTCAGGGCGATGGCCCCCGTGGCGATGGCCCGCACGGCGACCGTCCGCCGCCGCAAGATCACTGATCGGCTTTGGGAAGTCTCAGTTCGGCCGAGGTGCCGTGGCCTTGCTCGCTTTCGAGCCTGAGCGCCCCGCCCATGCGCCGCGCCAGTGCCACCACGATGGCGAGGCCGAGGCCGGTGCCGGTCGAAACCCCGTCGCGCTGGAAGCGGCGGAACGCCTTTCCTGCCGCCGCCCGTTCGGCATCGGTAAAGCCTTTGCCGCTGTCGGCGACCGCGACCGCAATCGCGCCGGCATCTTCGCTGATGGTCACGGTCACCGTGCCGCTGTCGGGCGTGTAGGTGAGGGCGTTCGACAACAGGTTCATCACGATCCGGCGCACCGCCATCGGATCGGCGAACACCGGCGACGCCAAGGCAGGCATCAGGTTGAGGGTGATGCGGCGCGAGAAGGCGCGGCCGGCGTTTTCATCGACGCAGGATTGCACCACGTCGACGAGATCGAATTTCTCCGGTTTCAAGGGATAGCGCCCGGCTTCGATATCGGCGAATTCGAGGATGTCGCCGACCTTGGTGTGCAAGGCGCGTCCGGCTATGCCGATGTCGTGGGCGTACTCGGTGTATTTCTTGTGTCCCACCGGGCCGTAGAAACCGCGCTCGATCACTTCGGCGAAACCGATCACGGCGTTGA
The DNA here is from genome assembly GCA_023259375.1 of Alphaproteobacteria bacterium. Classification (GTDB taxonomy): domain Bacteria; phylum Pseudomonadota; class Alphaproteobacteria; order Micropepsales; family Micropepsaceae; genus Rhizomicrobium. The sequence goes on from JAHFQC010000008.1 coordinate 60,703, forward strand.
GCGGCGTGCGCAGCTCGTGGCTCATATGGGCGACGAATTCGCTCTTGGAGCGCTGGCTTTCAATCGCCGCCCGCTCGGCATTGGCGAGGCGCACCAGAAGTCGCGCTTCGGCAGGGCGCGTCGAACGCAGGTTGCGGATCGCTTCCGACGCCTTGGCACGGCGTTCGAACTCCCGCACGAAGATGGCGGCGAGCCAGGCGCCGACCAGCGCCGGCCCCAGAATCACGAATAGATAGAGCGGCAACGAGCCATACCAGGCGTTGAGTGCGCCGGGGTCTTCGCGCGGCACCAGCACGTTCACCGGCCACGATGGCACTGCGGCGGCAATCGCCCCGCTCTGGATCGGCGTGCCCGCGATGGCGACGCCGTTGGCGGTGGCGATCTCCAAATTCTCCAGCACGCCCGCCGGAACCAGGGGATGGAAGCGCACGGCGATGATGTCGATGCCCTCTCGGAACACGAGGGTCGCCGCGCCGCGGCCGCCGACCACCACCGGTTGCTCGACGGCGAGCCCGGCCAGTCCGCTCATCGCGATCGGTTCGCCGATGGCGCTCGAGACTTTGCCCAAAGCGTCGGAGATCGCGATCGCGGAGACGTCGGGCGGCAGCGTGAAAATTTCGCCCTTGGCAAACTGGCGGCCGATCCGGCGCTGGCGCGACAGCGTCTCGCTCACCATCGCGGCGACGTCTTGGGCGCGTTTGGCTTGGAAAAAGGCGGCTTGGCGGTTGGCGTTGGCGGTTTCGAGGCGGAACTGCAGCACCGCCGCCGCGGCAAAGCTGCCGCAGATCACCACGACGCACAAAATGACGGTCAGGCGGATGTGGCGCGCCGACAGGGTCGTGAATTTCGCCAGCGTACTGGCGAAAACCGGCCGTATTGCGATGGAATGCCCCGCCATGAACCCCGTGTCCTGCGCGATCCACTGATTCGCGCGTACGCGATTATGAGAATCGCTTGACTCGGTGTGAAGAGGCACAGCGCGCGAACGACTCAAAGCTGCCCTGAATCGTTCGCGCGTCTACGCTAAAATTTTAATTAGCGACGGCGTGCCAGCCGGTTCCCGGATTGACCGAAATGACGTTGTTCGAGAGCACCGAGGTGCCGCTCATTGCCATGGTCTGGTACTGGCCGTTGCTGGTGCTGCGGAACAGGATGTCGCTGATGCCGTCGCCGTTGTAGTCGGCCGATCCGCAGGCATTCCACGATGTGCCGAGATTCTTCGCGACATTGCCGCTGCCCGCGAGGATCGCGGCGCCATCCATGAACCAGACCGAGGTCTGACCGGTGGAGGCGTTCTGCAACAGGATGTCGGATTTGCCGTTGCCGTTGAAATCGCCGGTCGTGATCGCCTTCATGCTGCTGCCCGGATTGGTGCCCAGCACGCTATCGTTGGCGACGCTGGCGCCGTTCATCTGCCAGATTTCGAGTGCGCCGGTGGAGGTGTTCTGCCACAGCAAATCGGCCTTGCCGTCGGCATTGAAGTCGCCGGTGGAGATCAGCTTGAAGCCGGTGGGCGCCGCCGCTGCGATCCCCGTCTGCGAAGTCACGCTGCCGCCGTTCATCTGCCAGACCTGCAGCGCGCTGCCGTTCTGCAGGATGAGATCGCTCTTGCCGTCGCCGCTGACGTCTCCGGTAGCGACCACCTGCCACGCAGCATTGGAATTGGCGATAGAGGCCGTCGCCGTCTTGCTGGTGCCGTTCATGGTCCAGACCTGGATCGCGCCGGTCACCACGTTCTCCCACAACAAATCCGTCTTGCCGTCGCCGTTGAAATCGCCGGTACGGATGTTGGTGAAGTTGGAATTCGGCGCCGTGAAATTGGCGGCGGCGGTGCGCGAAGCACCGTTCATCGTCCACACCTGAACCGAGGTGTTGCCGTTGATAGCAAGCAGGATGTCGCCTTTGCCGTCGCCGTTGAAATCGCGCTGCACGATCTTGGTGCTCGAGACGGGTGGCGTTGACGTGACGGGCGGCGGCGTTGTCGTCACGGGCGGCGGCGTGGTTTCGGCCGGCGGCGCGCTGACGGTATAGGTCTTGTCGGCGAATTTGAGCGTTTCGATGCCCGACAGGATGTCGGTTCCGCCGCCGCTGCCGCTGACCTTGAGGGTGCCGTCCGAATTATAGGTCAGCGTATAGGCGGAGAAATTGCCGGAATAGATCGCGGTATCGCTGCCGCCGTTGCCGTTCAGGATGTCGTTGCCGGCGCCGCCGGTGAAGGTGTCGTTGCCCGAGCCGCCGATAATGGTGTCGCCGTCGTTGTTGCAGGTGACGGTCGTTGCTCCATTTCCGCACACCAGCCGGTCGATCTTGGTGTCATAGGCGATGGCGATGTTGTGCGTCATACCGGTGGTCGAGGAATAGGTGCCCGGATTGAGGTTGATCCGCGCCGTTTGCGAGAAGCCGGAAATGTCGAGCGTGTTGTTGGTGCCCTTGTCCCACAGCGTGATCACCGGGTTCTTGTTCACGGTGAAATCGAAGTACTGCTTGATCGACGCATCGACGTTGCAATTGAAGCCGAAGGTCTGGCCGCCGGAAAGCGGCGTCGAGGTCGCCACGCCGTAGAGCCGCTGGATCGCCAGGATGTCGAGCGGCATCCAGGTGGTCGGATAATGACCGTTCCAGTTGGTGCCGGCGACCGGGTCCTGCGAGGTGTAGGTGCCGGCCGTGCCGGGATTGATGTACGACATCAGCGAATACTGGCGATTGTCGTAGGCGCTGTACTGCTGCGAATAAGTGTTCACCGAACCGTTGTAGGCACCGGCGTGGCCGAGGCCGAGCGCGTGGCCTTCCTCGTGCAGCAGCGTTTCGATGCCGTAGCCGCCGTAATTCGAGAACCCGCCGCTGATCGAGAAGCAGGAGGTATGGGTATCGATCGAAATCGGCGACGACTGGATCGTGCCGAGCGTCGTGCCGCCCACTTTGTCGGCACCGCTGGTCGCGTTGTAGATCGTGTAGGTATAGGCACCGCTGTCGCTGCCGCGCCGGAAGCTGATCTTGGCCTGGCTGGAATCGGTGGTCTGGACGAATTTGATGTTGGCGACCGCGGCCCACAAGGCAAGCCCGCTGGAAAGTTGAGACTGTTCGGATGCCGACCAGTTCGAACCGGGATCGAAATAATAGGCAACCGTGCCGCCCGACGTGCCTGCGGTATTGGCACCGAACTTCGCCGCCTTCACATAGGCCGTGTTGTAGGTCGGGGGCGTATTCCCGTTCCAACCCCAATAGGAATACTGGGTCAGCGTTCCGTCAGATTTCACGCCGCTGATGAATGCGACTTCGTCTTGCTGGGTCGGAGTGGTCGGCATCGGTCGATCTCGTTCGGTTGCGTGTGGAAGTGTTGGTTTCTTTTCGCTTCCAAATTATTGAAGCGCCACGCGACCGTGCGTCGTTCGTACTATTCCGTAAGGGCGAGAAGACGTGTGCAGAAAACGTAGCGTTTCCAAGCAAAAACACGCTTGTCTGCAATGCTTCCGATTCAATTGGCTTTGTCTTGACGCAAACCTGGGGCGCCTCGTCGCAGCAAGCAGCTGTGACAAAAGTCTCGAATATTGAGGCGAACTGTAATGACTACGTAGGTGTTTTTTAGGAGTTCGAAAGTTCGTACGCGGAGTTTTTGAAGGGTTCGAATTCCGGTCCGCTTTTCATCACAGATGGTGGGGATTTTAGCGACTTGTTATCCCTGGCCTGCCGCGGCGATCACGCCGTTTGGCACATAAAGCGAGACCCGGGACCCACTCCGCAATCTGACTTGCGTCGGAGTGGGTCCCGGGTCTCTGCGTTCTTCTCTGTGCTAGAACGTTACGCCCGGGATGATAGAATCGTGGCGCTACGCCAGCATTTTCGACACGACTTCGAACATGTTCGACGACAGGCCCGGAGTCTTCAGCGTCGCTTCCAGTTCGGCGCGCAGCAGCGCCTGACGAGAGGGATCGAACTTCTTCCAGGTTTCGAAGGCACCGGCCATACGCGCGGCGACCATCGCATTGACGCCGTCGAGTTGGCGTACGACGTCGCCGACCAGCGCGTAGCCGGAGCCGTCGGCGGCGTTGAAGCGCAGCTGATTGGCCGAGAAGGCGCCGATCAGCGCGCGCACGCGGTTGGGGTTCTTGAGATCGTAGTGCGGGTCCTTCATCAACTCCTTGACCCGGTCGATGGTATCGGCGCGCGGGCTGCCCGCCTGCAGGCCGAACCACTTGTCGAGCACCAGCGCATTCGTGGCAAAGCGATCGTGGAAATGCGCCAGCGCCGCGTGCGTCTCGGGCGAAACCATCCGCGTCAATGCCGCCAATCCCGCGATCATGTCGGTCATGTTGGTGGCGCTGTGGTAATGGCGCGCCGCCAGTTCCGCCGCCGCAGCATCGTCGGCCGCGGTGAGGAAGCGAAGGCACGCATTGCGCAGCGCGCGTCGGCCGGCCGCAGCCGCATCGGTCGAGAACGTCCCGGTGTCGGAGAGTTTCTCGTAAAGCGCCGCAAACGCGTCGCGGTGGGCGGCGGCGACGGCCCGGATGAGGCCGGTGCGGGCGGCATGAATGGCATCGGGATCGACCACGTCGACCGCCATCGCGATTTCGCTTTCCAGCGGCAGCGACAGCATGTTCGCGGCAAATGCGTTGTCGTCGAGCGCTTTGTCCAGCACCGGTCCGATCGCCGCGACATAGAGCGGATCGGGCTCTGCCCCCTTCATCATCGCCATGATCGCCGCGCGCGCCGCGGTCTGGCCCGCTTCCCAGCGATTGAAGCTGTCCGGGTCGTGCGCCATCAGATGGGTGCGGTCCGCCGCGCTCTGTTCGACCTCGAACACCGCGGGAGCCGAGAACCGCCGTCCGACGGACAACAGCGGCGCTTCTTCCAGGCCGGTGAAGACGAAGGTCTGCGCCGCCTCCGTCAGTTCCAGCACGCGTTCGTCCGGACCGGTGGCATTCTCGCCTTCGAGCGTCAGCGGCAGGGCGCGGCCCGACTTGCCGACCAGTCCGAGGCGCGCCGGAATTTGCATCGGCAGCTTTTCCGGCTGGCCCGGCGTCGGCTTCAGCGACTGGCTGAGCGTCAGCGTGTAGGTCTTCTTGGCCGCATCATAGTGGGTCTTCGCCGTGATGGTCGGCGTGCCCGCCTGGCGATACCACAGCCGGAACTGCGTGAGGTCGCGTCCGGTCGCGTCTTCGAAGCATTTGACCCAGTTTTCCACCGTGGCGGCCTGACCGTCATGGCGGGAGAAATAGAGATCGGTGGTCTTGCGGAAGCCTTCGTCGCCCACCAGCGTCTTCAGCATGCCGATGACCTCGGCGCCTTTTTCGTAGATGGTCGTGGTGTAGAAATTGTCGATGGTGATGTAGCTCTGCGGCTGCACCGGATGGGCCAGCGGGCCGGCATCTTCCTGGAATTGGCGCAAACGCAGCACCCGCACGTCCTCGATGCGCTTGACCGCCTTCGACCGCATGTCGGCCGAGAAGCCCTGGTCGCGGAACACCGTGAAGCCTTCCTTGAGCGAAAGCTGGAACCAGTCGCGGCAGGTGATGCGGTCGCCCGACCAGTTGTGGAAGTATTCGTGCGCCACCACGCCTTCGATGCGGGCGTAATCGTCGTCGGTCGCCGTTTCGGGCGAGGCGAGCAGCACGCGGTCGTTGAAGATGTTGAGGCCCTTGTTCTCCATGGCGCCGAAATTGAACGCCGACACCGCGACGATCATGAAGATGTTGAGATCGTATTCGCGCCCGTAGGTCTGTTCGTCCCACTTCATGGCGCGCTTCAAGGAATCCATCGCGTAGGTGGCGCGCGGCTCGTTGCCGTGTTCGACGAAGATCTTGAGGTCGACCTTGCGGCCCGACATCGTCACGATGGAATCTTCGAGGACGCCGAGGTCGCCGGCCACCAGCGCGAACAGATAGCTCGGCTTGGGGAACGGATCGTTCCACACCGCGAAATGCTTGCCGTTGGCGAGATCGCCTTTCTCCATCAGATTGCCGTTGGAGAGCAGCACCGGGTACAGCTTCTTGTCGGCCTCGATACGGGTCGTGTAGACGGCGAGCACGTCGGGGCGGTCGAGGAAGTAGGTGATGCGGCGGAAGCCCTCGGCTTCGCACTGGGTGCAGAACAGGCCCTTCGCCGTGTAGAGGCCCGACAGCAGTGTGTTCTCGGCCGGGGCGATTTCGGTCACCACGTCGAGGATGAATTTGTCGGGGACGTCAGGAATGGTGAGGAGTTCCGGCTCGACCGTGTACTGGTCCGCCTTCAGAGGATGGCCGTCGATCGCCACCGAGACGAGCTTCAGCGCCTCGCCGTTGAGGACCAGCGGCGCACCGGCGGCACCGGTTCTCACCATGCGCGTGCGGGCGGCAACGCGGGTCGCCTGCGGGTCGAGGGAGAAGTCCAGGGCGACTTCCGCGATGCGGAAATCGGGGGCGCGATAATCCTTGAGATGAATGGCGTGAGGTTCGTCGGTGCGCATGCGAAGTATCCGTTCCGAAGGCGCCTTGAGGAAAACGCGGACACTGGTTCCGTTCGAAGGCGCGTTAATGCAAGATCTGCGGCACGGTATAGATCGCTTCCCCCAATGTGGGAACCGGTTTTCATGGGAACGGGGCGTGCGCGGCGCGCCGGGCAAGGGTCTGCCCGGCATGGTTTTCCCTTTTGACCTTACGGTTTAGCGCCGCTCAGCTCAGAGGCTGCGAGATGTAGTAGGAAAACGTCAGCACGTGGTCGACGGTGCCGTCGCCGGGGCCGAGCGGCAGCAGCAGGTTTTCGCAGTGGGTGAAGTTCACGCGGACGACGTCGCGCCCGACCTTGCCGCGCAACGCGAGAGGTTCGCCGGTGTCCACGACTTTCTCGAGCATCGGAATCACGAAGGCGCCGAAGCCTGGCTCGTCGAACACGAGATCGGACAGCCGCCGGTTCTGCAGCGGTACGCCGTAGCTCATGACGATGGTGTCGCCGACGATGCGATAGACGAAATCGTCGCCCTCGACCTTGATCAGCGAGACGTAGCGCAGGAGCGGCGCGATTTCGCGCGGCCGGATGTCGTCGCGCGTGGGAAAGCGGCGGCCGGTGCACTTGCTCTGCCAATATTCGTAGCCCGAGCGCAGCACCGGACTGTCCAGTTGGTCGAAGCCGATATCGTGGAATATCGAGCTTTCGGGAATGCATCTCGTAAACGATTGCAGCGACATCTCACCCCCCGGTGATCAACTCCCCAGTTCGATGCGTGACAGCACGTCCTGGGCATCGTGCGCGAATTCGGCCAGTTCGGTCGGCATGTCTTCGCCGGATTTGCGCGCCCAACTGACTAGCGCCGTCGCGATGCGTTCGAGCGCCGGGGCCGACGCGATCAGGCGGGCCTGCCGTTCGACCCGGCTCGGATTGAGGTCGTATTCGGCGCCCGGCACGCGCCAGCCGCCCCAGTCTTGTTCGCCGGTGACGACGACCGGATAGGTGCCCGGCACCGGATGGCGCGAGCAGTCTTCCGTCGGCTGCCACTTGTTGCGGGCGCGGGTGACGCGCCAGCGTTCGCTTTGCGACTGCAGCTTCTCCGGAATCGGCTCTTCCTGCTGCAGTTCCTCGGCGACGAAATCGCGGCCCAAGCCGCAGTCGTAGACGACACGGAGCGGCTCATCGAGGCCCTTGGTCCAGTGCGGCACGACGCGCTCGACGAGAGCCCATGTGCCCACGGGTTTGACGTAGACGCGCTGATTTTTGTGGAACTGGGCCTTGGCCATTCCATGTCTCCGTTTGGTTGTGCGAGTTTATGCGCTCTCCCTTTAAGAGCGGGTTAATCTCTGCGGCGGAGGTGCGGCGCCTTCAGGGGATTTCCGATCACCGGGCGCCAGAGGCGTGGCAGTAGAAACCGAGCACGTGATCGACTTTTTCACGGCCCAACGGCAGCAGCACCACTTCCGCTTGCTCGAACACGAGAGGCGCGGTTTCCCCGTCCTCGACCGCGCGCCAGGCCAGCGGCTGGCCCGAAGTCACCACTTTACGGAAAATCTCGAAGCAGCGTTCGATGAATTTGGGTGAATCATGCGCGAGTTCGCTGAACCGGCGGTGCTGCAGGCGGACATTGAACCCCTGCACCATTACGTCCCCGACAATGCGGTGTTCGAAATCGGCGCCGCCGTCGATCACTTTGAGCAGCGACATATACGGGAGCAGCCCCCTGATCTGCCGGGGTTTGAGATCCTCGCGCGCCGGAAACGGACGGCTGCCGCGCGCCGCGCGCCACCATTCCGCGCCCGCCTTGAGCGGTTCGGAATCAAGATCGTCGAGATCGATCCAGTCATAGGTAGGCGCCAGCGGCGGAATTGCGTCGTCTTGCGTCTGCAGCATCGGCATATTCCCGCCTAACAGAACGTGGCCGGACTATGCCGCACGCCTGTTAACCGGGTGTAAAAGCAGGTCTGGTTCGCGCGACACGGGTAAAATGGGTACCAAAGCCGAGCATGCGATCGACCTGATCCGCCGTGTTTCCCAGCGGTAACAGCACCACTTCGGCATCGGATATCACGACCCAGGTGTTGTCGTTGCCGGTATGGGAGCGCCAGGCGACGGGTTGGCCGGATTCGAACACGCGGCGGAACGGCGTCCAGCAGTAGGCGGCGAAGTCGGGCGCCTCCTTGGCAATGTCACTGAGCCGGCGGTTCTGCAGCGGCATACTGAAGGCGCGCACCATGACATCGCCGATAATGCGATGTTCGTAGTCGGTGCCGTTGTCGATGATTTTGACCACCGACACATACGGCAGTAGCGGTGCGAGATCGCGCGCAGTCACTTCGGCGCGGGATGGAAACGGCCGGTCGCCACGCAAATGGTTCCAGTAGGCAGCGCCGTCGCGAACCTGAGGCGTCTTTAGCTCCGCCAAAGGCACCCACTCGAAGGCGGTTGCGCGAGAAGGTCGTGGCGATAAGGCTGCCATCGTACAGACCTCGGAGACGTCGGAATGACGCGTGAACAGAGGGTAACTGCCGCGGCTTAAACGACCGTAAAATATTACTAGAGTCGCAGTGATCAGGAGGCTTGGCGCAAATCCGTGGCCGTGCGGATTGCTTCGCTCAACCAGTTCATGCCGTCGCGCAGCGCCACGTTGGCGCCGATCACCAGGATCGCCGGCATGGCGCAGTCGCGCGCCGCTTCCTCCAGCCGGCCGAGAGTCGTCACGCTGACCGTCTGATCGGCTAGCGAAGCCCGGCTGACCACCGCGGCGGGTTCATCGGGCTGCCGTCCGGCAGCGATCAGTTTCTCCGCGATCGCGCCAGCATGCCTGGCCGCCATGTAGAGCACCAGCGTCGGCGAGCCGCGCGAAATCGCAGCCCAGTCGAACTCCGGCAGCTTGCCGTCGGCGCCGTGGCCGGTCAGAAACGTCACGGCCTGGCCGGTATCGCGATGGGTGAGCGGAATGCCGGCATAGGCGAGGCCGCCGATGCCCGCGGTCACGCCCGGCACGATGCGGAACGGTACGCCCGCCGCCGCGAGCTCGAGCGCCTCTTCGGCGCCGCGTCCGAACACGAAAGGATCGCCGCCCTTAAGCCGCAGCACGCGCTTGTTCTTGTGGGCGAGCGAAATGAGCGTGCGCGAGATATCGGTCTGTTTGCAGGAGCGCTTGCCGGCGCGCTTGCCGGCGAACACCAGTTCCGCCCCAGGCCTTGCCAGCTTCAGCAGGTCTTCGTTGGCGAGGGCGTCGTACAGAATCACATCCGCAGCGCTAACGGCATGAAGTCCGAGCGCTGTGATCAATCCGGGATCGCCGGGACCGGCGCCCGCCAGCCAGACCCAGCCGGGTTCAAAGGCGGGAAGCCCAAGTGCCCCGGCCAGCTTGTCTATCGCCGCGCGTTCGGCCGCGTTGGTGAGGTCGGACGTCATTTATCAGTTCCGCATTGTTAAATGTATAGTACCACCTTTTTGCTTAGGTAAAATAGGGGTCTTTCACGGGATTGTTGCGCGTCGGCGTTCAACTCTTGGCCGCATTGCGTTAGACAACAGACCGCCATCTTGGAAACCGAACATCCCATGCTGAAACCACGTACCGACCTGAAGCCCAACACCTTCGAGAATGAAATCTTCCCGCTGATCACCCAGAACGGCTTCCGCGAGTACGATGCCCGCTGGCTGTTCGGCAAAGAGATCAATCTGCTCGGCGTGCAGGCCCTCGGCCTCGGCCTCGGCACCTATTATCAGCAGGAAGGCGTCAAGCGCGTGGTCACCGGCCACGACTACCGCTCCTATGAGCAGTCGATCAAAAACGCGCTGTGCCTCGGCCTGATGCAGGCGGGCTGCGAAGTCGTCGATATCGGTCTGGTTCTGACGCCGTGCGCCTACTACGCGCAGTTCGCGCTCGATTGCCCGGCCGTCGCGGTCGTTACCGCCAGCCACAACGAGAACGGCTGGACCGGCGTCAAGATGGGCTGCCAGAAGCCGCTCACCTTCGGGCCCGACGAGATCGGCCGTTTGAAGGACATCGTCCTCAACAACAAGGGCGAGGAACGTCCCGGCGGCAGCTACACCTTCGTCGAGAATTTCATCGAGACTTATCTCGAAGCGGTCACCAAGGGCCACAAGCTGTCGCGTCCGATCAAGGTGTGCGTGGCGACCGGCAACGGCACCGCGGGCCTGTTCGCGCCTGAAGCCCTGCGCCGTATCGGCGCCGACGTGATCGAGGTCGATACCGCGCTCGATTACAATTTCCCGAATTACAATCCGAACCCCGAAGACCTGCACATGCTGCACGCCATGGCGGCGGCGGTGAAGAAGCATGGCGCCGAGCTGTGCGTCGGCGTCGATGCCGACGGCGACCGTTGCGGTGTGGTCGATGACAAGGGCGAGGAAATCTTCGCCGATAAGGTCGGCGTGCTGCTGGCGCGCGATCTCTCGGCCAAGGTGAAGAACGCGCAGTTCGTCGTCGATGTGAAGTCGACCGCGATCTACACCATCGATCCGGTACTGAAGGCCAACGGCGTCAAGACCGACTACTGGAAGACCGGCCACTCTTACATCAAGCGCCGCACCGCCGAGCTGGGCGCCACCGCTGGTTTCGAGAAGAGCGGCCACTATTTCTTCAATCCGCCGTACGGCCACGGCTATGACGACGGCGTCCTCGCCGCCATCGCAGTTTTGGAGATGCTCGATCATGCCGGCGGCAAGAAGCTGTCGGAATTGATCCAGACGCTGCCGAAGACTTATTCCTCGCCGACCATGGGCCCGTATTGCCCCGACGACTCCAAGTACAATGTCGTCGCCGCGATCACCAAGGAATACGAGGACCTCAAGGCCAAGGGCGGAAAGATCCTCGGCCAGAACATCGCCTCGATCGTGACGGTCAACGGCGTGCGCGTGACCCTCGAAGACGGCACCTGGTGCCTGGTGCGCGCCTCGTCGAACAAGCCGTCGCTGGTGGTGGTGGTCGAAAGCCCGACCTCCGAGGAAGCCAAGCTCGCGATCTTCCACGACCTCGACGCCCGCCTGTCGAAACACCCCGAAGTCGGTGAGTACGACCAGAAGATTTGATCCCTCTGCCCCCGCGGGTGGAATGTAAAAAGGGCCGGTTTCGCCGGCCCTTTTCTTTTGCGGATCACTTATCACGCGCCACCCACCCCATACTCGTCATGGCCGGGCTTTCGACCCGGCCATCCAGGCGGTGGTGAAATCTGGAGAGGCGTCGAAGTGAGACCGGCACTGGATGGCCGGGTCAGGCCCGGCCATGACGGTAGAGGGTGCTATTCCCACTCCTTCGCCTCGATCTTCCGTCCCGTCGCTTTCTCCGCCTCTTCGCGGCGCACCAGTCGCACGAACTGCGCAAACGTCCACACATGTCCTTCAAGATCGCGCGCCCGGTAGGTGCGGTCGCCGTAGAACTGGTCTTGCGGCTCTTGCAGAATCATCGCCCCGGCGGCGCGCGCCTTGTCGCAATGGGCTTCGATGCCGTGATACAGGCGCACATGAAGGTTCGCCGTGTTCTTGCCGCCGGTCGCGCCCGGCGTCGCGAAGTCATCGTTCCACGGCGCTCCGACATAGAGAAGTCCGTCGCCGTGCCGCATCTCGGAATGCACCAGCGTGCCGTTCGCGTCGGTGATCCGCGTGACGGTCTCGAAGCCAAACGCCTTTTCCAGCCAATCAAGCGCGGCGCGCGGATTCTCGTAGAAAACGGAGGCGGTGAACGCAGGACGGCGGAACGGGTCTTCCATGACATCGGCTCCTCTGTCGGCATCGCAAAGCTTTGCCGCAGGAAAGCCGAAGATCAACGCCACAGAGTTTGTGGTCTTACCCGACTACGCTCCACACCATCCGCGCCACCGAGAACACTACGAACGCGGCGAACAACAGGCGCAGTTTCTTGGCCTCGAGCGCATCGGCGTAATGCGCGGCGATCAGATTGGTGGCGAATGCCACTGGTGCCGCAACGCCGAACGCGAGCAGATTGACATAGCCATAGGAATAGCGCGGCAGGCCGTCGGCATCCCAGCCCGAGACGAGCGCCGCGACCGCGCCGGCAATGGTGATCGGGATTGCGAACCACGCCGCTGCCGTGGCCGCGTCCTTGGACGGCACGCCGGTAGCGATCAGCGACGGTGTGGTCAGCGCCGTGCCGCCGAGCCCTGTCAGCCCCGACACTAACGTCCCTACGAACGCGACGATTGCGGCGGCGAGTCCGCGTCCCTCGGCGCGCGGCCGCGCGGGATCGACCGCGACCGTCAGCACCACCGTCGCCAGGGCCGCGGCAGCAAAGATGTAGATCAGGACGATGCCGTTCAAGGAATGGAACAGCAGCGTCAAACCAATGGCGAGGACCAATCCCGCGAGCACCGGCAGCACGAGGCGGCGCACGCCCGGCTTCATGCGGCTGGCATGCAATAATGCTACCGGTACCAAACAGAGGAACGAGGTCCCCACGGCCACATGGATGGCGCTATCCGGACTCAGCCCCGCCGAGCGCGCTACCAGGAACAGAGCAGGCACCAGGATCAATCCGGCGCCGCGTCCGAGCACGCCGCTGAACAGTCCGGCCGCCGCGCCCGCCATCAGCAGGCCCAGGCCCAAAGTCCCTAGATCGTTGCTACCGCTTAAGAAATCCATGCCGCCTCCCGAATTATAGGCAGTTGAGCGCTCTAATATTGAGCATGGCAAGCGAAGTTTAGGACTTTTGGTGTTTGACTGGCCCCCTGCACTTTTGCCGGGGCAGGGGTGACCCGGCAATGGGAGATCGCGCTTGAACGAACTGCTCACACCCGAGGACGCCAACGCCCTGATCGCGCGCGGCAGCGTGCTGCATATCGCCGGCGACGAACCGGCGCTGCGCCGGCTCAGGCCCGGCAACTGGATCGGCGGCACCACGCCTTACATGCTGACACCCGACGGCGGCGTGGTTGAGCGCGACAAGGTGTTCGTCACCGAACTGCCGGTGCGGCCCGACGCCATCTCCACCGGCTTCGTCGACATCGGCCACATCCCCGCGATTTCCGTGGAGGCGCCGCAGTTCGGCTTCACGCTGGTGATCATGCCGGCGATGAGCGAGATCCACAGCATCTACGGCCTCACCTCCGCCAACATTCCGGGCATCCGCGACATTGCCGTAATGGGCTGGGTCTCGGGCGTGCACGCCGACGAGCGCGGGACGGCGACGGCCAAGGTGTTCAACGGCCTCACCGGCGAGGTCGCCGACGATCGCATCGTGGTGATGCGCGCCCGCCTTCCGAGCAGCAAGCGCGCTACAGTCGACATCGTCAATCTCGTCGTGCCCGAAACTGACAACGCTTTCGTTTTCGATACGCCGAGCTTCACGGTGAAGGATTGCGAGATCAACGGCGAGCGCCAGAATTTCTACGACTACGCCGCGCGCAACGGCATCGGTGTGCATCAGCCGTTGGTGACCGATCTGCATGGCGAGCCGATCTGCGTCTCGCTCAGGTCGCTTGATGCCGCGACCCGCACGGTGCAGCTGTTCGCGCCGGTGATGCGCGGTCACGTCTACCGCCTCGGCGATGCAGTGACCGGCTATCGCGACCGTCTGATCCGCACCATCGAAGAGCGTGCGCTGCGGCCCGTTCTCGCCTGCCAGTGTTTTCACAACTACGCTTTCGGCGGGCTCCAGGCGCCGTCGCCGTATCCCTTGCCCGGTCCGGTGGTGTTCGGCGAACTCGCCCACGTCCTGATGAACCAGACGCTGGTGTGCCTGTCGATCAAGGACAAATAAGCTTCAGTTATGCCAGCTGAGTTCGAGGCCGTAACTGCGCCCCTTCGCGAGCGGTGAGAAGGTCGGCAGGGCACGCCCGGAATAACCGAACGCCGGCGAAGCGGGCAGGGTGGTGTCGCCGCCCCAGGTCGCGACATTGGTGAGATTGCGTCCATAGAGTGCCGCACTGAAGCCGCTCGCCGACGGCGTGTAGGAAATCCGGAAATCGACGAGATCGGTCTCGGCCAGCCGCCCGAGATTGCTATCGTTGTAGTACGAACCGTCGCGATGGCGGTATCCCACGCGGCTTTCGAGCACGCCGCCCATCAGCGGCATCGTATAGAACACGTCGATCCCGGCACTGATTGGCGCCAGCCGCGGAATGCGCATCCGCCGGTCGGCGTCATTGACCGCGAGATCGCCATTCAGATCCTCCACCACTTTGGCATAGGAGCCGTTGACGTAAGCCGCATTCGCCGACACCGCCAGCCGTTCGGTCAGATCGAGACGCGCTTCGGCTTCGCCGCCATAGAGATCGGCCGTCCCCGCATTCAGCACCAGTTGCTGCACGCCCGCGATCGGATCGGCGAGATTGGTTTCGCGCTGCATGTTGCCGACATGATTGTGAAACAGCGCCGCGCTGACGTTGCCGCCGGAAAACTGCCGCTTGATGCCGAGTTCGAACGTGCTGACGGTTTCCGGCTCGTAGGTGCGCGGCTTCAGGCCGAGCGACGAGGTGCGGAAATTGGTGCCGCCGCTGCGAAAGCCGCGCGACCACGTGGCATAAATGCCGGTCACCTGATCAGGGCTCCATTGCAGGCCGATGCGCGGCGACAGATCGGTCCACGACTGGAAGAACGGCGAATCCGAAAAGACCAGCGTCTTCGCATCGATGCTGCCGCCCTCGAAACCTTCGCCTGGCACTATCGCAGGTCCATCAAGATCGTCGGCCGCCCGCCGAACCCGAGAAATCCGCGAATGTTTGCGTTCACTGGTAAACCGCGCCCCCGCATCGACTTGTAGCGTGTCGCTGAGGCGCCAGCTGGTATCGGCAAATCCGGCCCAGGTCTGGAAATAGCCTTGGCCGCCGCCGGTGCGCCGGAACGTCGGCGAGAAATTGCGCTCGTCGATATAGGTGAGCGCTTCGTCGAAATACGATGCGCCGACAACAAACGACGCCGGTCCGATGTCGCCGGCATAGCGCAGTTCGCCGTTGTGCTGCTGCTCGACATTGAGCACGCGGGTATGAAAGACGAACTGCGGCGTGGAATCGATATCGGCCGCCCACGGCACCGTTACCGAACGCCAGCCGGCGAGGCCGGTCAGGGTGCCGCCGCCGATCCGCCACGCCGCATCGGCCGAAACCTGCGTCCAATCCGTCGCGGCGCGGCCACGATTATTGATGGAAAAATCAAAACTGCCGCGTGTGAATAACGCGTGGTTCTGCCCCGCGGGGCCATCGCCGTTGTCCTGGCCGTGTTCGGCGCGCAAATTCGCTTCGAACTCTGGCGCCGGGGTGAAGCGCAAACTGGCGCGCACGCCATAGCGCGAATCCGCGCCGAACTTCGAGCCGTCGAACTTGTTGGTGAACCAGCCGTCGTCGCGCTCCACCATCGCCGCCACGCGCCCCGACAGGATCGACGGCACGATCGGCCCGGACACCGCCGCCTTCAGCGCGGTATCGGGACCGGTTTCGGCCGTCAGGGTGCCATAGGCTTCGAACGTGTCGCTTGGCGCCCGCGTGCGGATCAGAACCGCGCCGCCGGTGACGTTGTGGCCATAAAGCGTTCCTTGCGGCCCGCGCAGCACTTCCACCGCTGCGACATCGAACAGCGCCGTCAGCGTGCCGGCGTTCATGCCGATATAAAGCCCGTCACTGAACACGCCGACTGCCGGATCGACCGAAGGGATCGAGGAATTCACGCCGATGCCGCGGATGGTGATATTGGCGATGCCGCGCGCAGTGCCGAGATCGTCGATCGCCAGTGACGGCATGGTTCCTGACAGATCGGTCAGGTTGGCGGCATTGTGCGAGGCGAGGCTCGTCGCATCGGCGACGTCGAGGGCGATCGGCGTGTGCAGGCTGGTGTCAGTGCCGCGCTTGGAAGCGGTCACCAGTACTTCTTCGCTGGCTGCGTGTGCGCCCGTCAGCAGCAGCACGGCGGCGATTGTTGCACCACGTATCATTTCGCGTCCCCGTCTGGAGGCGCGCTCTTACCCTGCCGCATCCGGCTTGGCGATACGCCGGGGGACGAAATCCGAAAATGTCACTGTCAAGTACGGTTTCAGCGCGGTTCGCGCTTGAGCACCACGCTGGTTTCGATCTGCCGCTCCGACACGGTCCAGAACTTGTGCAGCAACCGTACGGTTTCGTCACGTCCGGTCATGATGAACCCATGCCGCTCATAGAACCGGATCGCCCACACCGCATCCGCCCAGGTGCCGACCAGGATCGGGCCGTTGCACTCAGCGATCAGGAACTCCAACAGCGCTGAGCCGATGCCTTTGCCTTGCAGCGCCGGCGGCACATAGGCGTGGCGGATCAGCGGCTGGCCGCGCACGTTTTGCAGCCCCATCACACCGGCGAGGGTGCCGTCCTCTTCCCTGCCCCAGAACACGACTCCGTGATCAATATCTTTGGCCAGGGCCTCGCGGCTCATATAGGGATCGTGGAAACAGTCCGCCGGAATCACGCCGCGGTATTTTTCCGCCGCCGCATTGATGATCTCAGCGATGGCCGCTTGTTCGTTTTCGCGGCATAGTCGAATGGTCATGCAGCCCTCCGTCTGTGGCTGATAGATGGGATTGCAGACCGCGAACTACCAGGGGGTGCGGCCTCGTGGACGGGCAAATTTTCGCGTGATTTTCGCAAAACAACTTTGAAACTCATGTACATTCTCGCGCCGGGCTGGAGGTGATCATGAAACGACGTACGGTTCTGGGTCTGGGTGCAGCCGCCTTGGCAGCGATGGGCGTGCGGGCGCACGCGATGGCGCCCGATGCTTCGCTGATCGCCGATCCCACCGAGATTATTCCCTTGTGGCCCGCAACGCCGCCGGGGGGCGAGAATGTTCATCTCACCACCCGCATTGTCGAGCGTTCGGAGCATCCGGATGTCCGGCGCGATCGTTATGCCGACAGCATCGGCTCGCCGAGCCTCACGGTGTTCCGTCCCGCCCATCCCAATGGCTCCGCCATCGTGCTGGCGCCGGGCGGCGGCTATGTCCGCGCCGTGCTCGACAAGGAGGCGTTCGAATCCGCGCGCCGCTTCAACGCCGCCGGGATCACGGTGTTCGTGCTCTATTACCGTATGCCGGGCGAAGGCTGGGCCAACCGTTCCGATGTGCCGCTGCAGGATATTCAGCGCGCCGTCCGTCTGGTGCGTTCTTATGCCGGCCATTACGGACTCGATCCGGCGCGCATCGGCGTGCTGGGCTTTTCCGCTGGCGGTCATGTCGTGGCCTCGCTCGCCACGCGGTACGCCGACAAAGTCTATGCGCCCATCGATACCGCCGATCAGATTGATGCGCGTCCGGCCTTCGTCGGTATGCTTTATCCCGTCATCACCATGAGCGAGAAATCCCATACCGGCTCGCGCGCAAAGCTGCTGGGTCCGGATCCGTCGCCCGAAGCGGTGGCGAAGTATTCCTGTGAGCAGCATGTCGCCGCCGCGACGCCGCCGTGCTTCATCGCCTTGGCGAACGACGATGCCGCGGTGCCGCCGATGGCCAACGGTGTCGCCATGTATGAGGCGCTGTTCGCGGCTAAGATCCCGGCCGAGATGCACGCCTTCACGATCGGCGGCCACGGCTTTGGCATTGCGGGCGTGTCCGGAAAACCGGCGTCGGCTTGGCCCGATCTGTTTCTGAAATGGGGCGCTGCCCACAAATGGTGGGAGGTTGCGTGATGGACCGCCGTTCTTTTCTCAGTTTGCCGCGTTCTGCTGATCCGTCAGAAACCATTCGCCTGTGGCCGGGTGTGCCGCCGGGCGGCGCAGGCGTGTCGCTGACCTTCCAATCCGACGATATGTCGAAGGACCCCAGCCGCCATTCGCGTCTGCTGCGCCATGTCGCCGAGCCGAAACTGTGGGTCTGCCGTCCCGACAATCCCAACGGCTCTGCCGTTCTCGTGATCCCCGGCGGCGGCTACACCGTGATCGTGGTCGATTGGGAAGGCTTTGAAACCGCGCGCACCCTGAACCGCGAAGGCATCACGGCCTTTGTGCTGCAATACCGGCTTCCCGGCGAAGGCTGGACCGACGGCGCCAACGTGCCGCTGCAGGATATGCAGCGCGCCATGCGCCTCATTCGCGCCCATGCCAAGGACTACGGCATCGATCCGGCGCGCCTTGGCGTGGTCGGCTTCTCGGCTGGAGGCCATATGGCCGGAACGCTGGCGACGCGCTATGCCGAGCAGGTCTACGCGCCCGTCGATGCGGCCGATCAGATCGATCCCAAGCCCGCGTTTGCCGGCTTGATCTATCCGGTCATTACACTGGGCCCCGGCACGCATGCGGATTCGCGCAACTGCCTGCTCGGTGCCGATCAGAGCCAAGCGCGCATCGAGGCTTATTCCTGCGATAGGCGCGTCACAGCCGCGACAGTGCCGAGCTTTGTCAGTTGCGGCCAGAACGACACCTTGGTGTCGCCCGGACCGAACGGGCTCACGATGTACAAGGCGCTGATGGCGGCAAAGGTGCCGTGCGAACTGCACGCCTTCGAAAACGGCCCGCACGGCTACGGCATGAGCAGCGAAAACTCCATCGGCGGCGAAAACGCCAAACTGTTTCTCGCTTGGGGCAGGCAAGGCGGGTGGTTCAAAGCCTAAACCACCACGCAAATTCGTCACGGCCGGGCCTGACCCGGCCATCCAGACTTCGCGTTCGTATGTAGCGCGTCTTGAATGCCATTCAAAAGATCCACGCGGAGTTGCGGAGAAAAGCTGTCATCCCGGACGCGCCCGACGCGATGTCGATCTCACCAAGAAAGGGCGCGATCCGGGACCCACCCCAACACCGTCCAGATTTCGAAGTGGTTCCCGGATCGCGCCACAATACCAAACGGAAAAATCTCCGTGGCGCGTCCGGGATGACAGGTCGAAAGAACGCCCAACATCTCCGCGCCTCCGCGTGAATCTTCTTTCTGCGTGATGCGACCAAACTTTTCTGCCCCACGCGGGCAAACCCCACCTGTCATCCCCGGCGGAGCCAGCGTAGCGCAGCGACGGAAAGGGGACCCAGGTAAAGACAACGGCACGAAGTTGGTGGTGACCCAACTAATTCGCCGTCACCGAAATTGTTGAAGCACCTGGGTTCCCTTGTAACTCTGCATTTGCCGGATCGGCTATGATGGCCGGAGCGGTATCGGGTGGGAGACCGAGGTTCCCTGGGGCCGTTGAAGCCCGTGGGAAGCAAGGGTCTCCACCCGTTGTTCCATTGAACCCGAACAGTCGCTTGGGCCGCGCAAAGCGAAGCCCGATTGCGCAAGGAGGGGTGAAGATGGATGCCATTTTCGTTGGAATCGACGTCTCCAAGAGCACTCTTGATGTTCACATCCATCCGTCGGCCGAGGCCTTCTGTGTGCCGCGCAACGCCGAGGGTCTCGATGCGCTGATCGCCAAACTCGCGCCGCTCGGCATCCATGCCGTCGCGGTGGAAGCGACCGGCGGTTTCGAGACCGTGGTGGCCGCCAGCCTTGGCGGGGCTGGGTTGCCGGCGATCGTCGTCAATCCGGCCCAGGTTCGCGCCTTCGCGCAGGCGCTCGGCAAACGGGCCAAGACCGATCCGATCGATGCGGCGGTGATTGCCCGCTTTGTCGAGGCTACCAAACCCGAGATCCGGCCCTTGCCGGACGAAGCAACACGCCTTTTGGCTGAGCTGGTGGCACGACGGCGGCAAGTCATCCAGATGCTGGTGAGCGAGCGCCAGCACGAGCGTCAGTTGCCGACCCGGCACCTGAAGAAGAGCGCCGCCCGGGTTATCAGGGTGCTGGAAAAGGAACTCAGCCAACTCGATACGGATATCGACGACAGCGTGCGCGGCTCGCCGGTGTGGCGCGAAAAGGAAGACCTTCTGCAAAGCGTTCCCGGCGTCGGGCCCGTCACTGCCCGATCCCTCCTGGCCGAGTTGCCGGAGTTAGGCACGCTCTCGCGGCGCGAGATCGCCAGTTTGGCCGGGCTTGCCCCGTGGACCAGGCAGTCCGGCAAATGGCGCGGCAAGAGCTTCACCGGCGGCGGCAGAGCGGCACCGCGAACCACGCTCTTCATGGCCGCAATGGTCGGAGCGCGATGCAATCCAGCCCTCAAAACCTTCCATCAGCGCTTGATCGCTGCCGGAAAACCAAAACTGGTCGCCCTCATCGCCGTCGCCAGGAAGCTGCTCACTATCCTCAACGCCATCCTCAGGGACCGACAACCATGGCAAGCAACTTGACAGCCAAGACAGTCGCTTCCCTTCGCATGGCGCTACGCGCCTTGGCTCAGCCGGGAATGACATAGAGGGAAGGCGCGCGCCCTTCTCATTCACCAATTCTGTTCATCTACATGAACAGTTTCATTCGTCCATCTTCCGGAAATTATTGCGGTTGCGTCGCGCGCGTAAGAACGCAGCGATTGTCGCACCGTCTTGAAACTGTACGCGCCACTTCCCATCTCGAACCATGAGGTCTGGGAGTGTCGTATCAAGAGCGGCCCCAATACGGCCGCGATAACCAAAACATTCCACGTGAGTCATACCGGTGAAGGGATGGCGTGTGCATCCACGTAAGCGATAGCTGAGGATATGTGCCCGTGAGGGCCGGTTCGCCTGAGCAGGTCGCTTTTGAACCCGTGGGAGACGATCGCGGTGCCGTCGCTGCGCACGTTAACGCGTGCGTGCCGTGCGCCAACGTCCTCGAAAGAGGCGGGCCCTCCCGCCTTTTTGCGTATCTAAGGAGCCCCTCTTTCCTTCCCCTGCCGTCTCTTTTCGCGGTTTTTCCCGTCCGTGCTAGGATTCGCGGTGTTCGCCCAACTGACGGACCCGCCATGCTGCGCTACGGGTATTTCCACGATTTGAAGTCCGGCCCCAAGATTCTGGTCTGGGGCGGCCCCGATGCCATGGCGCGGTTCTACGAGGCGTTGGCCCTGGTGGCTGCGGGCGAGGGGCCGCAGGTCTTCACCGACATCCCCGGCTGCGAGCCGGTCGACGGCACCACGGTTGAGTTCGAAACCGTCGGCGAAGCCGAAGGCATCGAGCGTGATGCAGTCGAGCCCGATCTGTTTCACTGGCGTGCCGATGCGGAGACCTGGGTCTGGTTTCAGGAGTTGGTCGAGCCGCTGATGCACTGTTCGGTCACCAAGCCGGGGCACTGCATTCTCGAATGCGTCGTCGGCGGCGACATCGTGGTGATGGTGAGCTGCGGCGAATATCCCGACGATCTCAAACCGTAACGGGTTCGGTTTCTGGTTCGATGATCGGAGCGGGCGCGCCGACCCGCGCAATCGCTTCGCGCAACACGTCCACGCCCGCTTCGTGACGGGTGGCACTCTCCGACAAATAACGCCGGAACGCGCGCGCGCCATGACGGCCGTGATACACGCCGAGGATATGGCGAGTCATGGCGTTGAGCGGCACGCCTTCGCGGCGCTTGCGTTCGACATAGTCCACAAACGCAGCCACCGCCCCATCGACGTCGCGCGGCGCCTCGCCGAAGAGACGCGCATCGACATCGGCCAGCAGCGCCGGCGACTGGTACGCCGCTCGCCCCAGCATGACGCCATCGACGTGTTGTAAACACGTTTCCGCCGCGTCGAGATCGGCAACGCCGCCGTTGAGTACGATGGTCAGCTCGGGGTTTTCGCGCTTCACGGCATAGACCAGCTCGTAATCGAGCGGCGGCACCGTGCGGTTATCCTTCGGCGACAAGCCTTGCAGCAGCGCCTTGCGGGCATGCACGACGAAGATCGTCGCCCCCGCCGCCTTGCAGCGCGCGATCATCGTCCGCAGTGCGACTTCGGGGTCTTGATCGTCGACACCGATGCGGCACTTGACGGTGACCGGCACATCCACCTTGGCCTGCATCGCCGCCACGCAGTCGGCGACCAGGTCCGGCTCCAGCATCAGGCAGGCGCCGAACTTGCCCGACTGCACCCGGTCCGAAGGGCAACCGACATTGAGATTGATCTCGTTATAGCCGAAGTCGGCCCCGATCTTGGCCGCTTCCGCCAGGAGTGCCGGCTCCGATCCGCCGAGCTGCAGCGCCACCGGATGTTCTGCCGGATCGAACCCGAGCAGCTTCTCCCGATCGCCCCGGATCGCCGCTTGCGCCGTCACCATCTCGGTGTAAAGCCGGGCGCGCCCCGTCAAGAGACGGTGGAACATCCGGCAATGCCGGTCGGTCCACTCCATCATGGGCGCAATGCAGAAACGATGGGATTGGGAGGTCGTCATGGCCTCGGTGTATGCGAAAAATCCGCCGGAGGAAACCATGGCACGATTTCGCCCTAAAGGCGTGCCGTTTTCTTAAAAAAATGGCCCGGGACGACCCCGGGCCAAGGTGCACTCTCGATCTCAGTAGGAGATTGACGTCAGTCGAAGTTGGCGACTGCTCGAATGCCGATCGTTCGCGGGTTGGGTCCGACTTGCATGACCTTCGGCGAAGCGAGTGCCGGATCGGTGTCCGTGCGGACGTAGTAGGGCCCGCGCTCGTCGCTGAGGTTCTCGCCGAACAACTCGATATTGTATTTGTCGAAGGACACGCCGGCGGTGAGGTTGAACAGCGTGAAGGCATGGCTGTATTTGCCGAACTGGTTGATGCGCTTGGCCATCGGCACGGCGGCGGCGTTGGTGTGGAAGGTGTAGCCGTTGCCGATCTCGGTTTCATAACCGGCATCGAAGCGCGCGCTGTAGCCGGGCGTGTTCAGCATCTGCCCGCCGGGTTTGGCGATGTAGGTGCCGCCGGAAGCCGCCGCGACGCTAGGATCGACCTGGCCGTAGACCGAGCGGTTGATATTGCCGGTAAAGCCGAGCGTGAGGCCTTGGAGCGGATACCAGTTCAGCTGCAGATCGATGCCTTCCGTCCGCGCCGTGCCGAGATTGGCGAACGCCGCCACGGTCGGCGTCTGCACGCCGGTCTGGAAGTTCTTGTAGGCCAGCCAGTAGACGTTGGCGGAATAGTCCAGATTGAACCCGGTAAGCCGTCCCTTGATGCCCAACTCGTAGCTGATGTTGGAATCCGGCTTGAGCGCCAGATGCCCGACGACGTTCACCGACTTAAGCGCCTCGACCTGCGCCACCGATTGCATGATCGGACTGCGGAAGCCAGTGCCCGCATTGAAATACACCGTCATGTCGGTGTCGGGATGATAGGAGAGATTGAAGCGCCACGTCGAAACGCTCGGCTTGGTCGATCCGGTCGCGATATTGGCAGCGGGATTGCCCGGATTGTCGTTGGTGTTGAAGCTGCGGTCATCGGTGAAATAGCGCAGGCCGACCAGCGGAACCAGCTTGCCGCCGAACAGGTCGTAGCTGACTTCACCGTAGGTCGACCAGTTCTTGGTATTGATCGTGGTCTGGGTGTTGTAGCCAAACGCCGGAATCTTGAACCAGTAATTGCTCCGGGCATCCTGATAGAACATGCCCACCACCCAATGCAGCGGCCCGCCTGCCGCGGATGCCAGCCGCAGTTCCTCTTGTGCGTTATAGGTGCCGGGCCGATAGGGCAGGCCTTGCTTGGCGCCGCCTTGGTCGAGACCGATGGTCGGATAAAGGGCATAAAGGTCTTCGCCGCCGGTGCGCAGGTAGGACGACGCACTGGTCAGGGTGGCGAAATCGAAATCGTACTCCAGTGTCGCGCTGTAGAGATGGCTGCGCGCGTATTCGTAGCCTTTGATATTGCCCCAATTGGTCAACGCCGCCGGACTGAGAGACTGCATCTGGGTGCTGTAATTCTGATAGCCGCCGAACGTCCAGTATTGCAGGCGGGCGGAGAACTTCTCCAAGGGTCGCCACAACAGTACGGCGCGCAAGTCGTCCTGCCGGACGTCGTTGGCATGCCGCGCGACCGGCGGGGCGCTCATGTCTCCCGCATAGACGCTGGCAAAGCCGGCCTGATAGTCGTAGCCGCCGCTCACGCGCAGCCCGAGAACCCCTTCCACCAGCGGAATCGATACCGCGGCTTCCGCGGTATAGTTGAGGCCGCCGGCATTCTGCATAGTCGCGGCGCTAACGTCGGCGTTCACCGTGATGTGGTCGAGATTGGGGCTCTTGGTGTGGAAAATCATGATGCCGCCCATCGCGCCCTGGCCATATAGGGTGCCGTAGGGACCGCGAAGAACTTCGACGTGATCGATGTCGACGATCCTGAGCGACGGAGCCATCTGCGAGTTCGGGATCGACCACGCGGTTTCATCGACATAGTAGCCAATCATCGGATCGCCGATGCCGCCGCCGGCGCCAGATCCGCGAATGGCGTAGTCGCGGATGAACACGCCGATCTGCTCTTCCTCCGAAGCCCCCGGAATCGCCGTTGTGATCAAGTCGTGGATGTCGGTGATGTGCTTCGCTTTCAGTTCGACGTCCGACAGCACTTGCACGGACATCGGCGATTCGAGGAGCTTCTGTGCTCCTCCTTTAGCTGCGGTAACGACAACAGTTTCGAGTTCTGCTTGAGCCGCGGCAATTCCCGTGAAAGCCATAGCCGACGCGCATCCGAGGAGAATGAAGCGTAAGCGCATAAAACCCTCCCTGCTTGTGCAATCGTTTGCATCCGTTTACACCTTTCAATGGACGAATGAAACCCAGAGTTGGGTAGAGCATCCGAAGTTGGTGAGGTCGCGAACGGTTCGTGTCGTTATCGCCACAGACGGTTCGCTGGCGTGAGCAGCGGAAGGATGAGCTGCTTGTATTACTTACACATATTCCGGACAGATCATTGTCTGGCTATGAGAGCCTTGCCGCTCGTCCTGGGTGGACGCGTCGTCCGGGCTTTCGGGTTGCTAGACGGCTTCCCCTTCCTAAAGAAAATCAGGGGGATGGTATTTGCAATCGATTGCAAATGCATGGGAATCGGTTATACTCAGCGTACTAGCTGGAAGTATCAGCTTCCGGCACCGGTCCGTTTGCATCTTTGCTGAGGCGTGACTAGCCGCAGCAAACCCATTCTTCCATTGACAGGTATGCTGATGAAAATCTGGATTACCGCTGTTTGCGCCCTCGCGTTCTGTGCTGGTTTCGGAAATGCCGCACCTGCCAAATCCCTGCAGGCCGGCGCCGCAAAAGTCGATATAACGCCGGATGCTGCCAATCTCCCCAAGGGCATCGAAGGCATCAACGATCATATTTTCGTCCGGGCGATCGTGGTGGACAGCGGTGTTACCAGGGCTGCAATGGTAACCGCCGATGTCGGTATGATCCCGACGCCGGTCTGGAAGAGCGTCACGGCCCGCGCCGAAAAAGAATTGAAGATTCCGGCCAAGCAACTCTTGCTAACGGCGACGCACACCCACAGTGCGTGGCCGCCGGCGGCACCGGTCTTCGAGGAGAAGATCATGGCGGCGCTGCATGAGGCGGTCCGGCATATTCAGCCGGCGACGATGAGCTACGGCACCGGCGTTTCCTATATCAACGTCAACCGCAACATCATCGATCCGGTCACCCATCGCTGGTGGGAGGGCGCGAATTACGACGGTCCGTCCGACAAGACCGTGGCGGTGGTGACGTTCTCGACACCGGCCGGCAAGCCCATCGGCGTCTACTACAACTATGCAGTTCACGGCGTGCTGACCGGTCAGCTCGATCAGGTCGGCGGCGATATTCAAGGCGCCACCTCGGCCTATATCGAAGACTCGCTGGGTCCGGACGCGGTCGCGGTCTATTCCAACGGCGCGGCCGGCGACCAGGACCCGATCTATTTCCAGCAGACCTATGACCTGCGCGATATCCGCATAAAGGACTTCGCCAAGCGCGGCGAGGATATTTCCAATGCGATGCCGCCGGGCGGCCATGGCCTGAACAAGAAAGACCCTCAGGTCATCAAGCTGATGAACCAGCAGCGCCGCATGTCAGAATCGATGGGCCAGATGCTGGGCGAAGAGGTGCTCCGGGTGCAGCGTTTCACCCACGAGCGTCCGGTCACGACCGCGACCATCGGTGGTGCCGACGCTTCGCTCACCTGCCCCGGCCGCAACCGCACCAACGAAGGCCGCGCCGGCTATGCCGGGACTTATGTCGATGGCGAACCGGTCACGCTGCACCTCGGCATGCTTCGGATCGGCGACGTCTATATCGGTGCGGTCGACGGCGAAGTGTTCAATCCGATCGCGCAGCGCCTGAAGCGCGAGTCGCCCTTCAAGCACACCATGATGACCACCCTGACCAACGGCACCGCGATGGCGTCCGACGGCAAGGGCCCTGCCGGCTATATCCCGAACGACGCCGCCTTCGGCTACGAGACGTTCGAGGTGCTTTCGACGCACTTCAAGCCGGGCTGCGCCGAAACCGGAATCGTCAACGGACTGCTGGACCTGATGGATACGGTCAACGCCAAGCATTAAAGCCTGCGTCGCTGTCGCGCCGTGCTAAGATAAGTGCTGATACAACGAGCCGCTTGGTTCGGACTCCCGGCGCGGATACCCCGCGTCGGGAGACGCGCATGTGCGGTCAGGAGGGGAGTGACGCCATAATGAAAAGAATTTTGCTGGCCATCGCCGCTGTTGCGATGACCGCGACGGCCGCGTCGGCTGCCGTCAAAGTGGAACAGGGGCTGGTCGAAGGCAAAGTCGAAGACGGTTTGACCGTCTATCGCGGCATTCCTTTCGCCGCTCCGCCGGTGGGCAATTTGCGCTGGCGGGGGCCGCAGCCGGCGGCGAAATGGAGCGGCGTGCGTCATGCCGGCAAGTACGCGCCGTACTGCCCGCAGAACAATTTCGGTCCCGATTACACCCGCGCGGTGTCGAACGAGGACTGCCTTTATCTCAACGTCTGGACGCCGGCCAAGACGGCCAACGACAAGATCCCGGTCCTTGTTTGGATCCATGGCGGCGGTTTCGCAGCGGGCGCCAATTCCGAACCGCTGTTTGACGGCGACGTTCTGGCCAAAAAAGGCGTGGTGCTGGTCAACATCACCTACCGGCTTGGCATTCTCGGCTTCCTCGCCCATCCCGAGTTGAGCAAGGAAACCGCCAACCACGTCTCCGGCAATTACGGTCTGCTCGATCAAATTGCCGCGCTGAAGTGGATCAAGAAGAACATCGCGGCCTTCGGCGGTGATCCGAATAAGGTCACGATTTTCGGTGAGTCGGCCGGTGGTATTTCCGTCAGCATGCTGGCGGCTTCGCCGCTCGCCAAAGGTCTGTTCGAAGGCGTCATCTCCGACAGCGGCGGGTCGTTCGGTTCGGTGCGAGCATCCGGCGGTCCCGGCGAAAACATGCGCCCGCTGCCGAGCGCCGAAAAGGACGGCTTGGCGTTCCAGCTTACGGCCGGTGCGAATTCTCTGGCCGAGCTGCGCAAGCTTCCGCCCGACAAGATCCTCGCCGCCACGCGCGGCATGGCCTGGCCGAATGTCGACGGCTATGTCATCCCGTCGGATCAAGTCTCGCTCTACGACGCCAAGAAGTTCAACGACACCAACATCCTGGTCGGCTACAACTCCGACGAAGGACTGAGCTTCTCGCGGTTCAACGATCCGCAGTCCTACAAGGATGCGACCCACAAGCGCTATGTGGGCTACGCCGACAAGCTGCTGGAAGCCTATCCGGCCGGCGACAAGGGCCATCCCAAAACGGCCCGCGATCTCGCCCGCGATACGGCGTTCGGCTGGCACACCTGGACCTGGGCCCGCAAGCAATCGAGCCTCGGCAAAGGCAAGGCCTATCTTTACTTCTTCGATCAGCATCCGGACCACGCCGCCGGAACGCCCGAAGAGGGCCATGGCGTGGCGCACGGCCTCGATCTGCCGTTCGTGTTCGGCCATCCCGGCGGGTGGGGCAGCAAGGTCTCCGATTCCGATCAGCGCACCTCCGACATGATGGCGACCTACTGGACCAACTTCGCCAAGACTGGCAATCCCAACGGTTCGGGCGTTCCCGAATGGCCAGCTTTCACAGAAGCCAACCAGCAGACGATGGTGCTGACGGCCGCGGCGCATCCCGAAACGGTTCCGAGCCTTGACGGCCTCAAGACGCTCGACGCCTATTTTGCCTGGCGCCGTTCGCCGGAGGGCATGAAGGCCTCGGCCGTCGAAGATGCCAAGCCGTCACCGACCAACGTCATGGGCGCCGAATATCCGCGCGTTCTCAGCGACAAGTCGGTGGCCTTCCAGCTCAAGGCGCCTGACGCCAAGTCGGTTGCCGTCGAGATGCTGGGCGGCCCCAAGTACCCGATGACCAAAGGCGCCGACGGCGTTTGGACGGTCGTTTCTCCGCCGATGGTCGAAGGCCTCCATTACTACTCTCTGCTGATCGATGGCGTGGCGGTCAACGATCCGGGCACCAACACCTATTTCGGCGCCAGCAAGGCGATGAGTGCGGTGGAAGTGCTCGAAGATGGCGTCAGCTATTACCTCGCCAAAGACGTGCCGCATGGCGACGTGCGGGTCCGTCTCTACAAGTCAAAAGTCACCGGCCAGTGGCGCCGGGCGCTCGTCTACACGCCGCCGGGCTATGACCGCGATACCACCACCCGTTATCCGGTGCTCTATCTTCAGCACGGCGCCGGTGAAAACGAGACCGGCTGGACGAACCAGGGCAAGGCCAATCTGATTCTCGACAATCTGATCGCCGAGAAGAGGGCCGTGCCGATGATCGTGGTCATGGACAACGGTTATGCGGTGCAGGCCGCTGGTCCGTTCGCTCCGCCGCCCGCGGCTGGGCCGTTGCCGGACTTCACGGCCTTTGAGAATGTCATGCTCAAGGACGTGATTCCGATGATTGATGCGGATTTCCGCACCATCACCGATCGGGACCATCGCGCCGTGGCCGGCCTTTCGATGGGCGGCTTGCAGGCGACCAAGCTGGGCACCAGCCACCTCGACCTGTTCGCGTATATCGGCGGCTTCTCCGGCACGATGAACATCTTCGTCAAAGAACCGCTTGATCCGGCGACGTCGTTCGAAGGCCGCTTCAAGGATGCCAAGGCCATCAACAGCAAGATCAAGCTGCTGTGGGTCGGTATCGGCACCGCCGAGCCGCCGATGTTCCAGAAGACGATTGCCGACTTCCGCACCTTCCTCGACAAGGCCGGGGTCAAATACGACTACTTCGCCTCGCCGGGTACCTCACACGAGTGGCTGACGTGGCGCCGCGACCTGAACGACTTCGCTCCGAAGCTGTTCAAATAGATGTTCGGCAGGCGGTGGCGAACAGTCACCGCCTTCGCCGCCCCGCGATTTTGCGAACGGGGATGTTTTCTAAGTCACTGAAATAGATATATAAATTTTATCACCCAAGGTTTCTGTCGGGAGCCGTTGCCGGGTCGCGTCTCCATTTAGGGCTTCGGCCATTCCGCCGCGCCTTTCGCTGTTCGGCAATTCGCGTTAGCAATGGACATCACCATCGAACGAGACCCGCGTATGGTCATCTCCAGCAAAAACCGGCCGCCCAAGATGTCCGATATTGCGCGACTGGCAGGCGTCCACACATCCACCGTGTCACGTGCCTTGGCCGGTAGTCCGCTGGTCGAAAAAAGCATGCGCGAGAAAATCCTGCGCATCGCACGCAGCCACGGCTACATCGTGAATTCGACCGCGCGCAGTCTGCGCCTGCAGCGCACGCAGGCGATCAGCGTTGTGTTTCCGCTCGGTCACGAAGTCGCCCAGCCGCTGACTGATCCCTTTTTCGTGCAGATGATCGGCTATCTGGCGGACATGATCACCCAGCGTGGCTATGGCCTGTTCCTGCAGAAGATCGTGCCGCCGATGGAAGACTGGCTGACCAACCTGATTGCCTCGAAGCGGTCTGACGGCATCATCGTCATCGGCCAAAGTACCGAGCACGAGGCGCTCGAGGCGGTCGCGGAAAACTATAAGCCGCTTGTGGTTTGGGGTGGGCAGATCGAGCGGCAATCCTATTGCACGGTCGGTTCCGACAATGTCGCTGGGGCGAGGCTTGCAACCGAGCATCTGTTGTCGCTGGGGCGCCGTCAGCTCGTATTTCTCGGCGATACCAAAGTTCCCGAATTGCGTCTGCGCTACAAAGGCTACTGCCAGGCGCTCGCCAGTGCACCGCGCGGCACGGCCCCAAAACGCAACATTCCCACACATATGACGGCTGATCAGGCATTCGAGGCCATGACCGCCGTTCTGGCGAAGGGTGAGAAGTTCGACGGCGTCGTCTGCGCCACCGATGTGATAGCGATGAGCGCCATCCGGGCCATCGCCGCCGCCGGCAAGCGCGTACCGCAAGACATTTCCGTCGTCGGTTACGATGACCTGACCTTGGCGGCGCACACGAACCCGTCGCTGACGACGGTGCGCCAGAACATCGAGACCGGTGCCCGCCACCTGATCGATCTGTTGTTCCGCCGCATGGAAGACGAGCCGACAGAGTCGATCACGATGGCGCCGGAAC
>JAHFQC010000008.1:91397-114080 GCA_023259375.1 Alphaproteobacteria bacterium
GAACTCATCATTCGCGAGTCCAGCGGCGCCTTATCGCGCAAGTAACGCTTCAGGCTTCGGCGTTGAGTCTTTCCAGCTCGGCCAAGCGCCGCTTGGCGGGATTGTAGGCGAGGTTGATCAGCAGTCCCGCGAACAGCAGGAAGGCGAACCCGGTCGCCAGCCAGAAGCCGTATTGGACGCCGCCCAAGGCATCGCTGATGGCGCCCATCGCAAGCGGCGCGGCGGCTGCGGCTCCAGCCGTGAAGAAGAGGATCAGACCTGCCGCGGCACCGTGGTCGGCCTTGCGGAAGCAGCTGATGCCTTTCGAGTTCAGCGTCGGATACATCACCGACATGAACAGACCTGACGCCGGCAGAAGGTAAGCTCCGGCCGTTGTGCCGAAAATGAGCGCTCCGGCGAAGCAGGCGAAGATCACTGCGCCGAACACGGCCAGCAGCCACGTCCAGGGCACGAACCGGATCAGCCATGCGCCCAGAAAGCGCCCGACCGCGCGTAACACGAAGAAAATCGTCAAGGCGTAGACCGGCAGCCACGCCAGCGAGCCGTGGTAATCGGCGAGATAGGTCGGCATCCAGACATAGATCGCCACTTCCACCGCCACATAGAGCATCACCATGACCGAGAAGCCGAGTGCGTAGGGATCGCGGCCCATCTTCAGTGTATGCCCGAGTGAAGCGGGGGCTTCGGTCGCCGCTTTCTTGGGATAGCGCACAGTCAGCGACACCGCGACGAGCAGGGCGCAGATCACGGCGGCGCAGACGTAAAGCCATTTCCAGGAGAAATTGTTCGCCAGCAGTGTTGCTACGATGGCCGGACCGATGATGGCGCCGGTGGCGAAGAAGCCTTCCACCGTGTTCATCAGCGAAGAATGCTCGTCGGCCGATTTGGTGATGTCGCCGACGAGCGCCAGCGCGCCGGTCTTGAAGATCGAAACGCCGAGGCCGGAGATGGCCAACAATGCCACGAAGAAGGCAAAGTGGTTGCCGACCGCGAACAGCGCCGAGCTGACGCCGTAGAGCACGAGGCCGACGATGATCGTGATCTGGCGCCCGAACCGGTCGGCCATGAAGCCGAGGGCGATGGCACCGAGCGCGATGGCTGCCATGGGCACGTAGTGGAACGTGCCGGCCGCGGTCAGGCTGAGGCCGTATTCCTTGATGAGATGGGGAATGATGCTGCCGACCGCGTCCGACGTCATAGCGAACATCATGAACATCAGGCAGGTCAGCCATTTAATGATGGCGTCGTTGCGGTGCGCCGGAGCGCGTGTTTCGCTTTGCATGGGATGTCTTCCGGGCCTGATGTTCGTGCGATTATAGCTTGGACAGGTCGATAGCCGCCGCCATCGCTTCGTAGCCGGCGTCGTTGAGATGGATCCAGTCGCCGCCGTTGAATTCCGGGCGCAGCTTCAGCGGATTCTGCGGATCGCGCGTGGTGGCGTCGAAGTCGACCACGGCATCGAAGGCGCCGCTTGAACGGATCCAGGCATTTGCGGCCGCGCGCACGGCTTCCTTTTCCTTGGTATAGGCCGGCGAGCCCTCGAACGGCGTCATGGTGGCGCCGATGACCTTGACGCCGCGGGCATGGGCGCGGGCGATGAGCTGGCGGTAGCCCTGGATGATTTCCTCCGCCGGAATGATGTCGGGGCGCGTGATACCCGGGATCATGCCGCCGGAAAAGCCGATGTCGTTGATGCCTTCCATCAGGACGATGGTGGATACGCCCGGCAGCGCCAGCGCATCGCGATCGAACCGCGACAGAGCACTGTCGCCCATGCCGCCCGCCAGCACCTGATTGCCGCCGATGCCTTGGTTGACGACCGACAGCTTCAGCTTCGCGGCAACGATGCGGCGAGAGAGATAATCCGGCCAGCGGCGGTCGGCGTTGACCGTCGAACCCATGCCGTCGGTGATGGAGTCGCCGAAGGCCACTACGGTGCGGATCGGCGCGGGTCCGGCGACATCGACTTCGCACAAGGCATAGCGCGAAGGATAGGACCGGCCGGTGCCCATCTTTTCGCGAAATTCGAACGGCTGGGCGCCCGGCATGGCGTCGGCGAGCACGTAATTGCCGGGACCCGAAATGACGCTTTCCTGTTCGCCCAGGAGATGGATGGTGGCCATCGGCGCGCGTTCGGGGAAGAAGACGCTGATCTCGAGCTTGGCGCCATCCGGCAGCGCCACGGCAACCGGATCGGAGACGATCGGTGCGCCGGCCAAAACGTTGATCGTGGACGCGCCGCTGAAGGTCAGCGGCACGCGCACCATCTTCCCGCCTTTACTGTAGCCGAGCGAGGCCGCGCCGATGCGCATCGCCGTCTTGCCGTATTCGTTGGAGAGCCGCACGCGAACGTCCGAGCCGCCGCGGCTGAGGGTGATGGTTTGACGGATGGTCTGGTTAGCGACCGCCTCGACGGAAGGTCCAAACATCGTAGGCGGTAGTCCGCCGCCGTTCCACGGGCTGGCCGTCCAGCTCGCGTACCAGTGCACCGGAGTGCTGTTGTGCGGCGCGCCGTAAGCGGGCAGCAGCAGGGCAAAGGCCAGGACGCAGGCGGATGTGGTCAGGCAGCTTTTGTGCATTGGTTGGTTCCTCCCGCAGCATTGGTATCCCGCTATACAAACGATTGCAACTGCGGTTTCCCGCATGCCGGTGCGCAACTTTATGCTTAACACGCACCCTCGGTCCAGAACCGCCGCGGATGGGCCGGGGCGTCTTTGTCATGGCGGCCGCTGGAGGCCGCCCGGCGAGCCTAGTCGGAACGCGTTGCTGAACGTTCCGCAGGACGACCCGGCCGAACCGCAGAAATTTTGCCGCGAGGTCGGGACGCCCATTGAACCCGGCATGCGTCCCGCTTATTCTGCAAACGATTGCAATAACAGAGAACGATGCGCGGATTCACGCGCTGGGGGAGAAGGCACCATGTGGCAGAGAGCGGAGCATCGGCTTTTGCTCGGTGTGTTTGCGGCTATTCTGTTGGCCATCCCCGGATCGGCGCAGGTGCCGCCGCCCATGCTGCCGGTCGACGGGGACGGCACCGTGCATGTCCCTGCGATGGACGTGCCGGTCTCCGAATTCTTGAGCCCCGAGGGGAAGGCCTATCTCGTCGATCATCTGAACCGCGTGCGGCGCCTCGACCAGTTGAAGCAGGTCGACGGCATCCCCGTCTTGCTAGCGGGATATCTCGAGCGCCAGCGGACGCTCTATCCTCTAGATAAGGCCGATACGACCGTCGGCGGCGTGCACGCTTTTGTCTACACGCCCAAGACCATTGCGCCCAGCAATGCGAAGCGCGTGCTGATCAATCTGCACGGCGGCGGCTTCTCCGGATGCTGGCTCGCCTGTGGTGAACTGGAGTCGCGGCCAGTCGCAGCGCTTGGCGGCATCAAGGTCGTCAGTCTCGACTATCGCGAGAGCCCAACCTACGAGCATCCCGCCGCCAGCGAGGATGTCGCGGCGGCCTATCGCGAACTGCTCAAGACCTATCGTCCGGAGAATATCGGCATCTACGGCTGCTCGGCGGGCGGCATGCTGACCGGCATGTCGGTGGCGTGGTTTCAGAAGCACGGCTTGCCGCGTCCGGGCGCCGTCGGCGTTTTGTGCTCCGGTCTGACGGCGGCCGACGGGTTCGGCGGGGATTCGAAGTTCACCGCCATGGCGGCAGGCGAGGGGCGCCTGTCGTTCATCCCGCCCGCGCCGGCGCCCGGCGCCAAGACCCTGACGATGGCCTATCTCGCGCACGCCGATGTCAACGATCCGCAGGTGGCGCCCGCCGTGTCGATGGAGGTGTTGGCGAAGTTTCCGCCGACGCTGATGGTTACGACCACGCGCGGTTTTGATATGAGCAGCGCCGTCTATGCCCATTCCCGGCTGGTCAAGGCCGGGGTGGAGGCCGAACTGCACGTCTGGGACGGCATGTTCCACGGCTTTTTCTATAATCCGGATGTTCCCGAATCGCGCGAATGCTACGATGTGATCGTAAGATTCTTCGACCGCCACCTCGGCAAATAGGACCTCCAAACATGCCAGCAAATGCCACCCGCAGCAGGATGTCCGCCGTGCTGCTCTCGTCTGCGGCCTCCGTCGTGCTCCTTTCGGTTTCGGCCTGTGCGCCGCAAAAGGAAGAGGCTAAGGTGGCAGCACCTCCGACTGCGGCTGAGCGGTGCGCCGCGCTGGCGTCCGGCGCGATGCCGGGTATGCGCATCCTCTCCGCCGAAGCTCATCCCGAAGGCGCCACTGCCGATCTCGGATTCATGGGCATGAAGACGCCGCCGCTGCCGGCGCATTGCGAAGTCAAAGGCATTTTGCAGGAGCGCGTGGGTGCGGATGGGGAGCCTTACGCAATCCGCTTCCACGTCCGTCTGCCCGAACACTGGAACGGTCGCATGCTGTTCGAAGGCGGCGGCGGTACCGACGGCAATCTCGGCGCCGCGATCGGGATGATCAGTTTCAGGTCGCCGCCCGCGATCGCGGCCGGTTACGCCGTGGTCAGCGATGACTCCGGCCATTCCAACGAAATCAACGCGGACCCGGCCAAAGGTGGTGCGTCGGCATTTGGACGCGATGCGAAAGCCCGTGCCGATTACGGCCATGCGGCCTTGAAGGCGAGCTACGATGCCGCCCGGGCGATCATGTTCAAGTTCTACGACCAGGCGCCCACCTACAAATATTACGCGGGCTGCTCCAAGGGTGGTCAGGAAGGCCTTGCCTTTGCCGAGCGTTATCCCGATGCCTTTGACGGCATTCTCGTCGGCGCTCCCGGCATGTCGCTGCCGCGCGCGGCCCTCGGCCATCCTTGGGCGACGCAGGCGTTTGCGGCCGTGGTCGGCGGCAAGAAGGGGGCCAGTCTCCCGGTCACCAAGCTCGCCGAAGCCTTTACCGATGCCGATCTTCAGCTCGTCCGCAAGGCCGTTCTGGAAGCGTGCGACGGCGACGACGGCGTGAAGGACGGCATCGTCGGCAATTTCGCGCAGTGCAAGACCAAATCCGTCGACATCCAGTTCAAGAAGCTGCAGTGCAAAGCCGGTAAGACCGATGTCTGCCTCAGCAAGCCTCAGATTGATGCCATCAAGAAATTCTATGCCGGGCCGCACAACTCCAAGGGCGAAGCGCTTTATGTCAGCTTCCCGTGGGACGGCGGTATGGCGGGGAGCGACTGGCGCGGCTGGACGATGGGCTCGCCCGTTAAACAGGGTGTGCCGCCGATGATGCCCGGTGCGGGCGGACCTTCGGTCGGCGTATCGATGGGCGCTGGCACGCTGGCGACGGTCTTTACGACCCCGCCGAAAGTCCTGGCGCCGGGCCTGCAGCCGGCGATGGACTATCTGATGGCTTACGACTTCGACAAGGATGCGCCGGCGATCTATGTGACGACGGCGGAATTCCCGCGTTCGGCTTGGGAAGACATCTCCGCCCGCTCGCCCGATCTCGACGGCTTCCGCAAACACGGCGGTAAGCTGGTCGTCTATCATGGTGCCTCCGATCCGGTGTTCTCCGTCAACGACACCATCGCGTGGTGGAACGAGGTTGACGCCCGCAGCAACGGGCAGGCGGCCGACACGGTGCGCCTGTTTGCGGTGCCCGGGATGAACCATTGCCAGGGCGGTCCGGCCACCGATCAGTTCGATGGTTTCGGTGCGCTGGTGAAATGGGTGGAGAAGGGGACTGCGCCCGATCGGATCATTGCTACGGCCGGTCGGACGGCGCCGTGGCCGAACCGTGAGCGGCCGCTGTGCCCCTATCCGGCCGTCGCGCAATATACCGGCAAGGGCGATATCGAGAAGGCGGAGAGCTTCGCCTGTGTCGTGCCGAAGCCAGTGAAGTAGTTGGGGTATCGGTGCCCGCTTCTGGAACGATGACGGGCACCGGCTGATCAGGCTCGCGCCCGCGAGCTTCTAACCCTGCATGATACCCGCTCGGGTTCGCGAGTTTTGCGGGCGAGGTGTTCTGCTCGCCGACAATCCTCCACCGTTTCGTTTGCTTCCAAACCGCATACGCGTCGCTCGCGCCATGGGTGTGGCGCCGACCACACATGGCAAATACAAACGTATGCATCAGTAATGCAATCGATTGCAAGTGATTGGCGTGCGGTCCAGCATCATCAGGCCCGCACAGTTGAGCCATGGGGGTGGCTGCTAACAGAGGTCTGTCCATGTCGGCTGCGGCACAAAAAATCGGAAATGGGAGGAATACGATGAAAAAGAGAGCTTGCATTTTAGGTTCGGCGTCCGGACTGGCTCTTGTTATGGCGCTACCGGCTCTTGCTCCGGCGGCATTTGCGCAGACGACACCCAAGGTAACGGCAGAACTCGAAACGGTAACCGTTACCGGCTATCGCATGAAGGAAGACATCCAGAAAGTTTCGGCGTCGATCTCGGCGCTGTCGTCGGAGCAGCTGGAAGTCAAAAGCGTCCTGCAGGTGTCCGACCTGCAGTATGCAACGCCGGCTCTGTCGATCACTGACGCTGGTCTGTCGCAGAACGTCAACATCCGCGGCATCGGCATGGCAAGCGGCAGTCCGTATGCCTCGCCGGGCGTGCCGGTTTATCTGGATGGGCTGGTCCAGGCCCCGGTGGTGTTTTCCAGCGGCTTCTTTGACGTTCAAGATGTCGAAGTCTATCGCGGGCCGCAGGGCACCTTCGCCGGCGCCAACTCGACCGGCGGTGCGCTGTTCATCAACAGCCGTAATCCGGAACTCGGCAAGTTCAACGGTACGGTCGAAGCCTGGGGCGGCGACTATTGGGACATCGGCGCCCGTGGTGCCGTGAACGTCCCGCTGACGGACAACATGGCGTTCCGCGCCGCCTTCAACCTCGAGAGTCGCGACAGCTTCTTCAAGTCCGTCAATTCCGCGGGAACGCCGACGGGCGTGTCGTTCAATACGCCAGGATCGCTGGATGAAAAATCGCTCCGGCTCGGCTTCTATTGGGAGCCCGTGTCGAATCTCAGTGTTCTGCTGAAGCTCAACGGGACGAAGAAAAACACCGACGGCTATGCCGCCGTGCCGTCTCCGGGCACGGATAACGCAAAGTTTGCACCGAAGAGCTTGCGCGAGCTGAAGTACGATACACCCGAAATGGATAACGAGCGTGCTGCCCGCGCGATGCTGGAAGTCAAATATGTGCTGCCCAACGGCATTACGTTCAGATCGGTCACGGGCTACCAGGAAAACGTCGTCAAGAATGTCTATGACATGGACGCCACGGCCGAACCGTCTGTGTATATGTGGGAGAAGCAGGATACCGCCGAGAAGCCGTTCTCGCAGGAAATCAATATCCTTTCTCCCGAAGGCGGCAAGCTCAGCTGGGTCCTCGGCGGCTTCTACTACTATGATGCCGTCAAAGTCGGCATCGATTTGAGCGGCGCTCCGCTTGTCATACCCGGCATCGGTACGGCGCATGTCTACGGAACGATGCTGTCCGACAAGCAGTCCGAAGCCGTTTTCGGCAACGTCAAGTATCAGGTGACCGAGGCACTCCAACTCGAACTCGGTGCCCGATTCACCCAGGACGAAACCTGGGGCGCGGGCATGCTCAAGACCGGCGTTCCCGATGGCCTTACGCTGGTCGCGACCGATCAGACCGCGCACTACAGCGGCAACAACTGGACCGGAAAGATCGGTGCGAACTATCAGCTCGACGACAGAAACTTCCTCTATGCGTTCGTGTCCAAGGGCGCCAAGGCGGGCGGAGCCGGGCCGGCTTATAACTTCAAGGGCGAGACGGTTTGGGATTACGAAGGTGGCTGGAAGAGCACATGGCTCGACAATCACTTGATGACTCAGCTTGCCGGCTTCTACAGCTCTTACAAGAACTATCAGATCGATGTGGGTGTTCTTCCGGCGACCGGGCAGTCGGCAACGATCAACACGCCCGAAGCGACTATCTACGGCATCGAAGTCCAGACCAACGGCATGGTTGGCGGTTTCCGCTTCGACGTGGCCGGTGCGTGGGTGCAGTCGTCACTGGGCGACGCAACGATGGTCAACGTTTCCGGGTTGCCGTCGGCTGTGGCCACATCGGGGATCCGCGGTCCGCAGTGCGCTTCCGGTGTGCCGTCCAATCCGCCGGTCTGCTTCGATTACGCCCCCTATATCATGTCCGTGACGGGCAGGCGGAACATGTACTCGCCGACCTGGACGGCGAACTT
Organism: Alphaproteobacteria bacterium; assembly: GCA_023259375.1. Lineage (GTDB taxonomy): Bacteria > Pseudomonadota > Alphaproteobacteria > Micropepsales > Micropepsaceae > Rhizomicrobium. Next base: position 99,543 of record JAHFQC010000008.1, read on the forward strand.
CGGCGTCGAATATCCGTTCACGGTCGGCAGCGACACGACTCTGACGCCGCGCGTCGACTACACCTTCCAAGGCAGTCAGTGGACGACGCTACTTGAGACCTCGTCGGACTACATCGCCAGCCACGATCTGTGGAACTTACGGCTGACGCTGGACTACAACGCGTGGAGCCTGTCGACCTACATCACCAACCTGATGGACAAGCAGTACGTGACGGGCAAGTTCTCCACCACCCAATACATGGGACCGCCGCGCCAATACGGCGCCCGGCTCGCCTATCGTTTCTGAGGTATCGTTGGCGCCGCATGGCAACGTGCGGCGCCATCTTTCCCCGTTCTGCGGCGGCCGTAAAATTCCATATGCGCCATGCGGCATATATGCGCTCCACAGAAAGACCTGAAAATCCGCTGCAAAAGAACTTTGCAAAACGTTGCAATCGATTGTATTTTGGCCGCCATGAAGAACGGGTTCCATTGGCACTGTCGTCCTAATTGTGCTGGTGCGCAGTTGCCGCGAACGGTCGAAAGATCAGGCTGCCAGAACCAAATCCCTCGCCACGGGTGCGCCTTTTCACGTTTTCTATCAAGGAGATATCTCGATGAACGATAACAGGGCCAGCATCGTCGAGAAGCTCCGGCAAAAGTGGTCCGGGAACGCCGAGGAGATCGGTGACACGAACGGCATTCCGACCGGCGATATGCCCGGTGACAAGGTCAAGATTGGCCCTCAGCACATCCAGAAGTCGTTGGTGATTTTCCCCAAATTGCTCGAGTTGCTCGCGCCCGTCCTGGAGAGCAGTCCCTGTCAGCGTGCGGTGGTTGTGGTTTGTGGCGGTTCGGGTGTTGGCAAATCTGAGATTGCATCCCTGATTTCGCTGTACCTCAACCGCATGGGCCTGGGCGCCTACACGCTGTCCGGCGATAACTATCCGCACCGCATTCCGAAGTACAACGATGCGGAACGGTTACGCATTTTCCGGCGGGCCGGCCTCAGCGGCCTGATCGCGCAGGGTCAGTATCTGAAAGACCGCCCGGCGATCCTTAAGGGACTTCAGGCCCGCGGCACCGATTGTGATCCCGCCCTGGTCAAGGACTATCCGTGGCTGGACCTGTATCAGCAGGCGGGTCGAAGTGGCCTCAAGAATTATCTCGGGACTCCGAACGAAATCGATTTCCGTGAGCTTTCGGGAATCGTGGCCCAATTCAAGAACGGTGCGACCAGCATCTTCCTCAAGCGCATGGGCCGGGAGGAAGCGGAACTCTGGTACGAGCCGGTGGATTTCACGGGCAAGAACATTCTGGTCATCGAGTGGACCCACGGCAACAATCACAATCTGCAGGGAGTCGATATTCCGATCCTGCTCAACTCGACGCCGCAAGAAACCCTCGAACACCGTCGGGCACGCAACCGCGACGGCGGCACGGATAGTCCGTTCACCACAATGGTGCTGGAGATCGAGCAGGAGATGCTGTTCTCGCAGGCGCCGAAAGCCAAGTTGATTTTGTCAAAGAGCGGGAAACTTCTGAGCTACGCCGAATATCTCGCACTGTCTCGTCCGGAGCAGGCATAGGGGCCGTTTATGACCAATGACGACAAGGACGGAAGCGCAGCGAAGATGAATTCGGGACCGATGTTGAACGCCTACCCGGACAGCATTGGAGGGACGCTGGCCGACATCGTGGCGCTGCTGCAATCGCCGGAATTCAGTGATGTGTTCCAGGCATTCTACGTTCTGCCCAGCATATTCAACACCGATCTCGATCGCGGTTTCTCGGTTATCGATTACGATCTCAATGAGGTTTATGCCTCAACCGGCGACCTGAAGAATTTGAGCCGTCTCGGCATCGCGTTGAAACTGGACTTCGTGCTCAACCATTCCTCGGTTTTGTCGCGTCCGTTCCAGGACATCCTGAAGAACGGCGACGCATCGGAATACAAGGACTTCTTCATCAACTGGAACCGGTTCTGGAAGGGCTGCGGCCCGATGACGGACGAGGGCTACATTCTGCCCAATCGCGACTACATCCAGGACATGTTCTTCCGCAAACCCGGCTTGCCGATCCTGATGGTTCGGATGCCGGACGGCAAGGAAGAGCCCTACTGGAACACCTTCTATCAGGAGGTCCGGTACGAGAAGGTCGATGCCCAAGATCTGATGCGGGTTTCCGGCATTCAGTATGTTTCGGCGCAGCAGTTGGCTGATATCGTCAACCGCTCGATCTCTGAGGGCAAGAAGCCGTCGGAAATCGACTTCGGCCGGTTCGCGCGCTTCAGAGCGAGCGTCGTTGACATGCTCGAATCCCGCCGGAAGTATCTCGGCCAGATGGATTTGAACATCAAGTCGCCGCTGGTCTGGGAATATTACGATGACACGCTGAAGAAGCTGGCGGGATATGGCGCCGAAATTATTCGGCTCGACGCCTTTGCCTATGCGCCCAAGGAGCCCGGCGCCAGGAACTTCCTCAACGATCCTGGAACTTGGGATCTGCTGAATGGCGTGAAGACGCTTGCCGACAAGTATGGCCTTACGCTGCTGCCCGAGATCCATGCGCGTTACGAGGAGAAGATACACGAGGTCTTGGCCCAGAAGGGCTATATGACCTACGATTTCTTCCTGCCGGGCCTGATTATCGACGCGTTCGAGCGCCAGACTAACGAATTCCTGATCAAGTGGATCGGGGACATGCGCGCGAAGGGCATCCGCGTTGTCAACATGCTCGGTTGTCACGACGGCATACCGCTGCTCGACCTCAAAGGCCTTCTGTCGGACGAGCAGATTCAGAAGCTCATCAATACGGTTGTAGAGCGCGGCGGTTACGTCAAAGACCTGCACGGCGCCAAGAACATGTATTATCAGGTCAACGCGACCTACTACAGCGCGTTGGGCGAGGACGATGCCAAACTTCTTCTTGCGCGAGCGATCCAGATCTTCATGCCGGGCAAGCCGCAGGTCTGGTATCTCGATCTGTTTGCGGGCAAGAACGATCACGCGGCGGTAAAAAACGCCGGCCCTGGCGGCCACAAGGAAATCAACCGGACCAACATTGCCTTGGCGGATGCGCGCAAGCGGTTGCAGCAGGGCGTCGTCGCCAAGCAGCTTTCGTTGCTGCGGTTCCGCAACCAGTGCCCTGCGTTTGGCTTCGACTCCAAGCTGGAAGTTCTGGCGTCCGCTCGCGAAGAGCTGAAACTGCGGTGGTCCAACGCCGGCTGCACGGCAACGCTGGAAGCCAATCTGAAGAATTGCGGCTTCACCATCGCTGCGAGCGACGAAGCGGGAAATGAAGTCTATAACTTCCGCCAGGACGGTCGCTCCAGTTAAGTTGAATGCGGCACCGCAGGAAAGGAACCCGCCATGACATACAGCCGGCGCCAATTCTTTGGAGATGCGGCTTTAGCGGCGGCGGGATACACTGGTCTGGCGGCAGCAGCGGGATCCGCCAGTGCTGACTGTGCGCGTACCTTTCCTATACCGACAACGGCGAGCCCAACCTTGCAGGCGCGTATTGCCGCTCCGGGCAATCCCAACTGGAAGCGGCTTCCGGCCTCGGCCGAGGAGTGGCACGCGATCGTCAGCGAAGCCGCCGCGGGAAGCGAGAAGAACGTCGCTGCGTGGTCGGCGAAATATGGAATCTCCATTCGGGAGGGTACACTCGGCGGCGTCCGCGTGTTCTGGCTTGCGCCGAAGTCGCTTTCGCCGCGCAACCGGCAGCGCATTATTCTCAACTTCCATGGCGGTGCGTATGTCTATGCGCCTGGCCGCTCTGGCCTGGAAGATGCGATCCTGGTGGCGCGCGCCGGATTCCGCGTGGTTTGTCCGGATTACCGCATGGCGCCTGATCACCCGTATCCGGCCGCGATCGACGATGCCGAAGCGGTGTGGCGTGCGCTTGCGGCAAGCAGCGCTCCAAAACATCTTGCCGTTTGCGGAACATCGACCGGCGGCGGCATGACGCTGGCATTGGTCCATCGCCTCAAAGCGAAAAAGCTTCCGCTGCCGGGCGCGTTGTGGGCCGGGACGCCGTGGTCCGATCTGACGAAGACCGGTGACAGCTATTGGACCAACGAATGCGCCGACAAGGCTCTGGTCGGGTATGACGGCATTCTTGGTGCCGCCGCGACGCTTTATGCAGCCGGTCACGACATGCGCGATCCGGAACTGTCGCCGGTTTACGGCGAGTTCGGCGGATTTCCGCCGACCCACCTGACGTGCGGGACGCGCGATCTGTTCCTGTCCAACACCGTCCGGGTCCAGCGCAAGCTTCTCGACGCGGGTGTTCCGGTTGAACTCACTGTCATCGAGGCGCTGTCGCATGCCGATTACGTCGGCCTGCCGGAGTCTGCGGAATCGCATCAGGTCTATGGTGACGTGGCTAAATTCTTCGACCGCCACTTGGCCGTTTAGCGGCTCTCCGCCGGCAATAGACCGCAAGTTTTCGCGGTACATTTGCATGAGAATGCTTGCAATCGATTGCAGCAGGGGTAGTCTAAAACAGCGGCCAACATAGAAATGCACAGGGAGTAACGCCATGAAGGGTCTTCTGATCGCCGCCTTCGCCGCGAGTCTGGTTGCCGCCATTGGGGCCGATGCTCCCACGCCGAAGATGCCGCCCAATCCCGTCACGGTCGATGCAGACGGCACCGTTCATGTTCCGGCGATGTCCATTCCTGTTTCGGAATTTCTCAGTCCGGAGGGGAAGGCGTATCTCGCTGAGCATCTCACTGCCATGCAGCATCCCGAGAAGATGGTGCAGCAGAACGGTGTTCCTGCGTTTCTTGCTGGTTATCTGAAGCGCCAATACGAGCTCTTTCCGGTGGTCCGCGAAGACGCGACGGTCGGCGGCGTTCACGCCTATATCTACACGCCGAAATCCGGCGTTGCGCCCGACAATGCAAAGCGTGTTCTGATCAATCTGCACGGCGGCGGTTTCATGGGATGCTGGCCGGCGTGCGGCGAGCTGGAATCGGTGCCGGTCGCGGCGCTCGGCCGCGTCAAGATCGTGTCGCTCGATTACCGCGAAGGCCCGAAATACCAGTTTCCGGCGGCCAGCGAAGACGTCGCGGCGGCGTATAAGGAGCTCCTCAAAACCTATCGCCCCGAGAACATCGGCATCTACGGCTGTTCGGCGGGCGGCATGCTGACCGGCATGTCGATGGCATGGTTCCAGAAACATGGCCTGCCGAATCCCGGCGCCATAGGCATCTTCTGCGCTGGTGGCACCGTGGGCGTAGGGTTCGGCGGTGACGCCAACTATATTTCATCGCCTGCCGGCGAAGCGCGTCTGATGATGGCACCGCCACCTCCGGCCGACGGTAAGCCGGCACCGCGCGGCGGCGGCATGGGTTATCTCGCCAACGCCGATACCAAAGACCCGCTGGTCGCTCCGGCGGTATCGCTGGACGTGCTGGCGAAGTTTCCGCCGACGCTGATCATCACCGGCACGCGCGGCTTTGAACTCAGTTCGGCCGTCTACACGCACAGCCGCCTGGTCAAGGCGGGCGTCGAGGCGGATTTGCATGTCTGGGAAGGGATGTTCCACGGCTTCTTCTACAATCCCGACGTACCGGAATCGCGCGACGCCTATGACGTGATGGTGAAATTCTTCGATCGCCACTTGGGGAAGTAGCAACCACAAAACGAAAGCCCGTCCGGCAAAGATTGCACGAAGGGTCGGCAATCGCTGCACGCGGGATCAACAGGGAGTAGGGGGATGACCAACGCATTCAACGGCGAAAAATCGCCAAGCAGCACGTCCGTAATCGGCCGACGCATGATCCTCAAAGGTGCGGCACTGGCGGTAGGCGCAGGGGCTGCAGCTCCGGCGCTGGTCGGCGCTGCATCTGCACAAACGGCGCCGGCTGTAGTCTCCGGTGGTCAGAATGTTATCGCCAAAGCTGGAACGGCGATCGTCGACATCGAAACCGGCAAGATCGCTGGCGCCATCTTCCGCGGCATCTATTCATTCAAAGGTATTCCCTACGGCGACACGACTGCTGGCGAAAGCCGCTTCCAGCCCGCCAAGAAGCCGGGACCATGGCAAGGCATCCGCTCGTGCCGCTCCTATGGCGCCGTCTGTCCGCAAGATAAAGGCACCGGCCGCATGAACGACGAAGAAGCGTTCATGTTCCAGTGGTGCGACAGCTATACCGGCGAGGATTGCCTGCGCGTGAACGTCTGGACGCCGGGCATCAACGACAACAAGAAGCGACCGGTCATGGTTTGGCTTCACGGCGGCGGCTTCGCGGCAGGTTCGGGCAACGACCTGCCGTGCTTTGATGGCGAGAATCTGTCGCGCCGCGGCGACGTAGTGGTGGTGACGCTGAATCACCGCCTCAATCTGCTCGGCTTCATGGACCTGTCGAAGTACGGCGAGAAATATGCCCTGTCCGGCAATGTTGGCATGCTCGACATCGTCACGGCGCTGCAGTGGGTGCATGACAATATCGCCGTGTTCGGTGGTGATCCCAATCGCGTCATGATCTTCGGTCAGTCTGGCGGCGGCGCCAAGGTTTCGACACTGATGGGCATGCCGGCGGCCAAGGGCTTGTTCCATCGCGCCGTGGTCCAGTCGGGATCGTTCTCGCTGTCGACCCAGCCGGCCCAGTCGCAGAAATTGACCGATCTCGTGCTGGCCGAACTCGGGATCGACGCGGCTTCGATCGGCAAGCTTCATACCCTGCCGTATGAGACCATCCGTCTCGCCGCGGAAGCCGTGATGGCGCGCAACAACCCGCGCGTCGGCGTGGCGCTCAGTGTTACCAAGATGGGGCAGATGCTGAACTTCGGTCCGGTTATCGACGGCAAGACCATTCCGGCCCCGCCGTTCGGCGACAAAGCATCGGCGATTTCCGCAGACGTGCCGATGATGATCGGGACCACGCTCAATGAATTCGCCAATGGCATGAACAATCCTGGGTTCGAGACATTGACCGAGGCCGAACTCGAGACCCGTGTCGAACAGTTCTTCCCCGGCAAGGCGAAGAAGGTGATCGCCACATTCCGTGCTCGGACGCCGGATGCAAAACCCGCTGACCTGTTTTCGCGCATCGCCACCGCACCGGTTCGTCGTGCGGCGATCAAACAGGCCACGTCAAAGGCAGCGCTGGGCAAGGCCCCGGCGTATCTCTATTGGTTCCATTGGCAGACGCCGATGTTCGATGGCCGCCCGCGCGCCTTCCACTGCGCCGAACTGCCGTTCGTCTTCTTCAATACCGATCGTATGGAAAACATGACGGGCGGCGGTCCAGTGCCGATGGCTCTCTCCGAAAAGATGGCGGATACGTGGATCCAGTTCGCCCGTACCGGTGATCCAAACCATGCTGGAATTCCATCATGGACGAAGTTCGCGCCCAAGACGGCCGCCTGCATGATCTGGGACAATGACGTCAAAGTCCTTCTCAACCCCGACGGCGACGAGATGAAGGCGGTCGGTTGAGCGTAGCGATAATCCCCGCGTTCCTTTTCCTCCTAAAAGCAAAGGCGCGACCGAATTCATCGGACGCGCCTTTAGTTTGTGAAATAGGAAAAACGAGGGCTACTTCTTGCCCGATGTGACCGTGCCGTGCCGTTGCAGTTCGACGGGCTTACCGGTCTTGACCGAGATGACTGCCTTGTCGGTGCGAACCCTGGCGTTGCGCACGATGAGGCCAGTCTTCGCCTCGATGTGCACGTCGCGGAAGGTGATGGCCGTGAGTTCCTTCTCCGGCAAGCCGAACACAATGCCGGCGGCCTCCGCGCCGGTGACGGTCAGACCTTCAACGGTAATGTCGTGAATGTCCGGCGTCTGGTTCTTGACGAAAGGCTGCGCCGGCTCGTCCTCGGGCGGATAGATCAGATCGAGGATCATCATGCCGCCTTTGCCCAGTTCGCCCCCGGCCTTCTTGAGATCGAGGGGGGCGTACTGGAAATAGCTCGAGATGGTGAGGACGTTCTGGACGTCGCGCATGGTATTGTTGCGGAACGTGACGTCGGAAACCTCGCCGCCATAACCGCGCCGCGTCTTGATGCGGAAGCCATGCAGCGAGCCGACGAACTCGTTGTTCTCGATCACGACGTGGTGGATGCCGCCGGACGTGCCGCTGCCGATCGAAACGCCGTGACCGGCGAAGATCTTGTTGTTGCGGATGACGATGTTCGACGTAACCGCGTCAGGATGTTTGGGATCAAAGCCTGATCCCTTGATGGCCACGATATCATCGCCGCAGCTGATCACATTGTCCTCAATCAGGACGTTGCGGCTGTTGATCGGGTCGATGGCGTCGGTGTTTGGCGACGGCGCAGGTGACAGGATCGAGGTCTTGCGGATGGTCACGTCGTCCATATCGGTCAGTACGACGTGGAACGAGGGGGCATTCGTCAGCGTGACGCCTTCGATCAGAAGGTTCTTCGAGTGCGTGGCGAGCAGAAGGCGTGGGCGCGTAACTTTCTGGCGCTGATTGGCGGCGCCGGAATGGGCCGCTTCGGAATCACGCCAGAAATTGCGCATCCATTCCCACCAGACGTTGCCCTGGCCGTCGAGCGTACCTTCGCCGGTAATCGCGACATTCTCGGCGTTGCGAACGTTGACGAGCGCAACGTCGGCGTTTTTTCCCTCCGGAGTAACCGGATGCTGGGTCGTTCCGTAGAGGGATGGATCTGTCGCGAACTGCACCACCGCGTATTTGGCGATGTTCAGCCGGATGTTGCTCTTGAGGAAAATGGGACCTGTGTAATACCAGCCGCGCGGGACTTCGACGGTACCGCCGCCTTTGCCAGCGCAGTCGTCGATGGCTTTCTGAAACGCCGTGGTTTCGGGCGTTAGTCTCGCACCTTCGGCGCCATAGTCCTTGATATTGCAGACTCTGTCCGCAAAGGAGACCGAGGCTTGTGCATGGGCCCCATTAAGGCCAACTCCGATCAAGGCCAGTGCGCACGTCGCCAATCTGTGCGTTCGAAAGCTTTTCACGATTGTCTCCTAGAGCTTGAAATGGATTTTGCGGGCGAAACGGATGGAAGCCGGCCCAATCAGGCCCGAGCGCAGCAGCGGCGCATCCTTGTCGTAGAATTTCCAGATCGCAAACGTCACGCGTTTGGTGGGGCGTGGCCGATGCTCGAGCATCCATTGCGGCCAAGCCGTGAGATACATGCCGCGCTCGGGCACCCGTTTCCAGTCGCAGTCGTCCGGCAACTGCTCATCGCCGATCAGGCGATTGGGCCATAGCGTTGTGACCTCAACCGCGATCTTGTTTTCGCCGGGACGCACAGCAGAGGTGATCGGCAGGTGGAATGGCGGTTTCCATATCACGCCGAGGTCGTGCCCGTTGATGAGGACGCGGGCGAGGTTTTTCACTTCGCCGAGATCGAGCCAGATTTCAATATCCCGCGGCAAGGCGGGAAGTTCGATGCTTCTGCTATATCGGGCTGTTCCGGAAAAATAGCGCACGTCCGGGTCCGTGTTTTCGGACAAGGACTGCAGATGATCGAGAACAATGCGCGGCGGCGCGCCGCGATCCGGCGGGAAGGTTACGGCCCACTGGTCGTCAATGTTGACCGGCGCTGGCGGTGACTGGACATCAGTGCGTAATTGGTGCCCGTCAGCCAAACTGATCCGATACTGGCCGGCAGCCCACGCTGTCGCGATAAAGCCGTCTTTTGCCGGAACGATCTGGTCCGGTGCCAGATTGCTGGCAATCGCCACCGGATGGCGACGTACGAGCGGTTTGCGAAAGACGACGAACAGAGAACCTGTAGGCGGCAATGTCAGAGCCACCTCGGTCGTTCCGGCGCGCTTTTGGTAGAGCGGCGCTCCATCGCGGCGGCCCGTTTCGGGATTCCAGATCTCCGGCGCCTTTCCGGTCACGCGAAAAGCGCACGTCGTCGAAATCTCACGATCGCTTTGGTTCGAGACGAAATAGATGTGGGCATCAGCCACGGCGCGATGCGCAAAGCGCAGGTCCGGGCGTGCAGTTCCAGCGCTGAAGTCCGGTGCGATGCGCAGCGCCGTGAGCATATTGGCGATCGTTTCACCCCAATAGACCGCGCCTTTGCCGACGCGATGGCTTGTCTTTCGCGTGCCATCGCAATCTCCCCACACTTCGGCAACGAGGGTTCGCAGTTCGCGATCTCCATCGTCGAAATCGGAATAGCTGGGGGAATGGGTCGGCGGCGCGCCAAGGATCAGAGCCCCAGCTTTTGCCAGTACCGCCAATTTGCGCACGACGGGCAGGGTATAGTGGTGCACGTCGGGCAGCATGAGAACAGCGTACCGCGCACCATTGGCGAGCACGATGGCGCCGCCCTGGACTTCTGCCGTCAGCAGATAGTCACGATTGACGAAATCATAGTTGTAGCCGTCCGGAATGTCCGGCAGGGTTTTGCCGTTCCAGCGCGATTGGACCTGACCATCTTCGCCATCGAAGCAGAGGATATCGGCAACCGGCGTTCCTTGTTGCAATAGATGCTGGCAGCGGGTGATGTATTGGATCCAGGCGCGGCCAGGCTCCCACCATGTTTGCGTGCGATCAAAATGCAGGCCGTAAGGACCCATCATCATGCCCGGCGCCTTGTCCAGCCATGGCTGGTGCGCAAAGCGATGGAAGTAGAACCGTGTAATGCCCTCGCAGAACTGGGCGTCGCCGGTCGTTTTCATCGCGGCGGGATCGAGTGTGTAGCGGTCTATGTCGAAGCGGCTGGTGAACGCCTCGGCACCGGCAATGGTGCGTCCGCGCAAGCGCGAACCGGCAGTGACCCGGCGGGCTAATGAGATGTTTTCGGGAAACAGATGGCCGCTCCAGAACTCGCCCAGCGCCAGATCGCTCGTCGCGCTGGCGTCGATGATGCTGAAGGGTCCGATATAGGGTTCCGAGGCGAACTTCAGTCCGCGTTCACGGCAGCGCATCTGGAAGTGGCCGTAATAGTTCTCGACGAACAGGGACGCGATGGTGCGCCGGAAGTCCCACAGCACCCGTTCGGTGGTTTCGGCGTTGTCGACAATGCGTCCGGTCAGCACCGGCATGAACGGCGCGATGTCGTAGTTGCAGCGGCGCCGGAATTCTTCGCGGAACTGCCCGGTCCAGTTCTGCGGGCCGACCTCGTAGCTGTCGACCAGAAGCGTGGTCAGGCTTTTGCCCGCCAAGGGGCCGACATCCTTCGTCACCGCATCGATGAATGCGGTGAAATGCACGTCCAGCGCTGCCGGGTTCATCTTGTCGACTTCGAGACCGTCGCCACCCGGCTCCGGATGCATGCTGGTCGCGCCGTTCGGGGCATAGCCGAACCGCAGGATGGTCCATTCGCCGTCGGGCACGGTCCAGTCGAGGCTGCCGTCGGCTCGCAAGCGATCGGATACATCGACGATATCGGCGCGATGGTAGATTTCATCGGGCGGGCAGTTCGCACTCCATTGCGGCACGAACCGGTCCATCAAGGCAAACCCGGCCTTGGCGTTGAAATCGGGCAGGCGGTAGCCGGTCAAAAGATCGATGCGGCTGACTGTGAAGGGAAGGCGATCCTGAACTTCCCCGGTGAAGGCGAGGCGGAAGAAACGCGCCGCGACCGGATCGAAGGCGATATTGGGCATGCCGCGCCGGGGCAGGACGAAGCGCGCCGCGGATTGATAATGTGTGCCGTCGTCTGAGGTCTCCACCGTGCAGGTGACTGGGCCGTGACCGGCTTCCGACTTGATGCAGAGCCCGCGCGCCGTAAACGGTTTCTCGAATGACAGCGTTATGTATTGCGGTTTTCCGCTCGGCGTTTCGAAAGCCAGATTCAGTTGATCGGTGCGGCCACGGAACGGTTTGGGTTTGTCGTTCGGAAGACTCGTCGAGATCCGAACGCAGGCGCTCTCAAGGCTTTGCCGTTCCACAGCCGGTGTGCGGCAGGCGAGAACAACGATATCGCGGTAATAGTCGCCGAACTTGCCCGCCTCGGGCTTCGTCAGAGTTCCGGCAAACGAGCCGGGGCCATTGGCGCGGGTTTCGCTCCACACCACCGATTGCATGGCGAGATCGGGCGTAATCCACGGGCCGCCGGTGGAAGACCAGCCCGAGGCGTTGTGCATGCCGAGCTCAAGTCCGAGCCGGTCTGCCTCCTTGGCGGCATGCGCCACCATCTCTCGCCAGGCCGGGCTGGCATAGCGTACCGGACCTTGCGGGACCTGATAGCTGAGGCTGTACATCATCGCGCCGCCAAGACCGATCCGGTGCATGGCTTCAAGATCGGCGCTGATGCCTTCCTTGCTGACGTTACCGTTCATCCAATGCCACAGAGTGTGCGGTTTGGCGTGGCTGGGCGGTGTCTGGAAAACTTCGCCAAGCCGGTCGGGAGCCGTTTCGGGCTGGTGCGCGGAGCTTGCTTCGGCGGAGGTCGTCAGCAAGTCGGGATCCATCAGTCCCGCTGACCCGATTACGCCTGCTTTAATAATGTCGCGGCGAGGGAGGCCTGATCTGGTCATTGGCGCCTTCAATTCCGTTGCGGTTGGAGGGACAAAAGCTACGATTATCGCTCCGTCGCTCGACCTGCTGCTAAATGCCCGATTATGATCAAAAATGATTGATAACGCACTGTAAATGGTGTTTATTGCACGCGTCGTGTAATCGCATCCCTCACGATGGCTTGAGCGAGTGCGGCATTCTTTGCCCCATCCTTCCCTGGGTGCCGCACTCCAGCTCCCCGCCAAATCCCGGCACCGCTAATGGATATCCAAATGCTTGCCGGGACAATTCGCAAAAGGGGGCGCTTGCGGATCTGATCGGTGCGGCCGGTTTTGACGCACGGGCGGACGGTGCGAAACCATCAAAAATGATTGTTATTGATCGTACGTGATAGTATTGTCTCAGTGAAATTGATGCCTGTGATCGCCGAAGGGAATGCCGTAACGTGAGAACTACAGCGATTAGTGGCGTTGATTCGAATGACGTGGTGTCGTCCTGGTTTGTCGCAGGAATGATCAAAACCACGGCGGACCTTTGGCAAAAGGGCTGGAATGAGCGAAATGGCGGCAACATCACCTTGCGGTTGTTCCCAGAGGATGTTGCGCCCTATCTGCCGGGCTGGAGTGTTCGCAGCCGCGTGCCGCTCGGGACCGCCCTGCCGGAATTGGCGGGCCAGTATTTTCTCGTGACCGGTTCGGGAAAGTATTTCCGCAACATTGCGATCGATCCGGAAGCCAACATTGCCGTGTGCCGGGTGAGCGACAGCGGTGACGACATTGAGATTTTGTGGGGTTTGCGGGACGGTGGAGTCCCGACGTCGGAATTGCCGGCCCACATGCAATCGCACCACGCCTTGCAATCCATACCGGGCAATGCCGACCGGGTTGTCGTCCATTGCCATGCGACCAATCTGATCGCCCTGTCTTACGTTCTCGATTTCAACACCGCCAACGTCACGCGCGCGCTTTGGGAAGGCAGCACCGAGTGTCTCGTCGTATTTCCCGACGGTGTGGCGACGCTTCCGTGGATGGTACCCGGTACGGCCGAAATCGGCACCGAGACGGCGACCATGATCGCCAAGCATCCGCTAGTCCTGTGGCAGTACCACGGCGTTTTCGGGCGCGGTCAATCGCTGGACGAGGCCTTCGGGCTGATCGACACGGCGGAGAAATCGGCAGAAATCCTGGTGAAAGTCATATCGATGGGCGGCCTGCGCCAGTCGCTGACGACGGATCAGCTGATTGCGCTTGCCCGGCGCTTTGACGTCTGCCCGCTGCCCTCAGCGCTCAACTTGCAGCGCTGGACGTTGGCTCCGTCCGCCTGATCCTGGGCGGCACCGGATTCTCTACACGACATTGCACTTTGTGATAGGTATTTATCCTGTTGGAGCGAGTCTACGAGCATTTGGATGCATTCCAGTGAACGCGACCGGATGATTCTGAACCTGCTTGAGCAAGGCGGGTTCATTTCTTTTCGGGAGTTGTCGAGCAGGCTGCCGGTTTCGCCGGCAACGCTGCGCCGTGATCTTGAGCGGCTCCAGGATGCTGGAAAGCTGTCGCGGGTTCGCGGCGGCGCCCAGCTGGCTGGAATGTCGCAGATCAGCGGTGTCCATTTGCAGGGCGCTCCGTTCCAGGAGAACATCAATCTTTACCGCAAGGAAAAAGAAGCGATCGGTAAGGCCGCCGCGGCGCTGTGCCGGCCGGGCGATGCCATCATCATCGACGGTGGCAGCACGACGCTGCAGATGTGTTCGCATCTCGAGCATCTGGGACTGCAGGTCCTGACCAATTCGCTCCATATCGTCAGCGCCTTGCTGCAGCAGCCCAACACCGGAGTCTCGATCACGGGCGGTGTGGTGTTTCGCGAGCAGAACATCGTCCTCAATCCGTTCGAGGACGAAACGCCCCGCAATTTCCGCGCCGCGCGGATGTTCATGGGGTGCGCCAGCATTAGTCACTTCGGCCTGATGCAGAGCGACGTCATTCTCGTGCAAGCTGAGCGGAAATTGCTGACCATGGCCGACGAACTGGTCGTTCTTGCGGATAGCAGCAAGTTCGCCAATTCGGCCGGTCACGCAGTCTGCGACCTCTCAAAAGTGTCGACCCTGATCACCGACAGCAATCTGGCGCCTG
>JAHFQC010000080.1 GCA_023259375.1 Alphaproteobacteria bacterium
GGTACTCGGCAAACATGATTTCATCGCCGAGGCCCTGTTCCGCCACGATCAGGACGCGCTTGCCCTCGATCGGTTCGCCGTTCCAATAGGGCGCTTCGATCACGTGATGCAGGTAGCCGCGGAACTGCTCTTCGCGGCGGCATTCGTAATCGGTGAAACCTTCCTTGAGACGTCCCATGCCAACCAAACATAGGCTGCGCGAATGTTTGGTTTCGCGGGCTTCATCCGGATCCAGGACGTACTCCATGGCCTTTTCGTAGACGGCATTGGCCTCGTCGAGGCGACCGAGATGTTGATAGGCGAAGCCGAGATTGTGATAGAAGCGGGCATACGTCGGCTCGAGGCGGATGGCTTCCTGATAGAAGACCAAACTTTCCTCGGCGCGGCCGGATTCCGCCAACACTGTCGCCAATGCGTTCCACAGAATGGATTGCTCCGGCATGCGGATGAGGGCGCCGCGCAGGGTCTCGATGGCCGTCTCGCGGTCGCCCATTTCGCTCTGAACGGTTCCGAGATTGTTGTACCCGAGCGGTGAATCGGGATTGGATGCGATGTAGAGCTGGAACATCTTGGCCGCACCCTCTTCGAACTTCAGCTTCCAGGCCATGGTGCCGAGGTTGATGAGGAGTTCGGGATCGTTGGGATCAAGCTGAAAGGCGTGCTCGTAGGTGACGAGGGCCTTGTGCAGATGACCAAGACGATCGAGATACATGGCAAGGATGTGGAACGCGCGCGCGTTGGTGTCGTCGATCTTGGTGGCGTGCATGGCCGCCTGACCCGCCGCGTCGAAATCGCCCTGGCGCCAGGCCTGAACGGCTTCGCGGACACAGCGATCGGATTGGTGTCGCTTGACTTCGCCGCCAAGTTCCTCGGAAAGCGCTTCGAGTTTGGCCAGCGCCGCGAGCTTGGCATCCACTGCGGACAGGCTCAGCACGCCGGGCGAAGGGGCAACCTTGGCCATTCGCGATTCCACCCAGAAATTTCAGGCAAATAAGAGCCGAATTCTCCTTAAGCAGGGGTGAAGATGATCGCTCGATTTCGAACAGGAATTCTTAACTCCGGCCAACCTAAAATGGGCTCACCTGACAAGGGAGTCACGGATGCCTTTAAAGCTTTCCCTCAAACCGGGCGAAAAATTCGTCATCAATGGCGCGGTCCTGACCAATGGAGAAAAACGCGCCACCCTGATCGTGCAGAACAAGGCATGCCTTTTGCGTGAGAAAGACATCATGCAGCCGGAAGAGGCCAATACACCCGCAAGGCGTATCTATCTTCCGATCATGATGCTGTACATGGATCCGGATGGAAGTGATCAGTACTACGATGATTTTGCACTGCGCATGACCGAGTTCATGGGGGCGATCGAAAATCGCGAAGCCCTGGCAGCCTGTGTCGAGATCAGTCGTGATGTAATGAGTGGTTCCTACTACCGGGCCCTTATGCAATGCAGGAAATTGTTCGAATTCGAACGGGAGCGGCTGAGTTATGACCCTCAAAGCGTATCAAAACACGCAGCAAATTACTGAGAATCCACGTGATACCGAGTATCGGCTGTTCGGCCAGGTAACCGGCGCCTTGATCACAGCTCAGCGCGAAAAGCGTACGGGCGGACCACTTTGCGAAGCCATCGACTGGAATCGCAAGCTGTGGCGGCTTTTGGCGGCTGATTGCCTGGACGAGAACAACAAGCTGCCCGACGGCGTGCGCGCCAATATCGTCTCACTTTCGTTGTTCGTGACCCGCTATTCCAAGGACGTGATGCGCAGTGGTGCGTCCCTCGATCCGCTGATCGAGATCAACCGCTCGATCATGCAGGGCCTGCAGGGCGCCATGTAGTCCGATATCGCTCGCGCGTTTTGATGGGGGCCGGAGGCAACTCCGGCCTCTTCTTTTTTGCCGGTCGGCAAGTTTTGTCCATTGCCCGGAAATGCCAGTTAGTAATTTCCCCCATTGTTTTCAAATGCTTGTTGGTTGGTGCTGCTGGCACGGCGGTTGCGAAAGGGGAAGCGAGGCGATGAGCCCCATGGAAAAACCGCCGTCCCAGAGACGGAAGTGGAGAAAACACTATGCTGAGCGTCAACACGAACAACGGCGCAATGATTGCGCTGCAGTACCTGACCAAGACCCAAGGCGACATGTCCACGGTGCAGTCTGCCATCAGCACGGGCTATAAGGTCGCTTCTGCGAAGGATGACGGCGCAACCTATGCTATCGCTCAGAACATGCGCGGCGCAGTTGCTGGCTACCAGTCTGTGGCGGACAGCCTCAACCGCGGCATTTCCACGGTGGACGTGGCGATGTCGGCCGGCCAGTCGATTTCCGATCTGTTGATCCAGATGAAGGCGAAGGCTCTCGCGTCGGCCGATAAGTCGATCGACACGGCCTCGCGAACGGCTCTCAACAATGATTTCACGGCTTTGCGCGATCAGATCCAGGCGATCGTCGATAACGCGTCGTTCAACGGCTTCAACCTGATCAAGTCAGGCGCAGACGACATTACCGCACTGGCCAACTCTGACGGCACCAAGAGGATCACCGTAGTCCATCAGGACCTGTCGTTGACCGGCATCGGCCTCAGCGCAACGTCGAATATCTCCGTTCAAAGCGGCGCGACCGCGATGGTGGCAACGGTCCAGAGCGCGTTGACCGACGTCAACAAGAAGTTGGCCTCGTTGTCGGCCGGTGCGAAGAAGTACTCGATCCAACTCGATTTCACCTCCAAGCTGTCCAACACGCTCACCAGCGGCATCGGCAACCTGGTCGATGCGAACATGGCCGAAGAAAGCGCCAAACTCACGGCATTGCAGACCAAGCAGCAGTTGGGCGTTCAGGCTCTGTCGATCGCCAATTCAGCGCCACAGGCTGTGTTGTCTCTGTTCCAATAAGAAATTTCCATGGGGCAAGGAATGGACGGCGTGGAACCTCAGGTTCCACGCCGTTTTTTTTGTCTTTTCATTTTGCCCCCCGTCGCGCGCCTTCGATATCTCGGCAAATAATTCCGTGTCTCGGCAGAATTTGCCCGGTAGCGGCAAGAACTGCCCGGCAAATCCGATCCAGCGGCAAGTTCGCACCGGTCCGCTTTGGCAGACCTCCGTTCCCAAAACGAAGTTACCACGCCCTTAAGCAAGCCGCGGCACGGCGCTTGCGATACTGGGCTGCGGGGCAAAACGCCCCCTAGAGCAAAACGCTCGTGTGAAAACCAGAACGGAGTAATCCAATGCTTAGCGTCAATACCAACCAAGGTGCAATGACCGCCCTGCAGTATCTGTCCGGTACGCAGGCCAGCATGGCGCAAACCCAAAGCGCCATCAGCACCGGCATGAAAGTCGCGTCTGCGAAAGACGACGGCGCCACGTACGCCATCGCCCAGAACATGCGCGGCAACGTCGCCGCTTACAGCGCCGTTTCCGACAGCTTGAATCGCGGCATCAGCGCCGTGGACGTGGCGATGTCGGCTGGTCAGTCGATCTCCGATCTGCTGATCCAGATGAAGGCGAAGGCTCTCGCATCGGCCGATAAGTCGATCGATACGGCAAGCCGCGTGGCCTTGAACAATGACTTCACAGCTCTTCGCGATCAGATTCAGACGATCGTGGACAATGCTTCGTTCAACGGGTTCAACCTGATCAAGAGCGGCGCCGACGACATCACGGCGCTGGCTTCGGCTGACGGTACCAAGAAGATCACCGTCCAGCATCAGGACCTGTCGCTCTCCGGCATCGGTCTCTCTGCCACTTCCAACATTTCGGTTCAGAGCGGCGCGACCGCGATGGTCGGAACGGTCCAGACCGCGTTGACCAACGTCAACAAGGCTCTGGCGTCCTTCTCGGCCGGTGCGAAGAAGTACTCGATTCAGCTCAACTTCGTGTCCAAGCTGTCCGATACGCTCACCAGCGGCATCGGCAACCTGGTCGACGCGAACATGGCCGCCGAAAGCGCCAAACTCACCTCGCTGCAGACCAAGCAGCAGCTCGGTGTCCAGGCTCTGTCGATCGCCAATTCGTCGCCGCAGGTCGTGTTGTCTCTGTTCCAGTAAGTTTTGTCTTGAAGCGGTGGGCGCCCGGCGCCCGCCGCTCTTCACCGTTGATGGAGGTCGTGGACCTCCTTCCCCGGGGCGTGGGTTGGGGTACAAAAAGAAAAGGCGGTCGGGTTTCACCCCGGCCGCCATTCTTTTTTCGTGCAGATTGTTTCAGAGATGCAGGACGCGGCGCAGTGTTTCGACGACGCGCGCGACGTCGGAAAGCACCATCGAAGCGTAAAACGGCAGGCTGAGCACCCGCCTATAGTAGTCGTCCGCGCCGGGCAGATCGGTGAGGCCGTAGCGGTCCGCATAATAGCGCTGGCGGTGCACCGGGTAATAATGGACCTGGGTTCCGATGCCTTCGTCGCGCAGGCGCGCCATGACCTCGGCTCTGGTTTGGCCGCAGGCGGCAAAATCGATCAGAACCGGATAGAGATGCAGTGTTGGCAGACAGTCGGTATGTGCCACCGGCTTGAGAGCCGGCTTGAGCGGCGCCAAAAGCGAATCGTAGGCCGCGGCGAGCGCGCGCCGGCGGGCGGAAAACCGCGTCAGCTTGGCGAGTTGGGTCAAACCGAGCGCGCACTGAATATCGGTCGCACGCCAATTGAATCCCGGTTCGACCAGCTCGTAATACCAAGGATTAGGGTGGCCGGTTCGCTCAAAGGCATCCTCGACGGTCTCGAACTCTTCGGCGTCGCGAGTCATGCCGTGATTGCGGTGCAACCGCAGTGCTTCGGCAAGGCGGCCATCGTTGACAGTCACCGCGCCGCCTTCACCCATCGTCACGGTCTTCACCGGATGGAACGAAAAAACGGTCATGTCGGAAAGCGCATTTTCGCCGACCAGTTTCTCGGCGCCGCCGAGACGATAGCTGGTGCCGAGCGCATGGCAGCCATCGTCGACGATTTTGAGGCCGTGCCGGCGAGCGATTTCGTGGATGGCTTCCACGGCTCCGCATTGGCCGTTGAGATGAACGTTGAACAGCGCATCCGCGTCGCCGGTGCGCTGCAGCGCATTTTCCAAGTCCTCGGCGCGCATCAGGCCGGTCTCAGGATCGACATCGGCAAAAACGATGTCGGCGCCTGCAAGATGGGGCGCACTGGCGGTCGCCAGGAACGTTAACGACGGTACGATGACTTTCGAACCAGGGTGGATACCCAGTGCCTTCGCTGCGATGTAGAGCGCTGCCGTTCCGTTGGAGCAGACCACCACTTGTTCGGCCCGTACCGCGGTCGCCAAAGCTGCTTCGAATTTTTCCACCAGCGGCCCGGTGGTGAGAAAGTCGCTTTGCAAAGCCGCCGTCACGGCCGCGATATCATCGTCCTCGATGACTTGCCGGCCGTAGGGAAGGAACGGCTGTGCGTTCTTCGGCTCGGGCAAGGGCGTGGTCATGCGTAAGCCTGCGCCAAAAGCTGTTGCAGTCCGCGGGCGTCAAGCTGCTCGGGATTGCTGTCGCTCGAATAGGCGAACCCCTCGGGCACCGGCTTGGCGCCGCGGTTGATATAAGCTTCGCGCAGAGCAGCCGCGAAACTCGCCAGGATCACGAAGCGATCGGTGAGTTCCAGCGTGCAATGGGCATCATCAGCCGGGATCATGGTTTCGTGCAGTTTCTCGCCCGGCCGGATGCCGACGATCTTTTGCGGCAGCTGCGGCCCCAAGAGCGTTGCCAGACCGGTGATGGTGGTGGAAGGAATCTTGGGCACGAAGATTTCGCCACCCTTGGCCATTTCCATCGACGACAGCACCAGGTTCACGCCTTGCGTCAGCGTGATCCAGAAGCGGGTCATGCGAGCGTCGGTGATCGGCAGTTCATGGGCACCGGACTCGGCGAGTTTCTTGAAGAACGGAACCACGCTGCCGCGCGAACCAAACACATTGCCGTAGCGCACCACGGCAAACTTGGTGCCGTCGGCGCCGGACAGGTTGTTGGCAGCGACGAAAATCTTGTCCGACGCCAGCTTGGAAGCGCCGTAGAGATTGACGGGATTGGCGGCCTTGTCGGTCGACAGAGCGATCACCTTCTTCACGTCGCGGTGCAGCGCGGCATAAACAAGGTTCTCGGCGCCCAGCACGTTGGTGCGGATGCATTCGAACGGATTGTATTCGGCGGCCGGGACCTGCTTCAGTGCCGCGGCATGGACGACGTAATCAACGTTCGCCATGGCGAGTTCGAGCCGGTCGCGGTCGCGCACGTCGCCGATGAAGAAGCGCATGCACGGATACTGCTCGTGCGGGAAGCGCTGCTGCATCTCATACTGCTTCAACTCGTCGCGCGAATAGATGATCAGTCGCTTCGGCTTGTACTGGCTGAGAACGGTTTTGACGAAATGGTTGCCGAACGATCCTGTGCCGCCGGTAACCAGAAGCTGCTTGTCGTTGAGATCGAGCCAGGGCTGGGAGAAATCCCGCAGTTCCGACTTGGTTTCGGTTTCGGTGTCGCCGCCGAGAAAGACTTTTTTCGCCCGCTGGGCCATGGGACTACCACTCGTCATGTCGGGGCCAATCGTTGCAGATTGCGGTTAACAAGATCCTGACGGAAAGGAGCCGTTTACGCTGAATCGGAACCGTCGGGGCGCGATTTGGAGCGGCGTCGGCTTGCGGGTGTCGTCAAGTTCGAGTGCCGACAGTGCGAACTGGCAGAACATCCCGCCCTTAAGGTGTCGCTGGGTGAAAAGGCCGAGCAGCGGCGCCGTGGCCCGGTCGACGGTGATACGGACCCCGTTCTGGCCATCGTCAATTTCGGTCCACCCTTCGGTCATTCCGAGGCCGTGCGAGGCGGAAACCAGAAACGACACCGGCGCGCCGTGATCGATGGTCTGGCCGCCGAGGGCAAAGGTTTCGCAATCCTTACCACCGTTGTGGGTCATTAACCGGAGCGCGTCCCAATCGAATGCGTCTGGCAGGAAGGTGACATGGCCCAGCCGCAGCGAGCCTCGCCCCCAGTCGTTCCAATGGAACGCGATGTCGAAATCGATCTGCGGCACCTTGCCATGGAACCGAATCGTCTTTTCGATCGGACCTTTGGGTGTTGCGATACGGGCGAACGCCAGCATATCGCTGCCGTCCCGCCAGACGTGCGCCTCGCCCCATTCGAGATCGGTGACCTTGTGCTCGCCCGGGCCTTCGAACACGGCGTTGCCGGTGTACCAGTCGGCCTGCAAGGCGATGTCCTCGAAGGTCCCGTGCGGCAGCATGCCGATCAGCGGCTTACCCCCGTTGAAACGCACATCCGCCAGCGCCAGCCCGCGGCGGCGATCGAGACGCGCGGTGACGGTGGGTGTCGCGATGTCGATAAGGCGTCCGGTGACGGCAGGGCCCGTTGGCGCAGGCGGTTGCGGCGCCTCGGGAAGAGGAAAGCGCTGCAAAGCGGCGTTGAGGCGGCGTTCAAGTCCGGCCCAACGTTCGGCGGTGATGTGGGTGCGAAAATCGCTCGCCCACAGCCAGCACAACTCTTTCCATGCCCAAGGCTCGGCATCGCTTGCGACCAGCGCCTCGTACAGCCGCTGACAGGCAGCATTGATGAAGAGATCGTCCCGTCCGGTCACTGCCCAGCGTGACAGATTGTATTTGCGCTGCTTCTTGACCGGGATCGGTACGGCCGGGGTTTCAAGCCGCAGGACGGCGCCGCCCGCCTTGTCGAGCAGATCGCAAGGTCTAACGACTTTGCAGCCTGGTTCGCCAGCCAAGGCCGCAAAGGCATCTTCCAGCTTCGTCCATTCCGAAACGGCACCAATGGCTTCTTCTGTTTTGTAGCGGCCGGGACGGAAATCGAAAATCTCAGCGTCGCTGGCATAGACGCACAAGGAGCGCTCGGCAGTTCCCCGCTGACGGCGGATATAGGCAAGATAGTCCTCCAGCGGGATATCGCCGTGGGCGTAGCGCTGCAGCTTCTGGAAAGCGACGGTGTTGGACCAGAGGAGCGCAATGCTGTGTCCGTCCGCGCCGAAAGCGCGTTGCACGCCATAGCCAGTTTCTACCGGCCAATCGTGGGTGGAACCGGGGTTGTCCCAGTCCATGATCAGCGCGTCGTAACCCGCATCGAGATAAAGCCCGACCAAACCGCCGGAATAGGCCTGCTCATTGACCAGCGCGATGCGTGGCTTGACGTCGAGAAGCTCCAGATAAATTTCATTGCCAATTCTGAGATTGGCTTCGGTCACGCGCCACGGCACCAAGGGTCCGATCATCTGGCTGTAGCCGCAGCCGATGAACTCGACTTTGCCCGCCGCGATCAACCGCTTGAGATCGGCAATCCATTCGGGACTGCGCAGCGCGATTTCTTCCAGGGTAAACCCGGAAGCCTCAATGCCGATCGGTCCAACCCGTTCCGCCAGCCGGAGGAGGGGCTTGTAGCACTTCTCGATCACCTCGCCGCGCTGCTCCTCTTCGATGGAGGAATAGGCGAGGTTGAGGTGGAAGAAGGCAAACAGGTTCAGCGAGCCCGCTTCGGCCGCGAGGGCAGAGGCGGCCGCCGTCATTGCGTGACGACCTTGATGCGCGATAGCGCGGCCGCCGCGTTGGCGCGGGCTTCGGCGCGATCGGTACCGGTTGCGATTACCATGGCACCGGACGGACGTTTGTCGCCGGCGGGCGGGATCACGTCGCCTTTCTTGGCGGTGATGTTTACTTCCAGGATGCCGGGAACCTTCCGCGCCTCTTCGGCGCCCGAGGTTGCCACCACGGTGCCGGGATCCGGGAAGATGTAGCGCTGGGTGATGAACTTCTGGAATTTCGGCGTCATTTCTTCCGGCGCCGGATTTTCGCCGAGCGCGACGCGAATGGCGCAGCCGATGAAATCGACGCCGGTGTTCATCGGGATTTCCTGGGTGCAGAAAAATCCGCCGGACAGCCGCGCCGCCAGTTCGATTACATAGACCTCGCCGTCATGCACGACGATGTCGCCCTTGACGGTGCCGTGGGTAACGCCAAGTGCGGCGGCTGCATTAGCCTGTACATCGAGCACGCGCTCGTAAATGTCATCCGGCAAAGCCGTCGGCATGTCGCCGCCGTTTTCGATGAAATAGGGTGCGTACTTGTCGAGGTATTCGTAATTGCGATCGGAAAAGCCGGAGGTGTAGCAGACCCCATCCACCACATGAGATTCGGTCGAAACCTGCGGCCCCGGCAGGTACTGCTCGACCATCACCCGTTGGGTCGGCGAATAGTCGCGGGCGAACGCGAAGGCTTTGCCAAGATCGCGAACATGCGACAAGCGCTGAACGCCGCGCGATCCGCGCGAGTCCACCGGTTTGATGACAAGATTCGGTCCACGCTCGGCAAAAATGCGCTTCAGCTGATCGGCGGATTCGACGCCCGAGAACCATGGGACCGGCACGCCGCATTCGGCAAAGCGTTGCTTCATCGCCAGTTTGTCAGTCGCCCATTCGGCGCTCTGACGCGTCAGGCCCTTGAGGCCGAGACGCTCGTTCACCGCCGCAACCGTCTGTGGCGCATCGGCGGCGACGCAGATGACGCCATCGATCTTGCGGATCTTGTTGTGATAGCGTTCGGCTGCCGCCGCCGTATCGGACGGGCCATAGACATCGGCAATCAGCGCCGAGTCGGCGATGGCAAAGCCGGGCGCCTCGGGATTGATGTCGCTGCACACGACGTACAGCCCCATTTCCTTGGCCCGTTTGACGGCCGCCGCGGCTTCGACGCCGCCCGATACGATCAGCAGCGTTTTCATCCGAAATACATGCCGCCGTTCACGTTGATGGTCTGGCCGGTGACATAAGAAGCTTCCGGCGACGCCAGGAACGCCACCACGTCGGCGACTTCCTTGGCATAGGCAATGCGCCCAAGCGGGATCGCCGCGGCCTTCTTCTTGCCGGCCTTGGTATGAAGTTCCTTTTGCGCCATGTCGGTGGCGACGAGACCCGGCGACACGGCGTTGGAGGTGATGCCCTTGTCCGAATAGAGCCGTGCGCACGATTGGGTGAAGTTGATCAGTGCCGCTTTCGAGGCGGCGTAATGGACCTGGTTTTTGCCGCCCCACTGGCCGCCGATCGAGACGATATTGACGATACGGCCCCAGCCGTTCGCGGTCATGTCCGCCAGGCATTCCTGGGCAAGGATGAAGGGGCCGCGCAGATTGGTTTCCAGCATCCGGTCCCACTGCGCGTCGGTGATGGTGTCCATCGGACGCTCGTCGGCAATCGCGGCATTGTTGACCAGAATGTCGATCGGCGCCTTGAAGTACTTTTTGGCCTTTTTCAGCGCACCCTGGACCGACGTCCGCTTGCGTTGATCAAGCTTCACTGCAAAAGCATTGTCGAATGCTGCTTCGAGTTCAGCGGCACCGGCTTCATTGGTGTTGTAACCGACAGCGACTTTGGCGCCCGCTTCCAAGAGAGCGAGCGCGATGGCTTTGCCGATGCCGCGCGAGGCACCAGTGACCAGGGCTGTTTTGCCGGTGAGATTGGTCATTGCAGGTTTTCCTTGCGCGAGATGGCGCGCTTGGCGGCTTCGGCGATGTGCGGCGCGGTAATCTGGAAGTGCTCGGCCAGTTCATCGGGCTCGCCCGAGGTGCCGAAGCTGTCCTTGAGACCGATCATTTCGATCGGGCAGGGGCGATTCTTGGCTACCGCTTCGGCCACGGCCGAGCCGAGACCGCCGTAGATGTTGTGGTCTTCCGCGGTCACCATGCAGCCGGTTTCCAGCACGCAGCGCTTGAGCAGGGCTTCGTCGATCGGCTTGATGGTCGGCATGTTGACGACCCGCGCCTCGATGCCTTCTTCGGCCAGCAACTCGGCGGCCTTGAGCGAACGGGCGACTTCGACGCCGCAAGCGACCAGGGTCACGTCGAGACCGTGGCGGATGATCTGGCCTTTGCCGATTTCGAAGACGTGGTCGTCGTTGAACAGACGCACGGAACCCGAACGACCGGTACGCATATAAACTGGGCCGTCGTATTCAAGGATGGCGCGGGTGGCGAGAGCCTGTTCGATCGGATCGGCCGGCGAGATCACCACCATGCCCGGAATGGCGCGGAACGCTGCGATGTCTTCCAAGGCTTGGGCCGAACCACCATCCGGACCGACGTCGAGGCCAGGATGACTGGCGACGATCTTCACATTGCGCCGGGCATAACCGACCGAAAGTCGGGCTTGTTCGTAGGCGCGCTCCAGGAAGCAGGCGAAGCCGGTGACGACCGGCAGCATGCCGGTGGCGGCAAGACCCGCGGCCGCGGCAACCATGTTCTGTTCGGCAATGCCGCACTGAATGAACTTGTCGGGATGGGCTTTGCGGAAGTGATGCACGCCGGTACCGCCGGCGACGTCGGCATCGAGCACGACGAGCTTGGGAAATTCCGGCGCGATGCGGGTGAGTTCCTTGCCGAAGGCTTCGCGCAGCGAGTCGCCGGACGAACCGATCAGGGCGGGGGCGCTGTTATCAGACATCGAGGAACTCCTTGATTTCTTCGGCGGTGCAGCCGAGGGCTTGAAGGGCGGTTTCGGCCTGTTCGTGGCTAAGCTTGACGCTGCCGTGCCAGGCGGGGCTGCCTTCCATGTAGGGAACGCCCTTGCCCTTGATGGTATTGGCGATGATGCAAGACGGCTTGCCGCGGGTGGTCGCGGCGCGATGGAGGGTGGACAGGATCTGCGGAATGTCGTGGCCGTCGATCTCGAACACTTCCCAGCCGAATGCGCGCCATTTGTCCGCAAGTGGAGCGATGCCGCAGATTTCCTCGTTCAGCGCGTCGGACTGCATTTTGTTGTAGTCGACGATGGCGCAGATATTATCGAGCTTGTGGTGGGCCGAGCACATCGCGGTTTCCCACACGCTGCCTTCCTGCATCTCGCCGTCACCGAGGACTGTGTAGACGCGGGCGCGGATTTTCTGCAGGCGAAGACCAAGCGCCATGCCCATGGCGACCGAGAAGCCTTGGCCCAGCGAGCCGGTCGAGGTCTCGACCCAGGGCAGGTCCTTGACGTGCGGATGGCCTTGGAACGGGCTGCCCAGCCTGCGCAAATTCAGCGATTCTTTCTTGTCGCAGAAGCCGTGCCAGGCAGCGATCGCATACAGCGTCGGGCAGGCATGACCCTTGGAAAGAACGAAGCGGTCGCGCTGCGGGTCATTGATGTTCGACGGCCACACATTCAGTTCGGCGCCGAACAGCGTCGCGAGAATATCGGCGCAGGAGAGCGCGCCGCCGGGATGGCCGGAGGTGGCGCGGTAGATCGAGGCGATCAAGTGCCGGCGGGTGAACCGCGCGGCTTCTGCGATCTGAACCTCGATGTCGGGCGCGGATATGACCGGGTGTGTCGTCGCGGTTTTGCTGGCCGTCTCTGTCACGGGTGCACAAGTGGGCATGACGTTTCCCCTCTGAGAGCGCCCCGGAAGCGTCCGAAGGCGCGAAAAACCAAAACTCACGCCGCCTGTTTCAGGCGTGCGCGATCAAGCAGATCGACAAAAACGACGACTTCAGTGCCGGGACCCAAGGTTCTGGAGTGCAGCATGGGGTCGACGTGCAAATGGGTCCGCGCCAAGCCAAGGGCAGACGGAACAGAAAGGCCGCGAAGCGCATGCACAGAGGCATGCGCCAGCACCAGTCCGTCACGGCCACAGAAATCGCAAAAGTCCTGCATCGGCTGAGGGCCCAGAAGGAGACTGGTAACCATCTTCCGTCGCGTTTGCTTAATAATTCACTAGCGATGGCGATGCCCTGGTCTCTGACACCGGGATCATTGGACCAAAGTTCATTCCCGCGCCGCGCTGCAGGTCCTCGCAAGGCGCAATGCGAACGCTATCAATTGGAACAGGTCGAATTGCCTACGGCTTGGCGGCAATCAGCACGGCCTCGCGACCGATCCCGAGATCGGCCAGCGCCCGGTAGAAGGCTCGGCGGGTGTCACCGAGCCCGGCCGCCTCGAAGGCCAAATCGAACGATTTGCGCCGGTTATGACAGGCGCGGCCGACATCGTCTTTGCCGATGTAGTCCTCGCCCATCATCAGGAATAGTTCCATCGGGAAGCTGGTGGTGCGCTCGATCACCCGAAAACCCAGCCGCTCGAGCAGGCGTGCGCCGGAGTCGAAGTTGAAATAGTTGAGGTGGTGCGGCGGGGCGAGCCACCATTCATGGGCGCCGACCCGCTTCTGTCCAGCGATCTGGAACGGCGAGAAATCGTTGGGCACGTTGATGCAGATCAACCCGCCGGGATCCAATTGATCGCGCGCTAGGGTGAGCAGCCCGATCGGATCGGGCAGGTGCTCCAGCACGTTGTTGAGATGCACCGCATCGAAGCGGCCGAGGGACGGCGCCGTTTCCGGGCCGAAAAACGCCTCCGTGATGTCGAGACCTAATCCGCGGGCGTGCGCCGCGGCTTGGCGGGAGGGTTCGATACCTTTCGGCTGCCAGCCCCGATCTTTGGCGGTCTTGAGGAAAAAGCCGGGGCCGCAACCGATGTCGAGGATCCGCCGCCGCTGCACCGGCAACAGGCGTTCGAAGATCGCGAGCCGGTCGGCCTGGAACATCTCGGCCCAGGCTTGGTCTTCGGCCGCATGCGGAATGAAGGTCGGCTTTTCCTCGGCGTAGTAATCATCACGATAGGTCGCCACCAAGCTCTGGGGATCGGGCAGAGGCGTGGCGTGAACGAAGCCGCAGACGGCACAATCGATGATGTCGAAGTCTTTGACGCGGGCGAGCTTTTTTCCTTCGTGGCCCTGCCAGCGGATGGTGTCGTGCGCAGCCATGGCGAATCCCTCGTTAACTCTCTCTTAGTCAACCGGGCTTTAGAAAGC
This sequence comes from Alphaproteobacteria bacterium, assembly GCA_023259375.1. Lineage (GTDB taxonomy): Bacteria > Pseudomonadota > Alphaproteobacteria > Micropepsales > Micropepsaceae > Rhizomicrobium. The sequence continues at coordinate 13,766 of JAHFQC010000080.1, forward strand.
GTTAAGGAGCGATTCTCTGCATGGACCGTCCGCTTTTCATTGCCGAAGCCTCATCCAACCACGGCCGTGAGCTTGCCCGTGCCCTGAAATTTGTCGATGTGGCAGCGGAAGCCGGCTGCGACGCAGTGAAATTCCAGCTTTTTCGGATCGACCACCTCTTTGCCCCCGAAATCCTGGCCAAAAGCCCGAAGCACCGGGCACGCAAGGAGTGGGAGCTGCCGCTCGAGCATCTGGCTCCGCTTGCCAAACGCTGTTCGGAACGCGGAATACTGTTCTCCTGCACCCCCTTCTATCACGAGGCCGTCGCCCAGCTCCGCCCATACGTCGCCTTTTACAAGATCGCGTCCTACGAGCTGATGGTGACCGAACTGCTCACCGACTGCGCCGCCACAGGTAAGCCCGTCGTGCTGTCGACCGGCATGGCGACCATGGACGAAATCCTTGTTGCCGTTGACGTTTTGCGTTCAGCCGGGTGCCAGGACATCACCCTTCTGCACTGCGTTTCGGCCTATCCGACCCCGGCGGCCGAAGCCAATCTCGCCGCCATCCAGTCCTTGCGGGACGTCACCGGCGTCAAAGTCGGCTGGTCCGACCACACCCGCCGTCCGGCGGTGATCGAACGGGCGGTGCATCGCTGGGGGGCTTCGGCCATCGAGTTTCATCTTGATCTCGATGGGCGTGGCGCCGAATACGCCGCCGGCCATTGCTGGTTGCCGGGCGAGATTGCGCCGGTAATCGCCCGTATCCGTGAATCTTTTGCCGCGGACGGGACCGGATTTAAAGAACCGCAACCTTCCGAAGCGGATGATCGCGCTTGGCGGGCTGATCCATCCGACGGCATGCGTCCGCTGAAATCTGTGCGCGCCGTCTGGGAGCCTTCGTCATGAGCCCGCGTATCGTCGCCGTCATTCAGGCGCGGATGGGGTCGACACGCCTGCCCGGCAAAGTTCTGAAACCGGTCGCGGGCAAACCATTGCTTTGGCACATCGTTCATCGGCTCCGGAAATCTCACCGGATCGAGGCCATAGCGGTTGCCACCAGCGTCAATCATCTCGACGACGCCATCGCCGAATTCTGCGCCGCCAATAACGTAATCTGCGTGCGCGGTCCCGAAGACGATGTGCTGGCGCGCTTCGCCCGCGCGGCGGAAGTCACCGACGCGGATGTAATCGTCCGCGTCAACGCCGATTCGCCGTTCATCGATGCCGACTTCATCGATCATTTGGTCGATGCACTGATCGAACAGGACGGCGATTACGTTCTGCTCGAGGAAACCGCCGAGACGGCTCATTGCGGCGTCGATCCCTTCACCCGCCGGGCCCTCGACAAGCTTATGCTGGTGGCGAGCGAAGATCCGGTCGCCCGCGAGCACGTCACCGGCTATTTCAAGCTGCATCCCGATTTCGTTCCGATCGCCCGCGCCAAGGCTTATCCTAAGCTGGCCAAGGCGGGAGGGCGCCTCACCGTCGACACCCCCGACGATCTCGCGTTTGTCGAGGCGGTACATGCGCGGCTGGCGGCCAAGGCGGGCGAAGCTTCGCTCGCCGATCTGCTTCTGCTGCTGGAGCGTGAACCCATGCTGCGCCAGATCAACGCTCACGTGCATCAGAAGGGCATCACGCCGCAAGGCGGGCTGGCCCTGATCCGCTGCGATGGCGGCGGACCCTACGGCTTCGGTCACGTCAAGCGCATGATCGCCTTGGCGCGCGCTTTGCGCGATCGCGAAGGACTGGGTGTGGTGTTCGCGGTCAACGGCCACGAGGAAGCTTTGGCTCCGATCCGTCAGGCCGGCTTTGCGGCCAAGCTGATCGATGGCCCCGAAGGCGAATTCCTGTCGGTCGCCAAAGATCCGGATCTTCTAGTTCTCGATTGCCGTGAGGGACCTTCGCGTCAGGCGATTGAAGCGCTTCCGATTGGGCTCAAAGCGACGATCGACGACGGCTCCGAGCGGCGGCTTGCCTGTGACCTCGCTTATTACCCGCCATTACCGCAAGTCCTCAGGCGCCAGTGGACGGGCTCGAAGACGCGCGCCCGGGTCGGCTGGGAATGGGCTTTGCTCGGCCAGCAGCAGGCCAGCGAACGGCCGCGCAAGCCCTCGCGCAATCCGACACTGCTCGTCACTATGGGTGGATCCGATCCATTTGGGCTGACACTCAAATGTGCCCAGGGACTGAAGAAGCTCGATCCGGTGTTCCGCGCCCGCTTCGTCATCGGCCCCGGCTTTGCCGATAAGGATCGGCTGGCTCGCACCTTGGTCGGTCTGTCGCCCAACTTCGAAACCGTGGAAGGGGCGCGCGGGCTCGCTACCGAGTTTGCGGCTTGTGATGTGGCGTTGGTGGCGTTCGGCGTCACCGCGTATGAGTTGGCAGCGGCTGGTGTGCCGGCGATCTATCTCGGCATCAGCGACGATCACGTCGAATCGGCTTCGGCGTTTGCCGAGGCGGGCATCGGCGTCAATCTCGGCCACATGGACAAGGTCAAGGGCGAAGATATCGCCAAAGCGGTCCGCGCGTTGCTGAGCGACGGTGCTCGCCGCCGGCAAATGCGGGCTGCCGGGCTGATGACCGTCGATGGTTCGGGCGCGACGCGCATTGCCGCCGATCTCGCCGCCGAACTCGTGGCGATGAAGAATTCCCGGAGCGTTGTCGGGAAGGCGTGACGCGGTTTTCGGGAACGCAGCGCGGCGCCTACAGTGCTTTGATCGCGGCCAGCGCCTGCGCCATCACGTCGGACCAATCGCCAGCAGCTTTCGGCATCAGGCAGCGGGCCGCCGGAGCGAAAGGCTCGTAACTGGTGCCGAAACTCGGCCAGCTCATATTGTAGAGCGCTTTGAACGTCGGAACGCCAAGTCCGGCCGAAAGCCACGACACCGCCGTCGGCGCACTCACCACCGCGTCGCACACCGACAGCATCGCCGCAACGCGATCAAGTTCCTGCTTCTGATCGATGCCCTCGGGAACAGCCATCTCGCGCCCGCCCATGGCCGAAAGGGCCGCAATCTCATCATCGTGCGCGTCGTATTGCGCAGCGATGGCGGTGCCCGGCATGTCGCGCAGCAGGCCGCCCCAATCTTGGAGCGAGGCGTATTGCACGGCGCGCGCGCCACCTGTCGAACCTGATCGCCAGCAGATGGCGACCCACGGTCGCGGGAATTTCGCGAAACTGGCGCGCCAACGAGCAGCCTCATCCGGATCGGGAACCAGGAAGCTGTTGGGTGACGGAAACGATGCGATCGTCTTGCGCATCAATTTCGGCAAGCTGCCCATTTCCACAAAGGCGTTGGCGCCGCCAGCGGACTTGAGCCAGCCGTAACGGCTGCGCAGCACGCCTTCGCGCTTGTCGAGATCCCAGTCGTGCGTTGCAACGCCTGGGAAGGAGCGGGCAAACAGCGGACGCAAGCGGGGCTCGCATTCGAGGAGCAATGAGCCGCCTTCGGCAACGGCGCGGCCGGCCAGTTCGGGAATCATGCTGGCAAACATCAGGTGATCGCCGACGCCTTGCTCGGCCGTCACCAGAAGCCGCGTTCGCTTCAGGCTCGATCCGTCCCAGCGCTTCAATCCATGGTCCGCGAGCGGCACCTTGCCGGGTATTTTCAAACGCGCTGTGTAATCCTTCCAGCCGTCTTTCAGATTGCCGCGCAACAAATGGAGAATGGCGCGATTGAGCTTGGCCTGGGCGTTGTCGGGTTCCACTCTGAGGGCGCGGTCATAAAGCTTCAGCGCTTCCTCGATATTGCCGTCGTCGGAAACAAGATCGGCGAGATTGACCAGCGCCGGGACGGCATGCGGACGCTGCACCAATACCGCGCGATAAAGCTCTGCCGCCGCCGCCATGTCGCCCATTTCACGCAAAATTGAGCCCTGCACCAGCAAGAGCTCCGGTTCGTCGGGCGATTGTGCCAAAGCAGGACGGATCAGCGCTGCAGCGGCTTCGAAGGCTCCCTGCGCGCGCAACAGATTGGCCAGGTTGACCAGCACCTCCAGGCGCCCCGGCTCCAGGGCCAGCACGCGGCGATAGAATTGTTCCGCCACTGCGGCGATTCCGAGAACACGCGCGGTATTGCCGAGAGCAAACAGAGTGCGGACATCGTCAGGTTTATCTGCGAGGGCGTGCTCGAATGCGCCGATCGCTTCCGAGAAGCGCCCGGCGGCCGCAAGCTTCTGGCCAAGGGCATATGAGTCCATGACGGCTTTGTCGCCCACTCCATGTTAAGGGGCGGTTAAGTACGTTCCGATATTAATTCCTCCTTAAGGCGGAACGCCGCAGAATGCAGAGGATTACATGGGTTTGCGCGTGCTGGTATTTGGCTCATGACAACGACTCCGTCCATTGTCGGCTTCGATACGTCGACGCTGCTCAACTACTATAATGCAAAGGCGAGCGCGGCAGCCGCACGCGCGACGACGGCATCTTCATCGTCATCGTCATCTTCGTCCTCGACGTCATCGAAAAAGGGCGCCACCGCAAACGATGTGACGCCGTGGAGCGCCAAAGCTGAATCGCAGGAGCAGCGCGACGCCGAGGTCCTCACGGCGACGTCAATGCTCGACCCGCTGCTGAAGACCGACAAAAAGGCCTCCTTTATCGATTTGTCGAAAGTCCCCGTGACATCGGGCACGACAAAGGACAGCAAGACCGAACAGGACAATCAACGGCTGTTCGCGTTGTATCAGGCGGTGAACAATCTTTCCTACCTCGCCAACATGGCCAAGCGCGACGGCATCACCGACGGCCAGCGCGAGGGCTACAACACACGCTTCCAGAACGGGTTGAAGGAAATTCAGGACTTCATTTCGTCGTCCGGCTTCAACAACTTCGATCTGCAGGCCCTGGAGCCCGCCGCGTCGGTCACGTCGAGCGCCAAGGTGCCCAGCGCGACCTTCTCCTACACGACGGCTACGTTGGCCGACGGCAACTCGATCGACAGTGCTCTTTCGGGGCTGTCGCGAACCGACAAGTTCACGATCAACGTCACTAACAAAAACGGCCCGCAAGCCATCGAGATCGACCTTTCAAAGGTGGACGGCGATCTGACGATGTCCAACGTCGTCTCCTACGTCAACGACCAGCTCAGGACGGCCGGTGTTACGACGCGCTTCAAGAAGGTGATGACCGGGGGCGATATCACCGCCACCAAAACGGCCGACAAGGCCAAACAGACCTATGCGCTTGAAGTCGATCCAGGCACCAACGAACAGGTGTCGCTGTCGGCAGATTCGACGCCCTCGCTTTATGTTTCGGCGACGACCGGCAATACCAGTGCGACCAAGGATGCGGCGGTCGATAACCAAGGTCGTCTGATCAAGCTCAGCGACCTTTCGTCAGGCGATCCGGACGCAGAGTATGCCCGCACGATGGCGCCGACGAACGGCACTACCACGGCATCATCGACACTGGTGGACGGTTCGGGCAACGTCTACATGCTGGGAACCGCGACAGGCGATCTCGGCTCCGAACTGAACCAGGGCAACCAGGACACCTATCTCACCAAATACGATTCCGCCGGCAACGTCCTGTGGCAACGCATGCTGGGCTCGAGCGGCACGGCAACCGGCTCGGCGATGGCGCTCAACCCGAACGGGGGCGTGACGATCGTCGGATCGTCCACCGCACCGGTAACCTCGACGCAGCTGCCCAACACCAAAGCCGATAGCTACGCCGCGCAATACGACCAGTATGGCAATCAGCTGTGGTCGGCGCAGATTCCGACATTGAACGAGAACAGCGCCACATCGGTCAGCGTTGGAACGGACGGCACCGTCTATATCGGTGGTACGACATCTAAAGTTATCGGCTCTGGCCAAGTCAATCAGGGCGGCAACGACGCCTATCTCGCCACCATTTCGAACAAAGGCAAGATTCTCTCCGAAAAGCAGTTCGGCACAGCGGGCTCCGATACGGTATCGGCTACCACGACGACCAGCACGGGCGATCTCGTCGTTGCGTCGGTCCAGGACGGTCATGCCATCCTGACCAAATATACCGGCGGTGATACCAGCCAAGCGGCGGCATGGACCTACGATATGGGTGCGCTCGGGAGCGGCGGCGCCGTCTCGGGGCTCACCGTCAAGGACGGCAAGATCTACGTTTCGGGCACTACGTCGAGTTCGAGCCTCAATGCCACCACGGCGGGCGGCACGGCGCCCTCGGGCGCCACCGATGCCTTCCTGTTCACGGCCGTCGATGAAGGCTCGTCCGTCGACACCACCAAACTCACGTATCTCGGGACGTCCGGCAACGACAGCGGCGCGGCTCTGACGGTCGGCAGTGACGGGACCGTTTATGTCGCCGGTACTACGACCGGAAACCTTGATGGTGCGTCGCCGATCAACACCGATCCGAAAAACACGTCGGTCAGGAACAACATGTTCGTGGCTGCCGTCGGCACGGACGGATCGGTCAATTGGGTACGCCAGTACGGCGGCAAGGACGGCCAGTCGATCGGCAGCGGCGTTGCGTTTGCGGCCAACGGATCGAGCGCGCTCGACGCGCTGGGCCTGCCTTCGGGTCAGGTGCAAGGCAAGCAGGACAACGCCCTCGCCAACAACACCACCTTGCGGTCGGGCGATTTCTTCAAGGTCCAGATCGAAGGGGATGCTGGCCGTACCTTCAAGATCACCATTGACAAGGGTGAGACGCTGTCGACCTTGTGCACCAAGTTGAACGCGCAGCTCGGTAGCAAGGGCAAGGCCTCCGTCAGTTTCGGCTCCGGCGGAGCTTCGCTCAAGATCGAGGCCAGCGCCGGTGCGACGCTCAAGCTGCTTTCGGGAACGACCGACGTGATTGTGCCGGGCGATCCCAAAAAGGGCATTGCCGCCAAGACCGTTCAGGGTCCCAGTCAGTTCGACGCTTTGGCGCGCCTCGGCATCGCCGAGCAGACGCTGTCGAAGCCGGCGACCAACAAGACCGCGGCCGATAACAAGAAAGCGGACACTTCGAACACTTATGCCGTCGGTCTGCCGAGCAATCTCAATATCTCGACGAGTACAGGTGCGGGCTCGGCCAGGGCGCAACTCATGAATTCGTTGAGTGCGATCCAGAAGATCTATCAGACGACAAACTCGCCGGTGTCGAGCACTACCGACACAACGAAGACCAAGACTTCGAACCAGACGATGTCGTCGGCGATGACGACCTACACCAACAATCTCAACGCCAGCGCCAGCCTGGCGCTCAGCATTCTGTCGGCCTGATCGGGGCTGCAAACAAAAAAGCGGCCGCGGAATAAGCCCCGCGGCCGCTTTCGTTTGGAGTGGGAGTCAGACCACGCCGTTGAAGATCATCGCCACGTTGTTCGGGCGGTAGCGGTTTGCGGCTTGTGCCGGCGCATAAGTCACGGTGGGCGCGCGCTGGCGCTGCACTTCGTCGGCCACGGCTTTGACGAGGCCCTCGGAGGCATGGCGCATACGGGTGAGGAGGCGCTGCTGCAGGCCAAGTGCCTCGCGGAACTTGCCGGTTATACCGATCAGGCGCTTTTTCACCTCGCCCGGCAGCGATTTCGAGCGTGCGGGATCGATGGTCTGGACCTCGCGGGTGTACATCAGCAGCAATTTTTGCACTTCAGGATCGAGCGAACGCATGGCTTGCGGATTGCCGGTACGCAAAGCCTCGATATCGCCTTCGATCGCTTCCAGCAGGCGCTGGGCCATGATGATCAGGCGCTCGGCCTGTTCGCTTTCCGCACTCATGGCTTCGTCACCTCGGCTGGCCCCGTTGCATCAGGTGTGGCAGCGGCATTGGCTGCTTCCTGGTGTTTGAGAAGTTCGCGGCTGACCGAGTCGGCAATGCCGATGCCGCCTTGCTTGGCGATCTGCTTGCCGTATTCGTCCATCATCAGCGAACGGAACATCTGCTCGCCCTGGCCGCCGCCGAACGGGCCGTCGGTGGAGATGCCTTCGAACATCTGGCCCAGCATCTGGGCCACGAAGACGCCTTCGAACTCCTGCGCCTTGGATTTGATCTGGGCGGCCGACCCGGTGGCGGTAGGCGTATTGATTTGCGCCGACTGGATCGCCGTCATGCCCTGGGTTGCTAGATCGCTCATCGCGGGCTTCCTTATCCGATCACCTGGATGTCGGCCTGCAGCGCGCCGGCGGCCTTGATCGCCTGCAGGATCGAGATGATGTCGCGCGGACCGACGCCAAGGGCATTGAGGCCATCGACCAGATTCTGCAGCGACACACCTTCGTGCAACACGACCATCTTCTTCTTGCCTTCGTCGATATCGATCTTGGAGCGCGGCGTGACTTGGGTGGTGCCGCCCGACAGCGGGCCCGGCTGGCTCACTTCCGGCGTCTCGGTGACCTTGATGGTCAGGTTGCCCTGGGCGATGGCAACGGTGGAGATGCGCACGTCGGAGCCCATCACGATTACGCCGGTGGACTCGTTGATGATGACCTTGGCGGGGGTGTCGGTCGCGACCTTGACCTGTTCGATGTCGGTGAGGAGGGCGACGACACCGCCTTTATAGTCGGCCGGCACGGCGAGCTGCACGGTGGAGGGATCGGCAGCGGCGGCGACGGGGGCGCCGATATAGCTGTTGACCGCCGACGCAATGCGCGAGGCCGTGGTCAGATCGGGATTGTGCAGCGCGAGCTTCAAGGTCTTTTCGCTCGCCAGATTGAAGCCGATTTCGCGTTCGACGATGGCGCCGTTGGGAATGCGGCCGGCCGTCGGCACGTTCTTGGTGACCGATCCGGCTTCGCCCTGGGCGGAGAAGCCGCCGATATTCACCGGGCCTTGCGCCAGGGCATAGATTTGGCCGTCGGCGCCGAACAGGGTGGTGACGAGAAGGGTGCCGCCCTGCAGCGACTTGGCATCGCCCATGGCGCTGACCGAAACGTCGACGCCGGTGCCGTTGGCGGCAAACGCCGGCAGCTTGGCCGTGACCATCACCGCGGCGGTGTTCTTGGTCTGCATGGTCTGGCCGCGGGTGTTGACGCCCATGCGCTCGAGCATGGTCTGGATCGACTGCTGGGTGAACGGAGCGTTCTTGAGGGAGTCGCCGGACCCGTTGAGGCCGACCACCAGACCGTAACCGACCAGCATGTTTTCGCGAATGCCTTCGACGCTGACGAGGTCCTTGACCCGCGACAGGGCCATGGCCGGCTGGGCGGCGAGGAGGGCTGCAAGGGCTGCGATAACGAACTTCTGCACGAGACGCATAGATTTCACCCGGATATCCGGCTCGTCTCTTGCCAGTTTCATGCCGCCGGGACGGTTCTGATTTGCGAACAAAAACAAGGGACTGTTTGCAGCGTCCGGAGCAGTCTTCCTGCCTCCCGGCAGGATTTTCCGGGCCGATTTTGCCTTGCGCGGGGAAGGAACGGTCTTCGGCAATATAATTGTTATGAGAGGGACTGCCGGGTGACCCCCTCCCTCTGAACTGCGCGCGTGTCCCGAATCGAATTCGAATCGCTCTAAACGAGCGCTGCGCGCCCATGCGCTTGCGTTGCAATCTCTGGTAATGCACTGCGATCAGAGAACACCCTAAGGATGTAGAGTGCGGGCCGCCTATAACAAGGGCACCGGTCGGTTCGGCCGCGTTTTTTTGAAATCCCCGCCGTCGAGGCGAGGTCAAAATCGGCCCCATCCGCCCCGCGACCCTCTAGCCGCCAAAAGTCCCTTACTTCGGCCGGGCGAGGCGGTAAAAGACCCCCGAAATCACCTAAGGAAAGAGCGATGGGACAATACAGCGACTATCAGCTGGTCATCGTGCGCCACGGCGAGAGCGAGTGGAACAAGCTGAACCTGTTCACCGGCTGGCGCGACTGCCGGCTGTCGGAAAAGGGCATCGGCGAGGCCAAGGCGGCCGGCGTCACCCTCAAGAATGACGGCTTCGCCTTCGACGTCGCTCACTGCTCGCTTCTGACCCGCGCCAACCAGACGCTTTATCTCGCCCTCGACGAGATGGACGCGGTGTGGACGCCGATCAAGAAGCATTGGCGCCTCAACGAACGCCACTACGGCGCGTTGCAGGGCAAGAACAAGCTGGAAGCGGTCGAGAAGTTCGGCCCCGACCAGGTCAAGATCTGGCGCCGCTCCTATGACGTGCCGCCGCCGCCAGTCGATGTTTCGTCGGAAGACTTCCCCGGCCACGACCGTCGCTACAAGGATATCGATCCGGCCGAGCTGCCGAAGTCGGAAAGCCTCAAGGACGTGCTTGGCCGCGTCATGCCCTATTGGGAAAACGCGATCCTGCCCGACCTCAAGGCCGGCAAGCGGGTGATCATCGCCGCGCACGGCAATTCGCTGCGCGCTTTGCTCAAGTATCTCGAAGGGGTGTCGGACAAGGACATCACCGAAGTCGATTTGCCCACGGGTATTCCGAAGGCCTATCGTCTGAACGCGGAATGGAAAGCCGCGGATGCGAAATTCCTTGGGGACCCGGCGGAGCTTGAACGGCGCATCAACGCGGTCAAAGCCCAGACCAAGAAGGCCTAACCTTCTTCTGGTGGGTGTAGCGGTTCTGGCGGCAAGCGTTGCCGCCAGCGCCCGCGCGCCATCACCTCATCACCGTCCGCCTGCCAAACAGGCGCAGAAGGCCGCGGCGCCGAAAGCCGCCGCCCCCGCCGTTCCGGCAGCCTTGCCACCGCTTCCGGACAACATCTCCGATGCGGAGATGCAGAAGGCGGTGCCGCTGAAGCAGTACCTGCATCAGAACCGCCCTACCGCGACCGATCAGTACAAAAACCTGTCCGGCGAGGTCGCCAAAGCCAAGCCCGAAGTCGATACCGCCAAGAAGGCGTTGGACGATCTCGCGCGTCAGACCGCATCGCTGCAAAAGCAACTGGTCGACACCGCCGCCCGGATCGAAAATCTCGAACGGGAAAAAATCGCGATCGACGCTGCGGTAGAACGACTCACCACCGACTACGCCCGGTTGTCGGCTAGCTTCGAACAGGATCGCGGCACGGTGGTCCGTTTGCTGGCCCTGGTGCAGCGGGTCAATCACGACAATCCGCCCGCCATGGCAGTCCGTCCCGACGATGCCTTGGGCGCGGCCCGCGCCGCCATGCTGCTGGGGGCGTGGCTGCCGCCCCGCTATACCGAGGCGGCGACACTGGCGCGGCGGATCGCGGCGCTCAGGCAGACCCGGGCAGAATTGACCCGGCGCCGGGCAGAAGCGACCCAGAACGCCATGGCGTTGACCCAGGCCAATGCCGATCTCGACCGGCTGGTCGCAAGCAAACGCCAGCAGGCTGATCTCGCCGCAGCGCGTTATGGAGTTCTAAAGAGCAAACTCGATACCATTGCGTCGCAGGCGGTCAATCTGCAGACATTGCTTCAACGGGTGGCACAGTTGCGTGCGGCACCAGTCAGTCCTTCGCTCCTTACGGTAAACGCCCCGCGCGGCAAGGGGTGGCTCAAGCCGCCTGTTGTTGGTGCCTACAATCCGGGCGGCGTCGACGGTGTTGGCGGCGCCACCGCTCCTGGCATTACTTTTGCGACAGTTTCAGGGGCCACCGTCGTTGCTCCCGCCGACGGACGGGTGGCTTACGCCGGTGTCTTGGGTAAATCCGGCAGTAAGTCGGCACGCGTATTGATCCTGGAGATCGGGGCTGGTTACGATGTGCTCCTGGCAGGGTTGGACCGGTTCGACGTGCGGTCCGGTGACGCCGTTATTACGGGGGAGCCGGTCGGCGATATGCCGAAATTTGACCACGA
>JAHFQC010000081.1 GCA_023259375.1 Alphaproteobacteria bacterium
ATGGGAGGATTGTAGAGCGAGAGACGTTCGGACGGAAACTGCCTTCTTTTTCGGCTCCGGGGGGAGGGAAGAGGAAGGGCTACTTCTTCTCCTGCGTCTGTTGCGTCTTCTCCTGCACCTTCTGCACCGGGGGCTTGGTCTTCTTGTGGTGTTTGTGATGCTTGTGATGGACGGGCTTCTGGGCGGCGGGCTGGGGGGTGGCCGCTTGGACCAGCAGGGCATCGATACGGGTCTTGAGCGCGGGCAATGACGCCTGATCGACGCCCGTCAGCACTTTGCCGTCGAGCACGATGCTCGGCACCGAGTGGATGTCAAAACGCTTCGACGCATCGTCGGCGAGCCGGTTGAGGCGGTCGAATTCGGCCTTGTCGCGCATGCAGCGCTTGGCGTCGTCCGGTTTCAGGCCCGCCATGCCGCCGAGCTGCACCAGCGCGGCTTCGACGTCGGGAATATCGTAGCCGTCGGGGTCCCACATCGCCTGCTTCTTGAAGGCGAGATCGAGGAATTCGTAGTAGCGCTCGGGCTTCAGGCATTTGGCCATACCGGAAATGGCGCCGTCGGGCGCGCCGAGCGGGAAGACGCGCAGCACGTACAGCAGCTTGCCGGTATCGATGTAGGTCTTCTTGATCTCGGGGAAAACGGTGGCGGCGAAGTGGGCGCAATGCGGGCACATCGGCGCGAAGTACTCCACCAGCACCACCGGCGCGTTGGGATTGCCGAGCGTGCGGTCGTCCGGGAAGATTTTTTCGCGCGGGGCGGCGCTGGCGGCTGCAGTGAAGAGCAGGATCAAAAAGATTTTCACAACGCCGTTTTTCACTATGCTCTCCGCAAATGACGAAAACCAAAACCACTCCGGCCCAGGCGCTGCTCGCCTGGTACGACCGGCACCGCCGCGTATTGCCCTGGCGGGCCCCGAAAGGCCGTCGCGCCGACCCTTACCACGTCTGGCTGTCGGAAATCATGCTGCAACAGACGACGGTTCAGGCCGTGGCGAGTTACTACCGCAAGTTCCTCGAGCGCTGGCCGACGGTGGAAGCGCTGGCGGCAGCGCCGCTGGATGAGGTTCTCGCCGCGTGGGCCGGGCTCGGCTACTACGCGCGGGCGCGCAATCTGCACAAATGCGCCAACGTGGTGGCGAAGGAACGTGGCGGCAAGTTTCCGGAAGTCGCAGCGGAACTGAAGACCCTGCCTGGGATCGGCGACTACACAGCCGGCGCGATTGCGGCCATCGCCTTCGACCAGCCGGAAGCGGCGATGGATGCCAACGCCGAACGCGTCGTGGCGCGGCTGTTTGCGATGAACGAACCGCTGCCGGGCGGCAAGCCGCGATTGCTGGCGTTGGGGCGCACGCTGGTGCCGCAAAAGCGCGCCGGGGATTTCGCCCAGGCGATGATGGATCTCGGTTCGGCGATCTGCACGATCAAGCGCCCGGCCTGCCAGAATTGTCCGCTGGCGGAGGGTTGTGTGGCGCGGGCGAAGGGGATCGCCGAAACCCTGCCGTTGAAGACGCCGAAGGCGGCACGGCCGCTGAAACGCGGTGCGGCGTTCGTGGCGATCAAGGACGGCGCCGTGCTGCTGGTGAAGCGGCCGGAGAAGGGTTTGCTGGCCGGGATGCTGGAGCCGCCGCTGGGGCCGTGGACGGAAAAATTCCCGGCGCGCGACGCGGCTCTGGCGCAAGCGCCGTTTGCGGCAGAATGGAAAAAACTCCCCGGCCTCGTGCGCCACGGATTCACGCATTTCGAACTGGAGATCGAGGTGTGGCGGGCGGAGGTGGATGGCCGGGGCAAGCCCGGCCATGACGGCAAGGGTAAGTGGGTCGCGCGCGAAAAGCTCTCCGACGTCGCGCTGCCGACCGTGATGCGCAAGATCATCACGCACGCGCTGCCCGATGACGGACCGTTATTCGCCTGACGGTTCGGGCTGCGGCTTGGTGAAGATCAGGCCGATCGCGGCGCTGCCAATCAGCAGGCCGTGGCAGACGAAAGCGAACACGGTCGCCCAATGGCGGAAGGCGATCTGCCCGGCGGTGAAATAGTGGATGGTGCCGTGATTATCATAGGGCACGACAAGCCCGTGCGCTGGATCGGGCGCCAGCGGCGCGTGCGAAAGCATAACGCCGTAATAGACGGTGCCGATGCCCCAATAGATCAGCACGCCAAGGCAGGACAGGAAGAACGTGACTTTGAGCGTATTCCGAAACGAACGCGACATGCGGCAATCCTGAAAAGCAAAGCCTGCACCTTACGTCGCTTCGGCCCAAATAAAAAACACCCCGCCATTAGGACGGGGTGCTTCTGCCGTTGTTATCACCACTACCCGAACTGAAGTCCTACCGTCATGGCCGGGCCAGCTAGGTTCAGCCCTCTCCCCTTGTGGGAGAGGAAGAAAAATCACGGGGTTAGCGGCGCGCCACGAAAACATGCGAACCGTACGAATGGCGCGGTGCTAACTCCGATGATTTTTCAGGTGAGGGGGCACCGTGACGAGAACCCCTCACCCGCAAAATCTAGCACTTAGCGGCGAAGGGTGCGGGCACCTGCAATCTGGTGCGCCGCTAAGCGCAAGATTTTGCGCCCTCTCCCACAAGGGGAGAGGGGCGATATGGGCTTATGAAATCGACGCCCTCAACTGCTGGCGCAGCACGTCGATCGGGATGAGCTTGCCGTTCTGCTCGTATTGCCAGAAGGTCCAGCCGTTGCACGCGGGCGCGCCTTGGACGTGGGCGCCCATCTGATGGATCGAGCCGGTGGCGTCGGCGCAGACGAGGGTGCCGTCGGCGCGGACCTTGGCCTTGTGGCGCTTTTGGGTGCCATGCAGCACCGTGCCCGGCGGCAGCAGGCCGCGTTCGACCACCCAGCCGAACGGAATGCGCGGTTCGGCGCGCTTGGACTTGTTGGTTTGAATGCATTCTTCCGGCGCCGGTTCGATGGCGGCGATGCGCTGGCGGGCGGCGGAGGCGTATTCATGGTCGCGCTCGATGCCGATGAAGTGACGGCCGAGCTTGCGGGCCACCGCACCTGTGGTGCCTGAGCCGAAGAACGGGTCGAGGACCACGTCGCCCGGCTTGGTCGAGGCGACGATCACGCGATAGAGCAGGCTTTCCGGCTTCTGGGTCGAGTGGACCTTTTCGCCGTTCTCTTTCTTGAGGCGTTCCTTGCCCGAGCAGATCGGCAGGTCCCAGTCGGAACGCATCTGCAGATCGTCGTTGAGCGCCTTCATGGCCTCGTAATTGAAGGTGTACTTCTGGTCGGGATTCTTGGTCGCCCAGATCAGGGTCTCGTGCGCATTGGTGAAGCGGGTGCCCTTGAAGTTGGGCATCGGGTTGGCCTTGCGCCAGATGATGTCGTTGAGGACCCAGAAATCGAGGTCCTGCAGCGCGGCGCCGACGCGGAAGATGTTGTGATAGGAGCCGATCACCCACAGGGCGCCGGTGTCCTTGAGGACGTGCTTGACCGCGGCCAGCCAGCGGCGGGTGAACTTGTCGTATTCGGCGAAGCTGGCGAACTTGTCCCAATTGTCGTTGACGGCATCGACGTGGGAATTGTCCGGGCGCCTGAGCTCGCTCTTGAGCTGGAGGTTGTAGGGCGGATCGGCGAACACCAGGTCCGCGCAGCCGGGCGGCAGCGACATCATCCGTTCGATGCAATCGCCTTCGACCACCCGGTCGAGGGCCGCATCAAGGCTAAGTATGGGTTTGGGCATTTTAGCGGGGAGAGCCATGACAAATCACCGAATCAGCTGCGAGGACGGCACAGTGATTCGGGTGATTCGCCCCGTCAAGAGTCTTGTGAATCAATAACTTAGCGAGACTCAGTGTTGAGTCCGACAGGGGTCAGCCACACAAGATGTTGTAGACCGGCGCGAAGCTGCGGCGGTGGTGCGGGGTGCAGCCGTGGGCCTTCAGTGCAGAAAGATGGTCCGGCGTGCCGTAGCCTTTGTTGTGATCCCAGCCGTAATCGGGGTGCTGTTCGTGCAGCACCAGCATCTGCCGGTCGCGGGTGACCTTGGCGATGATCGAGGCCGCCGCGATCGACACCGACAGGCCGTCACCCTTGATCAGGGTCTCGCAGCCGCATGGCAGCGCCGGGGCGTCGTTGCCGTCGACCAGGGCGAAACACGGGGCCGGGACCAGCGCCCGCACCGCCCGCGCCATGGCGAGGTGGGTGGCCTGGCGGATATTGACCAGATCGATTTCGTCGACCGAGGCCTCGCCGACGCCGACCGCGACTGCACGGTCGAAGATTTTGTCGAACAGCTCCTCGCGGGCATTTTCAGTAAGCTTCTTGGAGTCGTCGAGGCCGCGCGGGTAGCGCCCCTTTTCGAAAATCACCGCCGCCGCCACCACCGGTCCGGCCAGCGGTCCGCGCCCGGCCTCATCCACGCCGCACACCAGCCCGTCATGCAGGGCGAGAAGGCGCAGTTCGTGGGAAAACGTCGGCATCGGGCCTGTATAGCCGAGAGGAGCCCCGCCGACGACCTACGCCCGCGACGCATGCACAGGGAATTGGCTCAAAACCACCGCCGCACGTGGGTGCAGTAGGTGCGGTAGTCGTCGCCGAAGGTGCGGGTGAGGTAGGCTTCTTCGCGCGGGATCACGTACCAATTGAGGCAGGCGAACATCACCACCGCCGATGCGAGCAGCGGGATGGCGCCCAACGCCAGGCCGAGGCCGGTCAACAGGCAGACCAGGCCGAAATACATTGGATTGCGAGTGACGCGATAAGCGCCGCCGCCGACCATGCGCGCGACGGGTTTGTCGGGGCGGACATCGACCTTCAGCTTGCGGAAGCGGTCGACCCCCGAGATGGCGAAGGCCAGTCCCGCAACGATGACGAAAAGACCCGCCGCCCAGCGGAACGGCGCCGGGACGCCGGTGATCCAGCCGCCATAGGCGAAGCTCGCGGCAATGCCGGCGATAAGGCAGAACAGGAATACCACCGGCGGAAGCACGACGATGCCGGCGGAGTCCGTTTCAGACACGCGAGATGCTCCGGTTCAGAACTGGAAGAGCTGGCGCTCGCTCCACAGCCGGTCGATCAGGAAGGTCGCGGCCAGAACCGCGGCGCCGATGCCGAAAGCCGGCGACGAACCCAGCAGGATCATGCTGGCGGCGAAATCTCCGACGATCGCCCGGATCGGCAACAGCAGGCAGGCCACGGCGGCCGCAAGCACCGAGATCAGGGCGATCTCAACCCATTTGCGGCGCTCTTGGGCTTTGACGCGCACGACCACACGCTCCGAGAAGCCGTTATCCGGAACTTCTGGCAGGGGCTGCGAAAGCATTTCGTCGAGGTTCATGACACCGCTACCTTACGCCATTCACCCAGCAAGACCTCAAGCTTAGCACGTCCACGGTTAATGTGCGACTTCAAGGTCCCCAAGGGGATTTTGAGGGATTCCGCGGCCTCTTCGTTCGACAGGCCGAGGGCAAAACACATCGTCAGGGCCGCCCGCTGCATCGGCGCCAGCTGCGCCATGGCACTTTCCAGGTCGTGCCTGACCAGGCTGGCGTTCTCCGGCTCGGGCGCATCGTCCGTAAAATCGGTTCCGGCTTCCGACAGCGCGTCCAACGACTCCAGTTTGCGTTTGCGCGCTTCCATCAGGAACCTCGACCATGCGATGGCACACAACCATCCGAAGAAATTGCCCGAACTGAACTGGCCGATCTTCTTGTAGGCTTCGATGAAACTTTCCTGCGCGAGGTCGTCGGCCAGGGCGCCGTTGCCCTTGGTCAAGCGCAACAGGAAACCGCGTAGCCTTGATTGATGCTGGCGTACCAATCGCCCGAAAGCGGCCGGATCCCCCTTGGCCGCTTCCAGTGCCAGCCATTCGCTCTCGCTCATGGACAATCAGCATATCAGATTATTTGGGTTCTTCACGACTGGCCGCTCGGGCGCCGAGCACCCGGGCTAGGCCGACCATGAACGGGAAGATGCCGATCACCGGCAGGAAGTCGCCGCCGTTCCAAGGCAACTGGAAGCCATCCATGCCCCAGAAGAAGATGGCGAGGGCGATGCCGATGCACATCAGGAAAATGCCCGAGCTGACCGGATTCTTATCGATGCCGCTGCTACGGCCGTTATTGGTGATACCTGCGAGCATTTCCGGGGTCAGAACCGTCCCCTTTTCGGCGAGGCGCTCGATCATGTGGTACTTCGAGCGGCGGCTGAGATAGCTGAACAGGAACACGGTGAAGATGATCAGCAGAATGGTGCCGAAGATGATGCTCAGTGGCACGAAGGCAGGATGTTCATAGAACGGCATGGTGTGAGCCCCTTAGCGGATCGTGATGACGGTTCCGACGGCTGCGAGCGCTTGGCGGAACTGCAACTGGATCATATGAGCCATGAAACCGACGCTGACGGAACGTCCGCCAGCGTTTGCCCATCCCATTGGCCCGAAACCGGGATGATGTTGGCCGTGAAGGGACACAAACGCCAATCCCACGGCGACGCACGCGGCGATCATGAACTTGTCGCGATGCTTGGTCATGAGGCGTCCCTTCCGTACCGGTTACACAGACTGGATGCAGCCAGCGGTTCGGGCGGATGCAGGGCGGCATGAAAAGAGTCACGCGGCGGCGCCGAGACGCGGAGAAATCTCCTAAGTATATGAAATGGTGGGAATTTCTGGATTCAGCGACGCTGGTCGAGGCGGCACAGACTCTCCGCACCTCCGCGTCTCTGCGTGGAAATCGTTTCCAGACTGGGACTTAGCGCCCGATGGCCTTGAGGAAGGCGGCGGCGAGGGCGGATTTGACCACGCCTCCGGCCAAGAACGGCAGCATTCCCAGGGCGATAGCCTTTTCGGGGCCGACCAGGACGGACAGCCAAGCGGTACCGAGCACCAAGCACAGGGCGTTGCCCGCGAGCATGCTGGTGAAGGCGAGCAGCGGGCGCTTGCCGGTCCAGCCGCGCTCGGCCAGGAAGCCGGTAAGGGCGGCCATCAGCGGGAAGGCCGCGATATAGCCGGCGGTCGTGCCGATAAAGGCGGCCGGTCCGGTCAGGTGATCGCCGGCCAGAACCGGCAGGCCGATCGCCGCTGCCGTCAGCCACGCCATCACCGTCGCCACGCCAAGGCGCCAGCCGAGAACCGCGCCGACCAGCGTCACCGCCAGGGTCTGCATGGTCATCGGCACCGGATAGAACGGAACCTGGATGTAGGAGGACGCCGTCAGGATTCCCGTACCGGCCAGTACGGTCAGCGCCTTCATCGCCACGCCGTTATTGAGACGAATGGCAGGGCTGAACATGGCGCTTTTCTCCGGATTCTTTCGCCCCATGACAAGCCACATCCGGGCGGCGAAGGCAACCCGTTCGGGGCATCCTGCCATCCCGAACCATTTGCGCTAGTCTACGTTTCGGGATGTTTGGGGGCGTAGATGAAAGCGATTTTAAGCGTGCTGTGGCTGTCGGCCATGCCGGCGCTGGCGGATAGCGGCGCTTTGCTGACCGCCTGCGAAAAGGCCGAAGGCGCGGACGCGATCAAGATCTGCACCGAGGCGGTGAACGCGACCAAGGATGCCGATCAGGCCCAGGCGCTGCTCTATCGCAGCCTGCTTTATTCCCTGGCCGACCGTGATGCGGACGCGCTCGCCGATCTCAATCGCGCCCTCAAGATCAAGCCCGACGATGCGGCACTCGTTACCCAACGCTGCAAGGTCTGGTACTGGAAAAACGAGTACCAGAAGGCTATCGCCGACTGCAGCCGCGCCATCACGCTGAAGCCCGCCAATTTCGACGCCTACCAGTTCCGCGCCGCCGCCTACGATGACAGCGACGATCACAAGAAGGCGGTCGACGACTACACCGAGGCGCTGAAGATCAATCCGGCGTCGGCCGATGCCTTCAACGATCGCGGCGTGGCCCACAAAACGCTGGGCGAATACGACCTGGCGCTGGCCGATTACGATCAGGCGATCAAGATCAATGCGAACGTCGGCGTTTTCTACGGCAACCGCTGCTATGTCTGGTCCGTGAAGCAGGATTGGCAGAAGGCGCGCGCCGACTGCGACGAGGGCATCCGCCTCGATCCCAAACGCGCGTTCATCTGGTTCAATCGCGGCAACGTCTTCGACGACTCCGGCGAACACGCGCGGGGCGTCGAGGACTTCACCAAAGCCATCGAACTCGATCCTAAGAATTCGACCTATTACGCCTATCGCGGGCTCGCCTACGACAGCCTCGATCAGTCCGACAAGGCGCTCGCCGACGCCAACATGGCGTTGAAATTCGATCCCGGCAGTGCCTTCGCCTACAACGTGCGCGGCAATGTCCAATTCAACGGCGGCAAATACGACGCGGCGCTCGCCGACTACAGCAAGGCGATCGAGATCGACAAGGACTACGCCGCAGCATACTCCAACCGCTGCAATGCCTGGCTGCGCCGGAAGGACTACGGCAAGGCCATCGCCGATTGCGATATGTCGATCAAACTCGACGCTAGCAACTACTACGCCTGGTACAATCGCGCCGAAGCCTACGACGAATCCGGCAAGCATATGCGCGCGATCGCGGATTTCGATCAGGCGATCAAGATCGATCCCACCCAGCCGAGCGCCTACAACGATCGCGGCGTCGCCTATCGCAGCATGGACCAGGTCGATTTTGCGCTGGCCGATTTCAATGCGGCGCTGAAACTGAAGCCCGATTACCGCTGGGCGCTGCGCAACCGCTGCGAAGCCTATTACAGCCGCAGCGAATACGCGCGCGCGATCGAGGACTGCAATACCGCGCTCAGGATCGAACCCAATTGGACCGAGGCGCTCAACGTGCGCGGCAACGTCTACGCCGAGATGAAGGAGCACGCCAAAGCCGTTGCCGATTTCACCGAGGCCATCCGCATCGATCCGCAATACGATCTGCCGTACTACAATCGCGCCATTTCCTATGAAGCGCTGGGCGACAACGCCAAAGCCCTGGCCGACTACGACAAGGCCGTGACGCTCGATCCCAAGCACGCATCGGCGTGGCTCAATCGCGGTCTGCTCAAGAAAAAGATGGGCGATGCCAGCGGTGAGGCCGACATCGAAAGAGCGCGAAAGATCGATCCCAAGATCGGGAAGTAGGCGCGGAGCACCACCCGTTTGCCGGAGTGCGCAATAATACGTGGATGGCCGGGTCGAACGCCCGGCCATGACGAATTGATAGGAGCGTCCTACAGCAGCGTCAACTGATCCCCGGCCTTGGGCGGCCGCTGGAACAGGTCGGTGCGAAGCTCCGTGTGCTGATGAAGACCGAAGCGGCGGGTCGCCATGTGGAAGCGGTGGGCGAGCATCTGGGCGTACGGTCCGGTGCCGCGCTGGCGCTGGGTCCATTCGGCGTCGTAATCCTTGCCGCCGCGCATCTGGCGGATCAGGCTGATGACGTGCTTGGCGGCGTCGGGACGGTTCGCCTCCAGCCATTCGCGGAACAGATCCTTGATCTCGAGCGGCAGGCGCAAGAGCACATATCCCGCCGAGCGCGCGCCCGCTTCCCGCGCCGCGGCAAGCACGGATTCCATTTCGCCGTCGTTGAGGGCGGGAATGACCGGCGCGAACATCACGGAGGTCGGGATACCGGCTGCCGACAAGGCGCGGATCGCTTCCAGACGCTTGGGCGGCGTCGAGGCCCGCGGCTCCATCTGACGGGCGAGTTTGCGATCAAGCGTGGTGACCGACAGCGCGACGCGCGCCAGGCCCATTCCGGCCATCTCCGCCAGGATGTCGATATCGCGCGTCACCAGTGCGTTCTTGGTGACGATGCCGACCGGGTGGCGGAAGTCGCGCAGGACTTCGAGCACGCTGCGCATGATCTTCATCTGCCGCTCGATCGGCTGATAGGGATCGGTGTTGGTGCCAATCGCGATGGTCCGCGGCGTGTAGCCGGGCGCCGACAATTCCTTGGCCAGAAGCTCGGCGGCATTCGGTTTGATAAACAGGCGGCTCTCGAAATCGGCGCCGGGCGACATGCCGAGATAGGCGTGCGTCGGTCGCGCGAAACAGTAGATGCAGCCGTGCTCGCAGCCGCGATAGGGATTGATCGAGCGGTCGAATGAAATGTCCGGCGACTTGTTGCGGGTGATGATGGTCCGCGTCGCGTCGACGGTTATTTCGGTCTTCAACGGGGGCAGGGCGTCGTCATCCGCCGGATCGTCGCTAACCGGATTGGCGGGGTGCTCCCAGCCGTCATCGACGACCACCCGCAGGAAGCGCTCATAGCGTCCCGCCGCGTTCGAAACCGCCCCGCGCCCGCGCAGCCGCCGGGTATCGGCGGTGATGTCCCCGGGAGCGACAGTGCGTTTGGCCACAACCTTCGTCATGGGCATGAGTATGGTTTGTCGCAGAGAACAAAGCAAGTACAAATTGGTTGAAGCTGCGAAATCGGGCAACTTCATTTCCTGCCCAAATATGCGACAGAATAATTATTCCGTCCTCCGCCGACGTCCGTCATAGTGGCTTCATGATTTCCGTAATCGTCCCGACCCTGAACGCCGAAGCCAGTTTACCGCGCTGTTTCGACAGCCTGATTGTGGCCACCGTGCGCGGGGTCGTGCGCGAGGTGATCGTGGCGGACGGCGGTTCGGCCGACGAGACTTTGATGATCGCCGACGCAGCCGGGGCGCGGATCAAGAAGGGTTCTCGGTCGCGGGCCTCGCAGCTGATCGCCGGGGCCAATGCGGCGCGGCAGGAGTGGCTGTTGTTCCTGCACCCGGAAACGGCGCTCGATCCGGGCTGGGAGAACGAAGTCGAAGCGTTTATCGGCCGCTCGTCGCTGGAGCATCCGCGGGCGGCGTATTTCCGCTACGCGATTGACGATTTCGGCGGCGGCGCCCGCCGCAGCGAAGCTTTCGCGGTTTTGCGGTGCGCCTTGCTCAATCGGCCGCACGGCGATCAGGGCCTGCTCATTCCCAAGCGCCTCTATAAGCAGCTCGGCGGTTATCGTGAGGTCAAGCGCGAGGACAGCGATCTGGTCCGCCGCATCGGGCCGTCGCGTCTGATGATGTTCCGGTCGCGGGCCGTGAACAAACGCGCCGAAACGTCCGCACCCGGCGTCGCCACCGGGCACGGTGACGTCAGCGTCGAGCGCTGTTAGCCGCCCTTCTTCTTCGCCATGTCGGCTTTCAGGGTCTGGGTCGAGGCGGTTTTTTCCTTGGTCTGTACCTTGGCGGATTTGTCGGCGCCGCATGCCAGCGCCGAGCCCGCGAACGCGATGGCTACCGTGAGAGCCACCGCCGCTGTCCGAATGCGCATGTCCTGTCTCCTAGCTTGGCCATTCTTCTAACTTGGGATGATCGCGAAACGGCCGGACAGGTCCTGCGGTTCCGGTGTTAGGATCATTTCGATTCTGGATGGGAGTGTGCAATGCGGGTTGCGCTGGCGGTTCTCGGAATAGCGGCGTTGTCGAGCGGCGCCTGGGCCGGTGATGTTTGCACGGCGCACGGCAATTTTGCGGTGGCGGTGCATGGCGGCGCGCTGTCGAGTGTGCGCGACCGCAGCCAGGAATTCGCGATCATGAAAGCGGCGCTGGCTGAGGCGCGAGCGGATTTGAAGAACGGCGCCTCGGCCGTCGATACGGTCGAAAAGCTGGTGCGCACCTTCGAGGATTCCGGCCATTTCAATACCGGCAAAGGCGCCATCGCCAATCAGGCGGGACAGGTCGAAACCGACGCCTCGATCATGGACGGCAACGGTCTGCGTGCGGGCGGGGTGGCGTCGATGACGGCGGTGAAAAATCCGGTTGCGGCGGCGCGCCTGGTGATGGACGCGAACCGGCATGTGCTGGTCGTCGGCGATCGCGGACAAGCGTATGTGCAGAGCCTCGGCGCTGCGACGGTGACGCCGGACTATTTCGTCAATACCGGCAAGCCAAAGCTGGAGCCGAAACCGCACGGCACCGTCGGCGCGGTGGCGCTCGACCGTTGCGGTCATCTGGCGGCGGCGACGTCGACCGGCGGCTTCGATGCCAAGGTGCCGGGGCGCGTCGGCGACAGTCCGCTGGTCGGCGATGGCGTTTATGCCGCCGATGGCGTGGCCGCGTTCTCAGGTACGGGCCATGGCGAATTCTTCATCCGCTTCAATGCCGCCAAGGATGCCGCCGACCGCATCGCTTACGCCAAAACGCCGCTCAAGCAGGCCATGAAGATCGAACTGTTCGACGTCTTGAAGAAGGCCGGTGCCGAAGGCGGCATGATCGGCATCGATGCCAAAGGCCATGTCGCGCTGAACTACAACGGCGTCGGCATGCTCCGCGGCTATGCCACCGATCGCGAAGAACCGGTGGTGGCGGCATACGACGGCACGATGGGGACGAAGTAGTTAGCCCAATAATCCCGAACTATGCACGCCGTCGAAGACGAACTGCACCGCAAGCGCGGCGAGCAGCACGCCGGAGATGCGGCCGACCACGTCGGAACCGGTGCGGCCGAGGAGGCGCATCAGCGGGTCGGACAGGCGCATGCAGAGATAGGTGATCAAGAGGCAGATCAGCACCACCACGACGATCTCGATGCGTTCGACCCAGGTTGCGGCGCGTCCCATCAACAAGACGGTCGCGGAGAAACTGCCCGGTCCGGCGAACAGCGGGAAGGCAAGCGGGAAGACGGCGAGGTCGCGGCGTTGTGCGGCTTCAGCCTGTTCGTGCTCGTCGATCGACGACATGCCGGGGTTCGAGAACATCAGGCTCAAGGCCTGCATGAAGAGGAGGATGCCGCCCGCCACCTGGAACGCCGGTAACGACACATTGAGGACGCCGAGCAGGGCGCTGCCGCCGAACGCGAAAATCAGCAGCATCGACCCGGCGATGATGATCGTGCGCAGCGCCGTGCGGGCGCGCTCTTTCTTGGTCATGTCGGCGGTCAGCGTCGAGAAGATCGCGGCGCCGTCGATCGGACCCAAGGTCACGAACAAGGTCACGAACGCAGGCCACAAGCCGACGGGCCACAAACCGGCAGGAAAATGCATAAATTACAATCTCTGATAGTACGCGGCCATTGTAGGCGACGGCCATCAGCCTGCCAACCAGTGGAATACCGGCACAGCCGCGGCATGTTCATCGACAATCCGGCCGCTAATCGCGCCGGGCGCGGGCCATGGCGATGAAGCGGTAGAGGCCGAAACCGAAGAACAAGGCGCAAAGCGCACCGATCGCGGTATCGAGGCCGGGATGGGCGAGCGTCTTCGCCACGATGAAGAGACCGCCACAGACGAAGAGGAAGGAGGTAATGATCAGGAAGGCGAGCTTCCACCATGAATAGGACCGCCCTTGGACGCGGTTGAATTCGCTATGCGTGAGCCGCTCGGTGGCGCGCGGGCATCCGGTGCACAACCGCTCGATCACCACGATGTAGACGGCCATAAAGACAGCCAGGCTGGCGCCTAAGGCTCCGAAAACGAAGGCCGGTCCATAGCTGTCCAGATACAGCACGGCCACGATCGCGACCGGAAACGCGACCACCATCCAGATGTTGATGAAGCGCTTCAGCGTCGCTTCGATCTCTGTACTGACGATCCGGCCCGATCCCAAAACGCCCCAGGGATAGAAGGCGCGGCCTTCCGGCGTGTCCTTGAAATAGTAGTCCGCTTTCATCGCACCCCCCGATGCGTTCGATCACCGCTCGCTTAGCCGCGGCATGATCTCGACCAGATTGCAGGGGCGGTGGCGGCTGTCGAGCTGCCAGCGCAGGATGCCGTCCCAGCCGTCTTTCACCGCGCCGGTCGAACCGGGCAGGGCGAAGATGTAGGTGCCGCCGGCGACGCCGGCCGTGGCGCGCGACTGCATCGTCGAAGTTCCGACCGTGGTCGAACTGATCTGGTGGAACAGCACCGAAAAGCCTTCGATTTCCTTGTCGAACAGCGGGCGCAACGATTCCACGGTGACATCGCGGCCGGTCAGGCCGGTGCCGCCGGTCGTGATCACGACGTCGATGTCCGAGGCGGCGATCCAGGTCAGCACCTGACAGGCAATCGCGGCCTTGTCGTCGCGCACCAGGGCGCGGGCGGCGAGAACGTGACCGGCCTCGGTGAGGCGTTTAGCGAGCGTATCGCCCGAGGTGTCGTTCGATGCGTCGCGTGTGTCCGAGACGGTCAGCACCGCAATGCGGACCGGCACGAAGGGCTTCGTCTCATCAAGACGTGGTGTCGTTGCCATCGTCGTCGTCGTCCTCGTCGTAGCTCGGGGGCGGAGGTGGAGGCGGTGCAGTCTGTGCCGGCGGCTGATAAACCGGCCATCCACCGCGCGCGGTGTCGTCGAGACTCGGCGTCGGCTTGTCGCTGCGCCGGTTGTACATCCAGTAATAGGTGAGCAGCCGCTTCGCATACGAGCGCGTATCGGGCGCCCGCATGCTTTCGATGAACATCAGGGAATCGTCTTCCTTGCCGGCGCGGGCGGCCGTCCAGGATGCCACCTTGCCGGGACCGGCGTTGTAGGCGGCGGCGGTTTGCACGATCGAGCCATGATAGTGCCTCAGCCAACGCGCGATGTAACGCTGTCCCAGAGCCATGTTGTAGGACGGATCGAGCAGGTCGTCTTCGGCACTGGCGCCGCCGAGCTCACGCGCGGTGCGCGGCATCAACTGCATCAAACCGAGGGCCCCGACCGGCGAAACGGCGTTAGGCTGAAACCGCGTTTCGATACGGACAAAAGCGAGGACCAGCGCAGAGTCGATCGTGTAGCCGCCGGTCGGCGAATAGGGCGGGATCGGGAACAGGCCGGTCAGCGTCTGGCCGTGGGCGTAGCTGATTTCGCTGGCGCGCAGTTCGAGGTTGGGCACGCCGAGACCCCGCGCCAGCGCGGCGTAAGCGGCATCGAGATTCAGCTTGGCCGACTGGCCGAACGCACGATTGAGTTCGGTATTGACGTAGTAATCGTATTTCTTGTCGGAGACCTGCCACAGCGCGACGGCGCGATGGGCGGGGCCGTTCTGCATCAGCTTCTGAAAATCGCCCGGTGTCAGGATCGGATCGGCGAAGCCGGTTTCGATATCCTCGCCAAGCATGCGCTCGGCGAGAAGACCGTAGAAAGTCGGCTGCGCCTGCGCGGCGACACTGAGCAGCGTGACGACGCGGCTGGAGTCGCCGGTGCGCATATAAGAGCGCGCGGCCCAGAACGCGGCGGCGCCACGGTTCCAGTTGGGAATGGACGCGAGGGTCGCGACCTGCTCGAAATGCGCGGCGGCGTCGGGATAGCGCTGCAAACGGAAGGCAGCGAGACCGGCGCACCAATCCAGCTGCGGTGCATACTGACGGCCCGCGGCGGCGGCGCTGTCGCCGAGCGCAAAGGCCTGATCGTCGAGACCTTCGGCGAGATACGACATGCAGATGCGCTGCGACAGCGCGGCGATATCACTGACCGGCGCGACGTTCTTGGCGGCCAAGGATTGCAGCGCGGCATACGCGACATCCGGCTTGTCGGCTTTGATCGCGGCGAGGACTTGGTCGAGAACGGCACGCCCCGCGTCGGAGGTTACGGCGGGCGGCGGCAAGTCGGCGTCTTCATAGCCGCCACCGCGGCGCGGCGCCCCGGGCAATCCCGGAATCTTCGCGGTCACAACCGTGACGGTGCGGCGGTGATGTTTTCTGCCGACGCGCTTTTTCACCACGGCGCGCTGCTCGGCGAGCTTGTGGACGCGCGAAGCGATCGGCAGTTCGCCGTATTCCTTCAGCCACGCCACCAGCGTGGTGACCGGTACGCGTTTGCCTTTAGGCGACAGGTAATGCTCGGCCTGGACGTAGCCTTCGAGGGATTTGTCTTCGAGCTGATCGAACAACGCATCGGCGGTGGCGAAATTGCCGGCGCGCTCGGCGGCGATGATCTTGCGGTAGCGCGCGACGTCTTCAGGCGACAGCACGGCGGGTTGGATCGGCGACAAGCCCGGCGACGGCGCAGGATTTTGCGCGTACGAAGGCCACGCAACGAATAACAACGCGAGTGCAACGACAAGACGGCGGATCATATTTTCCCTCTGCCGGGTCTTGATAAAGCGCTTTCAGGAAAAGTGGAACCCAGTTTTCCGTTGAAAGCGCCACAGGAACTAGCTGACTGAGGCGGTCTTCTCAAGCAATCCGAGCGAAAGCATTTTCTTTTCGGCGGCCTGCAAATCGCGCCAGGCGAGCCGTTTATGCGAGGGTTGGCGCAGCAAATAGGCCGGGTGCAGTGTCGCCATGACGGGGATCATTACATCTCCGACACGATACTCGAGCCAGCGTCCGCGCAGCTTCATGATGCCTTCGGAAAAGCCGAGCACGTGCCGCGCTGCGACCGCTCCCAACAGAATGATGATGCCCGGATTCACCAGTTCGATATGGCGGCGCAAGAACGGCAGGCACATCGCCGCTTCTTCCGGCGCCGGATCGCGGTTCTGCGGCGGACGCCAGTTAAGCACGTTGGTGATGTAGGCGGTGGACCGGTCGAGTTCGATCGCCGCCATCATCTTGTCGAGCAGCTTGCCGGCGCGGCCGACGAACGGCAGGCCCTGGCGGTCTTCTTCCGCGCCCGGGGCTTCGCCGATGAACATGATGCGCGAGGCCGGATTGCCGTCGGCGAACACGGTGTGGGCGCAGTTCTTCTTCAGGGCGCAACCGTCGAAGCCTTCGAGGGCCGCTTTCAGTTCGGCGAGGGTCTTGGCCGCCGCGGCAAGAGATTGGGCGGTACCGATGGAGTCGCTTTCGAGCGGTAGAGCTGCCGGTGCGGCGGGCTGGGGGCGCGCAAACGACGACGCCGGTTTCAGCATCGGACGCGGCGCTTCGGCCACCGGCGCGCGCGCCGGCTCGGCGGGCTTGGCCACCAGCCGGTTCACCGGCTCCTCGCCGATGGTCTCGTCCGCTCCCGAGTCGACCAGCCAGGCCAGGGCCGCCAGGGGATCGTTTTTCAACGCGTCCGTCATTCCCCCAGCATAGGGGACGGAACGGCCCGGCGCGACCCCGTTTGGTTGACCCGGGCGCCATGACCGCCCCATAAAGCTGTGGGATGACGCGAAAATGACCGATAACCGCGAAAGCATGGAATTCGATGTCGTGATCGTGGGCGGCGGGCCGGCAGGCCTGGCTGCGGCGATCCGGCTCAAGCAGCGCGCCCAGGCGGCGGAGCGCGACGTCTCGGTCTGCCTCCTGGAGAAGGGCGCCGAGATCGGGGCCCATATCCTGTCCGGCGCGGTGATCGATCCGGTCGCCCTGAATGCGCTGATCCCCGACTGGCGGCAGAAAGGCGCTCCGCTCGATACCCCGGTCACCGAAGACCGGTTCCATTATCTGACCGCAACCCGCGCCTTCCGCATTCCGAATGCGCTGATGCCGCCCTTGATGAGCAATCACGGCATGGAGATCGCCAGCCTCTCCAACCTCTGCCGCTGGCTGGGGCGTGAGGCCGAGGCGCTTGGGGTGGAGATCTATCCCGGCTTTCCGGCGGCCGACATTCTGTACGGCGAGAGCGGAGCGGTGGAGGGCGTCGTCACCGGTGATTTCGGCGTCGCCAAGGACGGCCACCACAAGGACACCTACACGCCGGGTATGGAATTGCGCGCCAAATATACGTTGTTCGCGGAAGGCGCGCGCGGCCATCTCACCAAGCGGCTGATCGAACGCTTTCAGCTCGGCCGCGGCGTGCAGAAGTACGGTATCGGCCTCAAGGAATTATGGGAGATCGATCCGGCCAAGCATCAGCGCGGTCTGGTCGAACACACGATGGGCTGGCCGCTCGACAATCGCACCGGCGGCGGCTCGTTCGTCTATCATTGGGGCGAGCGGTTCTGCGCCATCGGGATGGTGATCCATCTCGACTACAAGAACCCGAACATGTCGCCGTTCGACGAATTCCAGCGCTTCAAGCTGCATCCGCTGATCCGGCCGATGCTGGAAGGCGGCAAGCGGATCAATTACGGCGCCCGGGTGGTGAGCGAGGGCGGCTTCCAGTCGGTGCCGAAACTCACGTTCCCCGGCGGAGCGCTGATCGGCTGCGGTGCCGGTTTCATGAACGTGCCGCGCATAAAAGGCACGCATAACGCGATGGCCTCGGCGATGCTGGCGGCGGATGCGGCACTCGACGCGCTGGACGGCGGTGCCGGGCTCGACGCCTACGAGACAGCCTATCGCGCCAGCGCCGTCTACCGGGAATTGAAGCTGGTCCGGAACGTCAAGCCGCTGTGGTCACGCTTCGGCACCATCCCCGGCGTCGCCTTGGGTGGCCTGGACATGTGGATGGGGCAGCTTTTCGGTGTCAGCCTGTTCGGTACGCTGCTGCACGTCGCGGAAGATGCCGATACCCTGACCTTAGCCCGGAATTCCCGCCCGATCAGCTACCCCAGGCCGGATGGGGTCTTGACCTTCGACCGCTTGTCCGGCGTGTACCTTTCGGGCACCAATCACGAGGAAGACCAGCCGGTTCACCTGCAGTTGACCGATCCTTCACTTCCCGTAAGGGTGAATTTGCCTAAATATAATGAGCCGGCGCAGCGTTATTGTCCGGCGGGTGTCTACGAGATTGTCGAGGGACGGTTCCAGATCAATGCGCCGAACTGCGTCCACTGCAAGACTTGCGACATCAAGGATCCATCGCACAACATCACCTGGGTGACCCCGGAAGGCGGCGGTGGACCGCGTTACTCGAATATGTAGGAGACAGGATTGCGTATCCTTCCGTTGATTGCCGCTCTGACGTTCGTGGCCGCGGCCCCTGTGGCGAATGCGAAGACGGCCGTCACCTTCAACCAGGGCGATCGCATTGCGGCCAGCCTCGGCGACTACCTGTCGGCCCGTTTCGCCGCCGGCAATCACGACTATGCCGAAGCCGCCAAGCTGTATCAGCAAAGCCTGTCGCGCGATCCCGACAATCCCGATCTCCTGACCTACGCGTTCTTCTATTCCGCCAGTTCCGGCAAGATGGATGATGCGGCGCAACTCGCCGAGCGTCTGGTCGCCATGGCGCCGGATGATCGCGCCGCGCGCATGACTCTCGCGGTCGCGGCGATGAAGAAGCACGACTACAAGCGCGCCCGCGAAGAGATCGCCAAATCGGCGAAAGGTCCGTTCACCTCTTTTACGGTCGCGTTGATCGACGGCTGGGCTGCGGCCGGTGCCGGTGAGGCCGCCGCGGCGCGGGCCGATTTCAAGCAACTGCACGCCCAGAAGAGCGCCGACGGGCTCGCCTATTTCAACGAGGCGATGCTGGCCGAACTCTTGGGCGACAAGACTGCCGCCAATGCCGCCTATCTGGCGGCAATCGAAGCCTCGGGTCCGACCCCGCGCGTGATCGAGGCCTACGGCAAGTTCCTCGAACGCAGCGGACAGGGCGCCGAAGCGAAGAAACTCTACGAACGCGCTTCCGACGAGAACGGCTACACCATCGTCACCGCACCGGGACTGGCGCGTATTGCTGCCGGTCAGATCCCTGAAGCCTTCGCGCCGCGGGCCGAGGACGGCGCTGCCGAAGCGCTGTTCGGGATCGCCTCGTCGCTCAACGACGAAACCAATCGCGATCTTTCGGTGCTGTACCTGCAGCTCGCACTGCATCTCAATCCCAAGCTCGATCTCGCCACCATCCTGCTCGCCAACCGCTGCGAGTCCCTGGGCAAATTCGAGGATGCGATCGCGGCATACGAGCGGGTTCAGCCGTCATCGCCGTTCCACCGCATTACGGAGGTCGCGGTCGCGGTCGATTACGCCCGCCTCGACAAAAATAATGAGGCGATCGCCCGTCTCCAGAAGCTGGCGGCGGAATTCCCCAACGATCTCGAAACCTGGACCGCGCTCGGCGATTCCTATCGCGCCGCCAAGCGCTACGACGACGCCGTGAACGCCTACAATCACGCGCTCGCCTCACTCGGCGCGCCGTCGAAGAAAAGCTGGCCGCTGCTTTACGCCCGCGCCGTCGCCGAGCAGGAAACCGGCAATTGGGAGAAGGCGGAAGTCGATCTTCAGGCGGCGCTCAAGCTGTCGCCCAACGAACCCGACCTGCTCAACTTCCTCGGCTATAGCTGGGTCGACCAGAAGAAGAACGTCAAAGAAGCGCTGGCCATGCTGGAGAAGGCGCGGGCGCTGTCGCCGCAGAACGGCTACATCATCGACAGCGTCGGCTGGGCCTATTACCGGCTGGGACGCTTCGACGAGGCTGCCGATGCGCTCGAAGATGCGGTGCAGCTCGTGCCCAGCGATCCCACCATCAACGATCACCTCGGTGATGCCTATTGGAAACTCGGCCGCAAGCTCGATGCGACATTCCAGTGGAGCCACGCCCTTGCGTTCGGGCCCGACCCGGGTGAAAAGGCCAAGATCGAAAAGAAACTGAAAACCGCTGAACAGTGATGGCGAACGCGCCGGCCAAGATCAATTTGTTCCTGCATGTCGGCGACAAGCGTGCCGACGGCTTTCACGCGCTGCAAAGCCTGGTGGCGTTCACCGAGGCGGGCGACGATCTCGCCTTCGCACCGGCGGACGCGCTGTCGCTGTCGATCGATGGACCGTTCGGCGCGGAATTGTCGGCCGGCGACGATAATCTGATCATCAAGGCGGCGCGGGTGTTCGAACCGGCGCTCGGCGCGGCCAAAGGCGCGCACATCACGCTGACCAAGAATCTGCCGGTGGCGTCCGGTATCGGCGGCGGCTCGGCCGATTGCGCCGCAACCCTGCGCGGCTTGAATACACTGTGGGGCCTCGGTCTCGGGACCGCCGCGCTGCAGGAGATCGGCGCCAGCCTCGGTTCCGACGTTCCGGTGTGCATCACCTGCCAGCCGCAATGGATGGAAGGGCGCGGTGAAATTCTCACCGAACTGCCGTCGCTGCCGGACCTCGCCATTGTGCTGGTCAATCCCGGCGTCGGGGTGCCGACCGGCAAAGTGTTCGGCGCGTTGAAGGAGCGCCGCGGCGTCGGACTGCCGCTGCCGCCCAAATTCGCGGGTGCCGACGATCTCGTCGCCTATCTCAAGGACACGGCCAACGACCTCGAAGCGCCGGCGCGGGTCATCGCCCCGGTGATCGGCGAGGTGCTCGATTTCATCGCGGGGCAGGGCGCCCTGCTGTCGCGGATGTCGGGAAGCGGCGCCACCTGCTTCGGACTGTTCGAAAACGGCACAGCGGCGGCCCGGGCGGCCGACGCCATTCACGCCGCCCATCCCGGCTGGTGGGCCGTAGCGAGCCGTCTCTGCGCTCGCATTTAACGTCTGATAAAATGCCCTTGAGATAAGGTCCGTGCCTGCTTTTTTATGTGGGCGCGCTTTCGGACGGAAAACCGGTTCCCACTTTTCCTGAAAGCGCTTTATGGGAGGCCGGCATGGCGACCTGGGTCCGTTGTACCGAATACGAAGAAGGCGTCGATCCGACCTTTTCGTCTCAGATGCTCGTGAATCTGGAGACGGTCCGCTACATGGTGCGGGGCGTGGAATCCACGGCGATCAGTTTCCTGGCGTCGACCGGCCAGGATGGCCTTGCGGTACACGAGACGCCGGAACAGCTCCTCGGCATCGCCCAGAAATAACGCTTACGGCTGCAGTTGTTCGCCTGCCACCAGGGTGACCTGGCGGTCCGCCATGCCCCAAACCTCGCCGACTTTGCGCGGCGTGGCGTTCTTCATTTCCTCGTCGCTGCCCATGTTGGGGCGCGGAACGTTGTAGTGGAGGAAAAGGCTGGTGCCTTCGACTTTCCAGGTGCCTTCCGTCGTCCAGCCCGGGCGCGTGGCGGCGAAGGTGTGATCGGGGCGCCAGTAGATGCGCGTCACGGCGCCGTCCGGGTCCTTGGCGACAATGGTATTGCCGACGCGCGACAGCGCTCCCAACGTCGCCAGCATCTCGGGCGTATCCGACAAGACCCGGCCCGGAACCAAGGTGATGCGGCGGGCTCCGTGAATCCAGATATCGCCAAGCTGATGCGGTTCGACCGGAACGCAGGCCGTCCGGCTTGGCGCGGTTTGAGACGGCTCATGCGTCAGGCAGAGCTTGCCATCGGCAACGGCCCAGGTGCCGCCACTGGTGCGATCGCCGCTGCGCGCCGCAAACGCATTGTCGGCGCGATAGAAGACGCGCACCGAGTTGCCGGCGTTGTCGATCGCGATCGAGGTGTTGCCGACATAGCCCGCCATCGGATCGTCGGCGAAAGCCGGCATGGCAGCGAGCACCAGTAATCCCAAAACGGTCAGTCGCATTGCGCTCCCCCGGAGTGGATCAGTACGCCCGTTCGACACAGAAGCCGGCGACCGCGGCGAGGACGTCGCGCATCGGCGTTTGCGGCAGCGGATCGAGGGCGCGGCAGGCGAGGCTGGCGTAGCCGTGCGCCCGTTCCATGGTGTCGGCAATGGCGCCGGTCTCTTCCACCAGGGTGATGGCGCGGTCGAGATCGGCTTCGCCCTGCGGGCCGGTTTCGATGGCGCGGGTCCAGAATTTCTTCGCCGGATCGTCGGCGCGGGCCACGGCCAGAATGACGGGCAGTGTGACTTTGCCTTCGCGGAAATCGTCGCCGACCGATTTGCCCATCAGGGCCTGACGGCCGGAATAATCGAGCGCGTCGTCGACCAGTTGGAAGGCGATGCCGAGATTCATGCCGTAGTCGCGCAAGGACTGGGCGAAGGGGCCTTTGCCGCTGGCGATCACCGCGCCGGCTTCGGCGGCGGCGGCGAACAGTTCGGCGGTCTTGGCCGAGACGACGCGGAGATAATGCTCCTCGTTGACGCCGAGATTGCCGGCGCTCTTGAGCTGCATCACTTCGCCTTCGGAGATCACCGCGGCGGCGCGGGAGAGAATGCGCAGCACTTCCAGTTCGCCGGCCTCGACCATTAGTTCGAAAGCCCGGCTGAGCAGGAAATCGCCGACTAGCACGGAAGCCTTATTGCCCCAGACGATATTGGCCGAAACCTTGCCGCGCCTGAGCGAGCTATCGTCGACCACGTCGTCGTGGAGCAGGGTGGCGGTGTGGATGAACTCGACCGCCGCCGCCAGCTTGGCGTGGTCTCGGCCGGAATAGCCGCCCATCGTCGCCGCGGCGAGGGTGAGAAGCGGACGCAGTCGCTTGCCGCCGGAATCGATCAGGTGCTTGGCGAGGTCCGGGATCATCGCCACCGCGCTGGCCAGCCGCTCATGGATCAGCATGTCGGTGGTGCGCATGTCGGCCGCGACCAGGGCGTGCAGGCGCTCGACGGGCGATACGTCGGTTTCGGGACGGCGAAGGCGGGGCGGAACGGACATGAAAAAGACTGCTCGGGTGCTGTCCGGCGAGATTGGTAGCCGGGGCGCCCCGGGTCAAGCGCCCACGGAAAGATTTCAGTGATACAATGGCTTCGTGTGCAACTTGGAAACGGCCATGAAAACCATCCTGAAGACCAACGACCCGGTTCTGCTCAACTTTGCCATGGCCCTGCTCAAGGACGCGGGGATCGAGGCGGGCGTCTTCGACGAGTCCATGAGCATCCTCGACGGCAGCATGGTGATCATCCCGCGGCGGCTGATGGTGTCGGAAGATGACGAGGAGCATGCCCGCGAAATCCTGCGCGACGGCGTCGGCGGCGCGGCGCTGGAGCCCGAAAAGCGGTGAGCGAGCGGTTCCTCGGCGGGCGGGTGGTGGTGCGGCAGTCCGAAACCGGCTTCCGGGCCGGGCTCGATGCCGTGATGCTGGCCGCAGCGGTTCCCGAGACTGACGGCGAGGTGCTCGAACTCGGCGCCGGGGCAGGGACGGCGAGCCTCTGTCTGGCATCGCGGCAAGCAGCCGTGAAGGTCGTTGGGCTGGAAATCGACCCCGATCTGGCCGAACTCGCCAGCGCCAATGCCGCCGCCAACGGGATTACCGGGCGGGTAACCTTCGCGGAGGAAGATATCTTCGATTTACCAGTGGCTTACCGGAGGCCGTTTAACCATGTTCTGTGCAATCCGCCGTTCCATGGCGACGAGGGGCAGGCGGCTCCGGACCCGGCCAAGGCGCGGGCGCTACAGGACGGCGGCACCCTGCCGGGCTGGCTGGAAGTGGGTTTGAAACGAACGGCTTCAGGCGGGACTTTCACCACGATTCTGAGGGCTGACCGGCTGGGCGAGGCGCTCGCGGCGTTGCCCGAGCGGGGTATCACCGTTTTCCCGCTGTGGCCGAAGGCGGGCGTGGCCGCCAAGCGGGTCATTATCCAAGCCCGCCAAGGCTCACGGGCCCCGCTGACGGTCGCCGCCGGGCTGGTGCTGCACCGGGACGACCGAAGCTACACGCCCGAGGCCGATGCCGTGCTCAGGGATGGGCAAGGGCTGGGGATTTAGCCCAAACCTTTCCTCCCTCGCTAATTCACCATTGTGCGGTTCGGTGAGCGCGACTCCGCGGGGGAGGAAAGATCGGGGTGCGGGGAGAAAGATGTGTGGCTCCATCGCGGTAATGTGCGGGCGTGGCATTTGCGGTGTTGTTTGGGCGAGTGCCGGTAGGTAGGTTCCGGCCCTGCTTCGAGCGAGGCCGTAATCCGTGGCAAAAACCTTCCAGGACCTGATCCTGACCCTTCAGAACTATTGGGCGGCGCAAGGCTGCCTGATCCTGCAACCTTATGACGACAATATGGGCGCCGGTACCTTCCATCCGGCGACGACCCTGCGCGCGCTCGGCCCCAGGCCGTGGCGGGCAGCCTATGTCCAGCCGAGCCGGCGTCCGACCGACGGCCGCTATGGCGAGAACCCCAACCGGTTGCAGCACTACTATCAGTATCAGGTGATCCTGAAGCCGTGCCCGGAAAACGTGCAGGATCTTTATCTCGGTTCGCTCAAGGCCATCGGGCTCGATCCGGCCGAGCATGACGTCCGCTTCGTCGAGGACGACTGGGAAAGCCCGACCCTGGGCGCCTGGGGCCTCGGCTGGGAAGTCTGGTGCGACGGCATGGAAGTCAGCCAGTTCACCTATTTCCAGCAGGTCGGCGGTATCGACTGCGATCCGGTCTGCTCCGAGCTGACCTACGGCCTCGAACGCCTCGCGATGTATGTGCAGGGCGTCGAGTTCGTCTACGACCTGAAATTCAACGAGCAGTTCCGCTACGGCGAAGTGTTCCATCAGGCCGAAAAGGAATTCTCGGCGTTCAATTTCGAATACGCCGATACCGAAATCCTGTTCCGCCACTTCGCCGACGCCGAAAAGCAATGCAAAGCGCTGGTGGAGAAGGGCCTGCCGCTGCCGGCCTACGACCAATGCATCAAGGCCTCGCACAGCTTCAATCTGCTCGACGCCCGCGGCGTGATCTCCGTCACCGAACGGGCCGCCTATATCGGCCGCGTCCGCGCGCTGGCGAAAATGTGCTGCGAAGCGTGGCAGGCGTCGCCCATGGGCGCTTATGAACCGAGGTATGGCTGAGATGGCCGAGCTTCTGCTGGAACTGTTCTCCGAAGAAATTCCCGCGCGCATGCAGGCGCAGGCGGCGAAGGATC
>JAHFQC010000130.1 GCA_023259375.1 Alphaproteobacteria bacterium
AGCGCGAACATCATTCCGAAATAGAGCCCATTGCCGCCGCGTTGCCGTTTGGCTGTGGCCGCACAGGTCGCGTGGGCCTCGCCGATCCGGATGGTGCCTGTGATGGTGGTCATCGCCTGCCCCTTGCTGCACCGCGCAGCCTAGCCGGGAGACCGCCGCCGAGATCGGGCAGATTGCCTCAGGGTCCGATCCGGCCTCACGTACATTCCTGAGATATTCACGCCTGCGAGAGCAAGTTTACGCCACTAGCCCTACCCCGCCGGAAACACCGTGTCCGAAGCGGCGGGTTGCCTGGCGTGTCTCCGGTTCCGGTCCACCATCACAGCTGCGCGAGCACGACGGACGCCCTCGTCCTGCCCCATCCTCCGTGTTATGGTGCACTGCACAATTTGGAGGCATTCCAATGTCTGCGGTCGTCGACACCAAGCGGATCAGCGTGCCCGAGATCATCGCCAAGAAGGCGGTGCGCCAGCCAGTCGTGTGCCTGACCTGTTACCACGCCCATACCGCCCGCCTGTTGGACGAGCACGTCGACCTGATGCTGGTCGGCGACAGCCTGGGCATGGTCATCCACGGCATGGAAAACACCCTCGGCGTGACCCTGGAAATGATGATCCTGCACGGCCAAGCGGTGATGCGCGGCGCCAAGAAGGCCCTCGTCGTGGTCGATATGCCGTTCGGCTCCTACGAAGAGAGCCCGCAGGTGGCGTTCCGCAATGCTGCCCGGGTGATTTCCGAGACCGGCGCGCAGGCGGTCAAGCTCGAAGGCGGCGAGCGGATGGCCGAGACCGTCCACTACCTCACCCAGCGCGGCATCCCGGTGATGGGCCATATCGGGCTCACGCCGCAGCGCATCCAGATTTTCGGCGGCTTCAAGACTCAGGGCCGCACCGAGGCCGAATGGCCGGCCATCGAAGCCGACGCCAAGGCGATCGCCGAAGCCGGCGCCTTTGCCATCACCCTGGAGGGTATGGCGGAACCGCTGGCGGCCAAGATCACCCGCCAAGTACCTGTTCCGACCATCGGAATCGGCGCCTCGGCGGAGTGCGACGGGCAGATTCTGGTGATGGAAGACATGCTCGGGCTCAACCCCAAGCCGCCGAAATTCGTCCGCACCTATGCCAACATGGGCGCCGACATCGAGGCCGCGGTGAAGGCCTATGCCGACGACGTCCGCGCCCGCACCTTCCCCGGTGTGGAAAACGTCTATCAGATGAAAAAGAAGACGGCCTGATTTCCCTCTCCTCTTGTGGGAGAGGAAGAAAAATCACGGGGTTAGCGTTGCGCCGCGAAGCTGTCAGATCTGGCACGCAGGGCGCGACGCTAACCCTGATGATTTTTCAGGTGAGGGGTAAGTGCCGTGAAGCCCCCCTCACCCCCAAAATCTAGCACTTAGCCTTGAAAATCACGGCTCACCGTCCAATTCGTGCCCTCGGCTAAGTGCAAAATTTTGGGCCCTCTCCCACCAAGGGGAGAGGGACATCGGCCCTTTTTGCCGCGGCCCAATTGTAACCGTATCTGTCTCCACCGCTTTTCCCGGCGGATAAAATATCGTCAAGTTGCGGAAATCCGGCGCAAAGGCTAATTACCGCGTCCGGTCAAAGTCTTGTTCGCGACTCCCCGAAAGGAATTTCCCGTGTCCGACATCTTCCGCGAAGTCGAGGAGGAGGTCCGCCAAGAGCGGCTCCAGAAGTGGTGGAAGAAATACGGCAACTACGTCGTTGCTGGTGTTTCGATCCTCGTCATCGGCGTGGCGGGTTGGAAGCTGTGGGAGCGTTACGACCTGCAGCAGCGCATGAAGGCCTCGTCGCAGATCGAAAGCGCGGCCCAGATGTCGGCCGCCGGCCAGAGCGATCTGGCCGCGCAAGCCTATGCCCAGATCGCCAAGAAGGCGCCGTCGGGTTACGCGCTGGTCGCCCAGCTCAATCAGGCCGACGAGTTGCTGGCCACGGGCCGCACCAACGATGCGGTCGCGCTCTACATGAAGGTCGCCGAACACGACAAAGCCGGCATCGGCGACGTCGCCCGCATGCGCGCCGCCTGGGCCCAGGGCGACAAACTCTCGACCGAAGAATTGAAGACGCTCTTGGCGCCGCTCAACGACGGCAAGTCGAAGTGGCGGTACATGGCGCGCGAGCTGCTCGCCTATCGTGCCCTGCACGACAACAACACCGCCGTCGCCGGCAAGGAATTCACCGCTCTCGCCGCCGACAAGGACGCGCCGACCTCGCTGCGCCAGCGCGCCGATGCGATGGCGACCCTTATCCGCACCAGCGGCGGCAAGGACTACGGCACGGTTCCGGAACCGGCCAAGCCGGCTGCCCCCCAAGGAACCGCCACGCCATGATGACTCGCAGGTTTGCACCGTTCGCTCTCATCGCGGCGGTGGCGATTCTCGCTGGTGGCTGCGGCGTCACCGATACGGTCGGCAAGTGGTTCTCCTCGCCGCACAAGTCGAAGATCCGCGGCGAGCGCATCTCGATCATGGCGACGGATGAATCCCTCAAGCCCGATCCGACGCTGAAAGACACGCCGGTGGTGCTGCCGGCGCCGTACGTCAATACCGAATGGACCCAGCCGGGCGGCGTCGCGTCGAACGCGATGTACCATCTGAAGGCGTCGGGTCCGCTCAAGCAGATCTGGGACGTCGATGCCGGAGCCGGTTCGGGTTCCAAGTCGCGCCTCACCGCGTCGCCGATCGTGGCGGGCGGCAGGGTCTACGTGCTCGACGCCAAATCGCGCGTGTTCGCCTTCAACGCCCAGAACGGTGAAGAAGAGTGGCACGTCAGCGTGGCGCCGCCGGGCAAGCAGGACTTCGTCAACATGATGACGCTGGGCGCGTTCGGCGACGACACCCGGGCGGATTCGACCAAAGGCGCCGGCGGCGGCATTGCCTATGATAACGGCAAGCTCTACGCGACCACCGGTTTCGGCGATGTCGTCACGCTCGACGCCAAGACCGGCAAGGAATTGTGGCGCAAGGGTTTCAACGTCCCGATCGCCAATGCGCCGGTGGTCAACGGCGGCCGCCTGTTCGTCGTCACCATCGACAACCACATGCATGCGATCGCGTCGTCGAACGGCCGCGAACTGTGGGACCATCAGGGCATCACCGAGAACGCCGGCATCATGGTCTCGACCAGCGCCGCGGTCGCGGGCGAATTCATCATCGCGCCCTATTCCTCGGGCGAGGTCTATGCCATCCGCGTCCAGAACGGCCGTCCCGCCTGGAACGACATGATCACCCGCTCGAAGGGCATCACCGCGCTGTCGGAAATCGACGACATCGCCGGCAAGCCGGTGGTCGACCGCAATCTGGTGTTCGCCATCAGCCATTCCGGCATCATGGCCGCGATCCAGCTCGACAAGGGCGACCGCCAGTGGCAGCGCGAAATCGGCGGCATCCAGACGCCGTGGGTGGCGGGCGACTTCGTGTATGTCGTCACCCTGCAGAACCAGCTGATGTGCCTGACCCGCAACGAAGGCCGGGTGAAGTGGATTCACCAGCTGCCGCGCTGGACCGATCCCGAAGACACCTCGTCCGATCCGATCGTGTGGAGCGGCCCGGTGCTGGTCTCGGACAAGCTGATCGTGCTGTCGTCGGACGGCTATGCCCAGGCGCTTTCGCCCTATACCGGCAACCTGCTGGCGCGGATGGAAATCCCCGACGCCGCCTTCATTCCGCCGGTGGTGGCCAACGAAACGCTGTACATTCTGACCAACAACGCCGATCTGGTGGCATTGAAATAGTTCCCCCTGCGCGGGAGGCCTAAGTTCGGGGAGGGGAGCGCCGCAGCGTTTCCCCTCCTTCGGTTTTCGGGAATAATGAGGCATGTCCTTCACCGTCGCCATCGTCGGAAGAGCCAATGTCGGCAAGTCCACCTTGTTCAACAAGCTGGTCGGCCGCCGCTTGGCATTGGTGCACGACACCCCCGGCGTCACCCGCGACCGGCGTGAGGCGCCCGGCTCGCTGGGGCCGCTCAGCTTCACGGTGATCGACACCGCCGGCATCGAATCCGGCGACAAGGAAAGCCTTGAGACGCGCATGGCCCAGCAGACCATGGCCGGCGTCGAAGATGCCGACGTCTGCCTCTTCATGTTCGACGCCCGCGAAGGCGTGATCACCGCCGACGAAATCGTCGCCGGTCTGCTGCGCAAGACGGGCAAACCCGTCGTGCTGGTCGCCAACAAATGCGAGGCGCGCTTCAACCAGGGCGGCGAAGCCTGGGCGCTCGGTTTCGGCGAGCCGATCCAGATTTCCGCCGAGCACAATATCGGCTTTGCCGATCTGATCGAGGCGCTGGCCCCGTTTGCCGCCAAGTCCGAAGACGACGAAGCCGCCGTGGAAGACGAAGCCAACAAGCCGCTGCGCCTCGCCATCGTCGGCCGTCCCAATGTCGGCAAGTCGAGCCTGTTCAATCGCCTGTTGGGCAGCGAACGCGCCCTGACCGGCCCGGAAGCCGGCATCACCCGCGATGCCATCGCCGTTCCGTGGGACGCCGACGGCCGTCAAATCCTGCTCCACGACACCGCAGGTTTGCGCAAGAAAGCGCGCGCCGCCGGTCATACGCTGGAAGAGATGAGCATCGGCTCGACTCTCGATGCGATCCGCTTCGCCGATTGCGTCGTGGTGGTGATCGATGCGCTGCAGGCGTTCGAAAAACAGGACCTGACGATTGCCGACCTGATCGAACGCGAAGGCCGCGCCGTCGTCTTTGCGATCAACAAATACGATATCGTGCCCAACCGCGCCGGCCTCATCAGCAAGATGCGCGAAAAGCTCGATGCCTGTCTGCCGCAATGCGTCGGCGCGCCGCTGATCGCTACCTCGGCCGTGACCGGCGAAGGCATCGATCGCCTGCTCCCCGCCGTGCTCGCCGCCGACAAGGCGTGGAACACGCGCGTGCCCACCGCCACGCTGAACCGCTTCCTCGAACAGGCGCTGCAGCGCCACGCCCCGCCGGCCATCAGCGGCCGCCGCGTGAAAATCCGCTACATGACGCAGCCGAAAAGCCGTCCGCCGACGTTTGCCTTGTTCGGCAACCAGCTCAAGGCCCTGCCCGAAGCGTACTTGCGCTATCTCACCAACGGCCTGCGCGAAACCTTCCACCTCGAAGGCGCCCCGATCCGGTTGATGCTGCGCGGCGGCAAGAACCCGTTCGCGAAGGACTGAGTTCTACCCTCTCGTCACCCCCGCACGTCATGGCCGGGCCCAGACCCGGCCATCCAGTGCTCCCGCCTGGGACAACGCGTGCGATTAGCTTCGTTCTGGATGGCCGGGTCGAACGCCCGGCCATGACGAGAATTTTTCGCGCCATCCCATCCCAGTCATCCTCGGCCGAAGCCGCGTAGCGGCGAAGGGAAAGGGGACCCGGGCATCAACAACGGCACAATCTCGTCAGGTGAGTTCCCCTGCTTTTCACGCGGAGCCGCAAAGACGCGGAGATATGCGAACTGTTCGGAAGCCGTCGCACGCATAATTGAATCGGAGATGCGCAATGCAAACACTCCGGGTCTCCGTGCGCAAGCACCGCGGCGCTTAGGCCAAAACGATCTTAACCTCGAACCGGCGACCACCAACTTCCTGAAATCCGTTTAGCTTTTCGAAAGCTTCCGGTTCCCGAAGATCTCCAGAATTGTAAATCAAATATATCAGTGTCTTTAGGTGCGCCCATTGCGCGTACAAAACCAAATCCTGGGAATATTCTTCGAATATTCTTTTCTGGTCGTCGGGCGCTCTGACGTATTTCACCTCGATAAGAAGGCCTAACTCTTCAATAGACACATCTGCGCGACTGGCCTTTGCGCCAGCAACTTTTGGCAGAGGGTCTTCTTGTACGGAGTATTTTGTGTAGGCCCGAATAACAGCGTGAAGAAGATCCTGAACATCATATTCGTCATCTATGTCGTAAGACTGCTTTCCCTTACGCGATCGAACTGCGAGAATCTTTGCTGCGAAAGGTATGCGCTGACAGAGCCGTAAAACTGAGGCGACATCAGGCTCATACTGTGTGCAT
This sequence comes from Alphaproteobacteria bacterium, assembly GCA_023259375.1. Classification (GTDB taxonomy): domain Bacteria; phylum Pseudomonadota; class Alphaproteobacteria; order Micropepsales; family Micropepsaceae; genus Rhizomicrobium. The sequence continues at coordinate 6,018 of JAHFQC010000130.1, forward strand.
TTCCCGCCAGAAAATAGCAGGTCATTAGTGACATCGTCGCCAACGCTGAGCGGAATACTCCTCCTGTTCGTTGCAAAATCGGCAATACCTCCCTCTCGCATCTGCGCATTATGTTGATCCGCGTAATGTTGCATTGGGTAATGGGTACACGTTACTTTGATTTCACTGACTGCTGAGTTAGTTCGAACGACTTTGCCCGCTATGGCAAAGGCGTGCCCGCTAAGCCAAGGTTGAACAATCGTCTTATCGAGCTCGCTGAATGAAAGATCGTTCACGTATGAGGGATTTCTTTCTCCAGCAATTTTGACACTGCAATGCCAGTATTTTTCTGGCGGGTTGTCCAGATCGATAGCCACATCATCCTCCCCTATCAAACATGGTCGAGTTCTCTATTGCGGCCTTAGCTCTTCGCCCACTCGCGGTAATTCACCACCGCCCCATTCTCCGTCCATTCCGGCGACAGCATTTGCGCAACCAGCGGGGCGATATCTTCGGGTTGCGGAATGGTCGACGGGTCTTCGCCGGGCATGGCTTTGGCGCGCATCGCGGTGGCGGTGCCGCCGGGGTTGAGGACATTGACGCGCACAGCGGTGCTCGCGCATTCGGCGGCGTAGGTGAGCGCGAGGTTTTCGACCGCCGCTTTGCTCATGGCATAGCCGCCCCAGAACGGGCGCGGCTTGCGCGCGACCGAGGACGACATCACCAGCACCCGCCCCGCCTGCGACGCGCGCAACAACGGATCGAGTGAGCGGATCAGCCGCCAGTTGGCGGTGACGTTCACCGCCAGGAGCTCATCGAAAATCTTCGGTTCGAGATGGGTCAGCGGCGACAGCGCACCGAGCACGCCGGCATTGGCGAACAACGCATCGAGCTTGCCCCAGCGTTCGAAGATCGATGCGCCCAGCCGGTCGAGCGCCGTGCCGTCCTTGAGATCGAGCGGCACCAGCGTGGCGCTGCCGCCCGCGGCCTTTATCAGATCGTCGGTTTCTTCGAGCCCGCCGACGGTGCGTGCGAGGCAGATCACATGATGGCCCGCTTTGGCGAGCGCCACCGCGGCCGCCCGTCCGATGCCGCGCGAGGCGCCGGTCACGAGGGCGATACGCTGGATTTCAGTGTCGCGCTTCATGGCCGAAAACCGGTTCCCACTTTTCGATGAAGCGCTCTCAGCTCACTTCGACGAGAAAGGAAAGCTGGCCCTCTTTGGCCGTTTCCTCGTCGGTCATGCGGATCGGATAATCGCCCGAGAAGCAGGCGTCGCAGAACTTGGGCGCCTTGGGATCGCGGTGCTGTTCGCCGACGGCACGGTAAAGCCCGTCCATCGAAATGAAGGCGAGGCTTTCGACGCCGATGAACTTGGCCATTTCTTCCAGGTTCATTTCGTGCGCCAGAAGCGCGTGCTCGTTGGGCGTATCGACGCCGTAGAAGCAGGAATGCCGCGTCGGCGGACTGGCGACGCGGAAATGCACTTCCGAAGCGCCGGCGTCGCGCACCATCTGCACGATCTTCTTCGAGGTGGTGCCGCGCACAATGGAGTCGTCGATCAAGACCACCCGCTTGCCCGCCAGGGTGGCGCGGTTGGGGTTGTGCTTGCGGCGCACGCCGAGGTGACGGATGCGGTCGGTCGGCTCGATGAAGGTGCGGCCGACATAGTGATTGCGGATGATGCCGAGTTCGAACGGAATGTTCGCCGCCTGCGAAAAGCCCAGCGCCGCCGGCACGCCGGAGTCCGGCACCGGAATGATGAGATCGGCATCGGCTGGGGCTTCGTGCGCCAGCTCGCGCCCGATCGCCTTGCGCGCTTCGTAGACGTTGCGCCCTTCGACGGTCGAATCCGGACGGGCGAAATAGATGTACTCGAAGATGCAGAAGCGCGGCTTCTGCTTGGCAAACGGGAAATAGCTTTCGACGCCGTCGCGCGTGAACACCACGACTTCGCCGGGCTCGACATCGCGCACGAACTCGGCGCCCAGAATGTCGAGGGCGCAGCTCTCAGATGCAAAGATCGGGGCGCCATCGAGCATGCCGAGCACCAGCGGGCGCACACCCCACGGGTCGCGCACGCCGATCAGCTTCTTAGCGGTCAGCGCCACCAGCGAATAGGCGCCTTCGACCTGCTTCAAGGCATCGATCAGTTTTTCGACCACCGGGCCTTCGTTCGAGCGCGCGGTCAAATGGATGATGACTTCGGTATCCGAGGTCGACTGGAAGATGGCGCCGTCCTGCACCAGCTTGGAGCGCAGCGCATAGGCGTTGGTGAGATTGCCGTTATGGGCGATGGCGATGCCGCCGCCCGTCAAATCCGCGAACAAGGGCTGGATGTTGCGCACCGCCGAGCCGCCCGCCGTGGAATAGCGGTTGTGGCCGATGGCGTAATCGCCC
>JAHFQC010000082.1:0-12470 GCA_023259375.1 Alphaproteobacteria bacterium
GGCTTTCCTGGCGCGGACCGCGCGGCATCCGGACTTCATCGCCGAGCGGATCGATACCGGTTTCATTGCGCGCCATAACGATCTCATTCCCGCCGCCGAACCTTCGGAGGCCGTGTTGCAGGTTGCCGCCCGAGCACTGTTGCCGTTCGATCCCGACGATCCGTGGCGTGCGCTTGTCGGCTTCCGTAGCGCCGCGCCATCCGAAGGACGTGTGGTGGTGGAAATCGATGGCCTGTCGCATCTCGTGACGCTGAGCGCCGGGCGCTCGCATGGCATTGTCCGGGATGTTCACGGCGACCGTATCGCGTTTGTCGACGGCGCGGCGTGGCGTTTCGGTATTCCGAGGGCGGAACAGTCAGGCGGTGCGGGTGCGAGCGGTGACGGTGCCATCGCAGCGCCGATGCCGGGTCGCGTTCTATCGGTAGCGGTGAAACAGGGCGATCGGGTCGCGCGCGGTCAGGCCTTGCTGGTACTGGAGGCAATGAAGATGGAGCACGCGCTGGTCGCGCCGTTCGAAGGTGTGGTCGAGGAATTGCGTGTCAAGACTGGCGCTCAGGTTTCGGAAGGGACAGAGTTGGTACGCATCGCGGGAGAGGAATAATGGCGGGGCGCTATTTCGAAGACTGGCAGGTCGGCGACAAGATCGAGCACGACATCCACCGCACCGTGACCGAGACGGACAACCTGTTGTTCTCGGCGATGACCCACAATCCCCAGCCGATGCACATCGATGCGGAGTATGCCGCGAAAAGTGAATTCGGGCGCATTCTTGTCAACGGCACCTTTACGTTTTCGCTGCTGGTCGGGCTTTCGGTCGCTGATACGACGCTTGGAGTGCTGATTGCTAATCTTGGCTACGAGAAGGTGGTGATGCCGAAGCCGGTGTTCATCGGCGACACGCTGCGCGCTCGCACCGAAGTCGTGGGCCTGAAGGAAAGCCGGTCGCGGCCGACCGCCGGTGTGGTCACGCTCCGTCACCAGTTGCTCAACCAGCGCGACGAAGTGGTCTGCGACATGCGTCGCGCGGTTCTGCTGCAGAGGAGGCCGTCATGAGACTGCGCTCGCTGCTGTTCGTTCCAGGCGATCGGCCGGATCGTTTTTCGAAAGCGCTCGCCAGCGGTGCCGATGCCGTCATCATTGATCTTGAGGACAGTGTTGCGCCCGCGGCAAAGGATGGGGCCCGGTCGAACGCACAATCGGCGTTGCAGTCGCGCGGCGAGGCCAAGGTTTTTATCCGCATCAATCCTCTGTCGTCAGGTCTCGCCGAAGCAGATGTCGACGCCATCATGCCGGGGCGGCCAGACGGGATTATGCTTCCGAAAGCCGAAGGAGGCCAAAGCCTCACCACGCTCGATGAAATGCTGGAAGTCGCCGAACGGCGGTGCGGGATCGCCCCAGGTACAACACAGGTGCTGCCCATCGTCACCGAAACACCGGCAGCATTGTTCAAACTCGGTGAATATGGCGGCCCGCGTCTTTGCGCGATGACCTGGGGCGCGGAAGATTTGCCTGCCGCGATCGGCGCAACGACGTCGCGCGAGGAAGGCGGCCATTACACGGCGCCGTTCGAAATGGTGCGATCGTTGGCATTGTTCGCGGCGGCGGCTGCGGGCGTCGCTGCCATCGAGACGGTGTATCTGAAGTTCACGGATAGCGAGGGCCTTGCCGCCTATGCTGCGCGCGGCGCCCGCGACGGCTTTTCCGGCATGCTGGCAGTCCACCCAGCGCAAGTTGCGACGATTAACACCGCGTTCACGCCGACGCCGGAGCAGATCGCTCATGCAAAGGCCGTGGTGCAAGCATTCGCGTCCGGCGCCGGTGTGATCGCGCTCGACGGCGTCATGCTGGATGCGCCGCACCTTGTTCAGGCACGGCGCATTCTGGCGCGGGCCGGCGAGCCCGCCTAAAGCGAAGCCACCAGCGCGGCGTTGTAGATCTCGGTCATGTTGGCGCCGAGCGACACGATCTGGACGGATTTTTCCAGCCCGACCATGAACGGCCCCAGCATCGACACGCCGCCCACGTGCTGCAACATCTTGGTGGAAATCTGCGCTGAATGGACCGCCGGCATCACCAGCACGTTGGCGGGTTCGGTCAAGCGGCAGAACGGATAGAGCGCCATCCGCTCGCGATCGAGTGCGACGTCGATCGCCATTTCGCCGTCGTATTCGAAATCCACTTTGCGGCGGTCGAGAATATGCACAGCTTCGACGATGCGTTCGGACCGTTCGCTGCGCGGATAGCCGAACGTCGAGGACGCCAGCAGCGCCACGCGCGGGGTATAGCCGAACCAGCGGGCGACGCGCGCCGCCTGGGTGGCGATGTCGGCGAGCTGTTCCGAAGTCGGCAGTTCGTGCACCGACGTATCGGCGGCGAAGATCACCCGGCCTTTGGCGAAGATCACCATCACGCCCATCGGGCGCTGGTTCGGCGGGGTGTCGAGCACGCGGCGGATATCGGCCAGCACGGCGGCATAGGCGCGGGTCGAACCGGTCACCATGGCGTCGACTTCGCCGGCTGAGAGCAATGAGGCGGCGTAGATGTTGCGGTCGTTGGTCACCATGCGTACGCAGTCGCGATGGAGCGCGCCACGCCGTTGTAGCCGGTTGTACAGTGCTTCGATATACGGCGCCGCTTCCGCCGCCGAATGCGGCACGCGGATTTCGAGATCGGCAACGCCTTCCAATCCGGCGCGCTGGATGGTTGCCTTGATGACATCGCGGCGTCCGACCAGAACAGCCTTGCCGAGCCCGGCTTGTTGGAACGCCACCGCCGCGCGCACCACGCATGACTCTTCGCCTTCCGCGAACACCACGCGCTTCGGCTTGGCACGCACGCTTTCGGTGAGGCGATGGAACAGATCGGCGGAAGGATCCAGCCGCGAGGTCAGTTCGGCGCGATAGTGCCCGACTTCCGGCATCGCCCGCCGCGCCACGCCGGTTTTGACCGCCGCTTCGGCCACCGCCGACGAGACGCGGGAAATCAATCGCGGATCGAACGGCGAGGGGATGATGTAATCGGCACCGTAGCTCGGCCGCACGCCGCCATACGCGGTCGCGACCTCGTCGGGCACATCTTCACGTGCCAGAGCCGCGAGCGCCTCGGCAGCCGCGATTTTCATCGGCAGATTGATCTCGCGCGCCCGCACGTCGAGGGCGCCGCGGAAGATGTAGGGAAAGCCGAGAACGTTGTTGACCTGATTGGGGTAATCGCTGCGCCCCGTCGCGACGATGGCATCGGGCCGCACGGCCTTGGCGTCTTCCGGTGAGATTTCGGGATCGGGATTGGCCATGGCGAAGATGATCGGCGCTTTCGCCATGGTCTTCACCATCTCCGGCGTCACCGCACCTTTGACCGACAATCCCAGGAACACATCAGCGCCTTTCAGCGCGTCTTCCAGCGTGCGGTCGCGGGTTTCGAGCGCGTGCGCGCTCTTCCACTGGTTCATGCCGTTGGTGCGGCCGCGATAAACCACGCCTTTGGAATCGCACAGCACCGCGTTGGCGTTGGGCAGGCCCATGGTTTTCAAAAGTTCGAGGCAGGCGATACCTGCCGCGCCGGCGCCGTTCACCACCACCTTGATCTCGCTGATCTTGCGGCCGGTGAGTTGCAGCGCGTTGATCACGCCGGCGGCGCAGATGATGGCGGTGCCGTGCTGATCATCATGGAACACCGGAATGTCCATCAGTTCTTTCAGCCGCTCCTCGATCACGAAGCAGTCCGGCGCCTTGATGTCTTCCAGATTGATGCCGCCAAAAGTCGGCCCCAGATAGCGCACCGCATTGATGAAGGCATCGACGTCGGTGGTATCGACTTCGATATCGATGGCGTCGACATCGGCGAAGCGCTTGAACAGCACCGCTTTGCCTTCCATCACCGGCTTCGAGGCCAAGGCGCCAAGATCGCCGAGGCCCAAAATCGCGGTGCCGTTCGAGATCACCGCCACCAGATTGCCTTTGGCGGTGTAGTCGTAGGCGGCTTCCGGCTTGTCGGCGATCACACGCACCGGCACGGCGACGCCCGGTGAATAGGCGAGGCTCAAGTCGCGCTGGCTTGCCATGGGCTTGGTGGGCGCCACCGCGATCTTGCCCGGCTTGGCGCCGGCGTGAAAGGCGAGGGCTTCTTCATCGGTGAAACTGGTTTCGCTGGCCATAGATTTTCTCCGGTCAGGGGTAGCAATAGGCGGACAGGCCGCGGCGGTTTTCGTCAACGACGAGCTTGAAATTGCGCGAAGGCATGGCGCGCTCGGGACAATTGGCGCGCTCGCAGACGCGGCAACTGACCCCGATGGGCGTCAGGATATTGGGATCATTGAGCGTCAGCCCGTCGGCGTAGGTCACTTCCTTGGCATAGGAGAGTGGGCAGCCGAGACCAATCGCGAGCCGGTGCAGGCGAGACCCGACCGGCTTGGCACGTGTGCTACGGCCGATCGGGCTGATCGTCTTGGCGACGCAGAAGAACGAGGAGCCGTCCGGCATCTCGCTCACTTGCACGCGCAGCATGCCGGGCGTGGCGAAGGCGTCGTAGACGTTCCAGCGCGGACAGGCGGCACCGAAACGGGCGATCTGGATGCCCGAGCCGTTGAAGCGCTTGGAGATGTTGCCGGCGACGTCGACGCGGATGAGATGGAACGGCACGCCTTCATCGCCCGGACGGCGCAGCGTCGTCAGGCGATGGCAGATCTGCTCGAAACTGGCGCCGAAGCGATGCTGCAGCACGTCGAGATCATGGCGTGTGTCGCGCGCCGCTTCGAGGAAGCGCTTATAGGGCATCATCACCGCGGCGGCGAAATAATTGGCGAGGGCCGTGCGGGTGAGATGCTCCGACTCTGCCGAAGTGAACTTGCCGTTCGCCATCAGCGCTGCGATTTCGCCGTCGCAACCGAGCAACGCGATCTGGCTCGTGAGCTGGAAGGTTCGGCTCGACAGCGGCAGCATTTCGGAAATGCGCAACACCCGGTCGAGCGGACGGTATTCGCGCAGCGTGTTTCCCATCGCATCGGCCGGCTGCACGTCCACCGTAACCGAGAACCGCTTCGACAGCACGCCGATCAAGCCGTGATAAAGATTTTCCAGCGTCAGATCGTTCGCCTTCCACAGCGCTTCGGCCGCCAATTCGAGATCGTGGAAGTAGTTGTGATTGGCGTGGAGAAAATCCGACACTTCTTCCGACGGCATGCCGCCCGGCAGATAGCTGAGTTCGCCCGGCGCGCTGTCCGCTTGCGTCGCGTTCGGCGCAGAGTTACGGCGGGCGGCTTGATAAAGCGTCAGCACGGCGCGGGCGATGGCCGGCGAGGCGCCCACCATCTCGCGCACGTCCGTGGCTTTGATGCCATGCACGTCGAACAGCGGATCCGACAGCGCCTCCATCACATCGGAGACGAGACGCGTCTCGTCATCCATGTTGAAGGACGACACGTCAATGGCGAAACGCTGCGCCAGTTTCAGCAGCACCGTCGCCGTGATCGGACGCTGATTGTGCTCCAACAGATTGAGATAGGTGGGACTGATCTCAAGCTGCTGCGCCATCTGCGCTTGCGTGAGTTTTTGCTCCGTACGCAGACGTCTTAGCTTGGTTCCAAGTCGGGTTTGAATCATGGGTGGCCCATACCCTTGTTTGGAGATTTACCGATTTACAGCGTATCCTCGTGTGGCGCTTTACAAAGTTTCTTTTGTTCTTCAATAAGTTATTGCGCTTCTTGTAAAAAGACAAATACTAAACAACACCAAAAAACGCAAGGAGCAAACGCTAATGGACTCGATGGCAAACGGTTCGGGACGGTTCGACGGCATCCGCCGCAGCTACGGTCCGGCCGAAGTGGAGAAGCTCAGAGGCTCGGTTCAGGTCGCCCATACGCTGGCCGAACGTGGTGCCGCTCGCCTGTGGCAAGCGCTTCATGAGAAACCGTTTTTGCGCGCGCTGGGGGCCTCGACCGGCAACCAGGCAATGCAGATGGCTAAGGCCGGATTGGAAGCGATTTACGTCTCCGGCTGGCAGGTCGCGGCCGACGCCAATAATTCCGGCGAGATGTATCCCGACCAGAGCCTCTATCCGAGCTCGAGCGTTCCGGAAGTGGTCCGCCGCATCAATCGCACTCTTCAGCGCGCCGATCAGATCGGCCACCTCGAAGGCAAAAGCGAATGCGACTACTTCTTACCTATCATTGCCGACGCGGAAGCCGGCTTCGGTGGGCCGCTCAATGCCTTCGAACTGATGAAGTCGATGATCGAAGCCGGCGCTGCGGCCGTGCACTTTGAAGATCAACTCGCTTCGGAAAAGAAGTGCGGCCATCTCGGCGGCAAGGTTCTGGTTCCGACGCAGACCTTCATTCGCACGCTGAATGCTGCCCGTCTGGCCGCTGACGTTGCTGGTGTCGAAACCATTCTCATCGCCCGCACCGATGCGGAAGCCGCCCAGCTCATCACCTCCGATATCGACGAGCGCGATCATGAGTTCATGACCGGCGAGCGCACCGGCGAAGGCTTCTTCCGCCTCAAGGAAAACATGGGCGTTGCCCATTGCATCAAGCGCGCACTTGCTTATGCGCCGTATGCCGACATGTTGTGGTGGGAAACCTCGCGTCCCGATCTCGGCGAAGCGCGCGAGTTCGCGACCGAAATCCGCCGCCAGTATCCGAATAAGCTGCTCGCCTACAACTGCTCGCCGTCGTTCAACTGGCGCGCCAAGCTGGACGAGAAGACCATCGCGACCTACCAGGAACAGCTCGGCGAGATGGGCTACAAGTTCCAGTTCGTCACGCTGGCCGGCTTCCACAGCCTGAACCTGGCGACGTTCCGTCTTGCCAACGAGTACAATAAGCGCGGCATGGCGGCCTATTCCGATCTGCAGCAGGAAGAGTTCGCGGCCGAACCGAAAGGCTACACCGCCACGCGTCATCAGCGCGAAGTCGGTACCGGCTATTTCGATGCCGTGTCGCTGGCCGTCAGCGGCGGCGAGTCTTCGACCACTGCAATGGCGCATTCCACCGAAACTGCTCAGTTCGCAGCCGAATGACGGAGATCGTCATGGATGCTCTCATGGAAATACAACCGACCCATCGTGGTGAGACACAGCGCATCAAACGGCGCCGTCTCAAGGTGGCGAAGGTTCTGCACGACTTCATCAATGATGAAGTCTTGCCGGGCACCGGGATTTCGGAATTGGCCTTCTGGGCCGAGTTCGATGTGCTGCTGCACACTTTGGCGCCGGAAAACCGGGCACTGCTGGCCAAACGCGACCGTCTGCAATCGCAGATCGACGATAGGCACCGCAGCCACGCCTTCGAGCCGTTCGACGTCGGCGCCTATAAGGCGTTTCTGACCGAGATCGGCTATCTTGAACCGGAAGGGCCAGATTTCACCATCCAGACCGGCCCGCTTGATCCTGAGATGTCGACCGTCGCCGGTCCGCAGCTCGTGGTGCCGCTGACCAATGCGCGCTATGCGCTCAATGCTGCCAACGCGCGCTGGGGCAGCTTGTACGATGCCGTCTATGGCACCGACATGATCCCCGGCATGGTGCGCAAGGCCTATGATCCGATCCGCGGCGCCCAGGTCATCGCGTTTGCCCGCGATTTTCTCGACCGGACCGTGCCGCTGGCTTCGGGTTCGTATCAAGGTGCGGTGTCGTTCGCGGTCAAGAACGGCACGCTCACGGTTGGTACCACCCGCGGGCGGACGTCGGAGCTTGCCAACCCGGCGCAGTTCGCCGGCTATCGCGGACCGGCGGAATCGCCCACTGCGATCCTGCTCACCCATCACGGCCTGCATATCGAGATCTGTCTCGATCGCAGCCATCCGGTCGGGGGAACCGATCCGGCCGGCATCTGCGATGTGATCGTGGAAGCGGCCACGACCTCGATCATGGATCTCGAGGATTCCGTCGCCACGGTCGATGCCGACGACAAGGTTGCCGCCTACCGCAACTGGCTCGGCCTGATGAAGGGCACGCTGGAAGCGGAATTCGAGAAGTCCGGCCGCACCACGATGCGCCGCCTCAATCCGGACCGCACTTACACTGCGCCGGATGGCTCGACGCTGAGCTTGCCGGGAACGGCGCTGATGCTGGTGCGCAATGTCGGCCTCTTGCTCGAGACCGATGCGATCCTGCTCGACGACGGCCGACCGGCGCCGGAAGGCATCGTCGATGCCATGATCACCACCGCCATCGGCATGCATGGTCTGGAAGACACGCCCAACCGCCGCGCCCATTCGCGCACCGGCTCGATCTATATCGTCAAGCCTAAGCTGCATGGCCCGGAAGAGGTGGCGTTCGCCGACCGTGTGTTCGATGCCGTCGAAGATGCGCTCGGTTTGCCGCGCAACACCGTCAAAATGGGTTTGATGGATGAGGAGCGGCGCACCAGCGTCAATCTCAAGGCCTCGATCCGTGCCGCGTCGCATCGCATCGCCTTCATCAACACGGGTTTCCTTGACCGCACCGGCGACGAAATCCATACGGCGTTCGAAGCGGGCCCGATGGTCCCCAAGAACGAGATGAAGAACACGCAGTGGATCAAGGCCTACGAAGACCGCAACGTCGCCATCGGTCTTGCGTGCGGCTTTGAGGGCCGCGCCCAGATCGGCAAGGGCATGTGGGCCAAGCCGGACAAGATGGCCGATCTTTATAAAGAGAAGATCGGGCAAGTCCGGACCGGCGCCAATACCGCCTGGGTGCCGTCGCCGACAGCCGCCGTGCTGCATGCGCTGCATTATCATGAAGCCGACGTCTCGGCGCATCAGGCCGAGCCGCGCACTTGTCCGCCGGTCGATGCGCTGCTCGAAATCCCGCTGATGACCGGCACGCGCCCGACCGAGTGGGAAATCCAGGCCGAGTTGGAGAACAACATCCAGGGCATTCTCGGCTATGTCGTGCGCTGGATCGATCAGGGCATCGGCTGTTCCAAGGTGCCGGACATCAACAATGTCGGCCTGATGGAAGACCGCGCCACCTTGCGCATTTCGAGCCAGCACGTCGCCAACTGGCTGCGCCACGGCGTTTGCCGCCGCGAACAGGTGCTGGCGACCCTGGAAGAGATGGCGCGCGTGGTCGACGATCAGAACACGAGCGATCGCGCGTATCGCGCTATGGCGGAGCATTGGGACAGCCCGGCCTTCCGTGCCGCCTCGGCGCTGATCTTCGAGGCGTTCAAGCAGCCCAATGGCTACACCGAACTGATTCTCAATCGCTTCCGCCGTGAGGCGAAGGCAAGTCATTGAAACGGCACCGCGGGGGCAGGAATTGTCCCTGCGGCACTTTCCGTATGATATCTAACGTATACGTTATGTAATGCGAGTTTTAGCGTTACCACGCGCTTTTTTGCACTGACGTATACGTTACACGCTTGACGAAATAGAATTAGAGATATTCTAATGAAGTGGCTAGAGCGGTGCATCAGACGCCGCCAGCAGGGAGATCAAGCACCGTGGGTATGACCACCGAAGCGTCGTTTGATTATCGCTCTGAGCCGGCAAGCATGGCGCTTGATCCGCGGATCGCTTGCACGCCGGTCACGGCGATTCTGGACCAGGCGGTGGCGAAATTCCCGAACCGCCCGGCAATGGATTTTCTCGGCCGCCGCACCACCTACGGCGAGCTTGGCGACCTCGTGGCCCGCGCCGCCTGCGGCTTCCAGCATCTGGGCGTGAAGAAGGGTACCCGCGTCGGTCTCTGCCTACCCAATACGCCGTACTACATCATCTGCTACTTCGCGGTGCTGCGGCTGGGCGGCGTGGTGGTCAATTTCAACCCGCTCTATGTCGAGCGCGAGATGCGCCACCAGATCGAGGATTCCGGCACCACGCTGATGGTGACCCTCGACATCCGTCAGATCTATCCCAAGGTCGCCGCAGCGCTGGGCGACACCCCGCTGGAACGCATCGTCGTCTGCCCGATGAGCGACATCCTCACGCCGCTCAAGAGTGCACTGTTCTCGGTGTTCAAGCGCTCCGAAATCGCCGATGTGCCGAATGACTTGCGCCATATCCGCTTTGACAAGCTGATCGCCAACGACGGCCAAGTCGAAGCCGCCGAGATTGATCCCGCGCGTGATCTGGCCGTGCTGCAATACACCGGCGGCACCACCGGTGTGCCCAAGGGCGCGATGCTCACCCACGGCAATCTCACTGCCAACGTCGACCAGCTTTACCGCCTGATGACCGATCCGCGTCCCGGCGAAGAGCGGATGGTGCTGGTTTTGCCGCTATTCCATGTCTTCGCCATGACGGTCGGCATGAATCTCGGCATTGCGTTTGCTGCCGAACTGATCCTGCTGCCGCGGTTCGAACTCGATCAGGTGATGAAGACCATCGCCAAGAAGCGCCCGACTATGTTCCCGGGCGTGCCGACCATCTACACCGCGCTGATCGCTGCCGCCGAACACAGCTCTGCCGATCTGTCCTCGATTCAGACCTGCATTTCGGGCGGGGCGCCGCTGCCGCTGGAAGTGAAGACCCGCTTCGAAGCGCTGACCGGATGCTGCTTGGTCGAAGGCTATGGCCTTTCGGAAACCTCGCCCGTCGCCACCTGTAATCCGCTCGATACCGGCGGCAAGGCGGGTTCGGTCGGTCTGCCGCTGGCCGGTACGGTGATCGAAGTCTATTCGCCGATTGCCCGCACCCAGAAAATGGATCCGGGCGAGAAGGGCGAAATCTGCGTGCGCGGGCCGCAGGTAATGGCCGGCTATTGGGGCCGCCCCAAGGACAGCGAAGCGGTGATGACGGACGGCGCGTTGCGCACCGGCGACATCGGTTATCTCGACGAGGACGGCTATCTCTATCTCGTCGACCGCATCAAGGACGTGATCCTGTGCGGCGGCTACAACGTCTATCCGCGCGTGATCGAAGAGGCGCTGTACCAGCATCCGGCCGTCAATGAGGCGGTGGTGATCGGCGTGCCCGATCCGTATCGCGGCCAGGCGCCTAAGGCGTTCGTCTGCTTGCGCGATAATCATCGCGCCACGCCGACCGAGCTCAAGGAATTCCTCGCCGGTTACCTGTCGCGCATCGAGATGCCGAAAACCATCGAGATCCGCCAGCAATTGCCCAAGACCATGGTCGGCAAGCTCTCGAAAAAAGACCTGGTTGCTCAAGAACAAGCCGCGAGCGGCACCGCAGAGTAGGCGGTCCCTCTTGGAGAAGTCCATGAATCTGTTAATTATGCGCGTCGGAAAGGTGACCAATTGGAGAGCTTCCTCTCCATTACGCTCGTTAGCGGTCGCTGGGGATGGTTGGGCTAAGGATGCGTGCCATGGAAAAGATCTATTCGGTAACCGAACTCGCGCGCGATCTGGATATCACGCCCCGCACCATCCGCTTCTACGAGGACCAGGGTTTGGTCGCGCCGCAGCGCGCCGGAGCGACGCGGGTCTATACCCATCGCGATCGCGCCCGGATGATCTTGATCCTGCGCGGCAAGCGGCTCGGCTTCTCCATCAAGGAGATCAAGGAGTTTCTCGACCTCTATGTGGTCGATGTGACCCAGACCGAGCAGATGCAGCTGTTGCTGACCAAGGTGCGCGAGCGTTCGCGCCAGTTGGAAGAGCAGCGCCGGGCGCTGGATCAGACCCTGCGCGAACTCAAGGATATCGAAAAGCTCACCGTCGAAGCCCTGGCACAGAAGGGCGCCGTCGAACCGGCCTGACGGAAAGAAGGCAGTCTTCTTTCTCTCCGGCCTCAACCAGTCTGGAGAGAAACCGATGAAGACCGTCGTCATCGCGGATTACGCGCGCACGCCATTCACCGTTGCCAAGAAGGGCGCTCTGGCCGGAACGCGGCCGGACGAAATGGCGGCGCAGCTCGTCAAGAAATTCGTTGCGCGCAGCGGCATCAACGCCGCCGACATCGAGGATCTTCTGCTCGGTTGCGCCATTCCCGAAGGCGAGCAGGGCCTCAACATGGCCCGTCTCGTCGTACTGATGGCGGGACTGCCGCAGACCGTCGGCGGCCAGACCATCAACCGCTTCTGCGGTTCTTCTATGCAAGGCATTCATACCGCTGCCGGAGCTATCCAGATGGGAGCGGGCGAGGCATTCATCTGTGCGGGGGTCGAGAGTATGACCCGCGTACCGATGACAGGATTCAACCTGTTTCCCCACCCCGACCTCGCCCGCTCCCTGCCTGGCGCCTATATGGGCATGGGTGACACCGCCGAGAACGTAGCTCGCCAATGGGGCATCTCGCGCGCCGAGCAGGAAACCTTCGCGTACCAGTCCCATCAGAAGGCTGCCAAGGCGCAAGCTGCCGGCTTCTTCAAGGATGAGATCATCCCAGTCGAGACCAAGAAGGGCACTGTCGATAGCGACGGCTGCATCCGCACCGACACTTCGCCGGAAGCCTTGGCGCAGTTGAAGCCCGCTTTCACGGCCGAAGGTACCGTCACCGCCGGCACCTCCTCGCCGCTGACCGATGGCGCCGCTGCCACGATCGTTTGCTCGGCCGAATACGCCGACAAGCACGGTCTCAAGCCATTCG
>JAHFQC010000082.1:12480-17639 GCA_023259375.1 Alphaproteobacteria bacterium
CGCCCGAGATCATGGGCATCGGTCCGATCGAAGCCAGCCGTAAGGCGCTGGCGCGCGCCGGCATCAAGGCGACCGCGCTTGATGTGGTCGAACTCAATGAAGCCTTTGCCGCCCAGGCGCTCGCCTGCATCCGCGACCTCGATCTCGATCCCGCCAAGGTGAACATCGATGGCGGTGCCATTGCCATTGGCCATCCGCTCGGCGCTTCCGGCGCCCGCATCACCGGCAAGGCCGCGTCGCTGTTGAAGCGCACCGGCGGCCGCTATGCGCTCGCCACCATGTGCATCGGCGGTGGGCAGGGCATCGCGACGGTTCTGGAGGCGCTGTAATGGCTGAGATCGCCAAAGTCGCCGTCATTGGCGCCGGCGTGATGGGGGCTGGTATCGCCGCCCATGTCGCCAACGCGGGCGTGCCCGTGCTGCTGCTCGACATCGTGTCGCCCGGCGCGGACAACCGCAACGTCATCGCCGAAGGCGCCATCGCCAAAATGCAGAAGGCCGATCCGGCGCCGTTCATGTCGAAGTCGGCCGCGCGCCTAGTGACGCCCGGCAACACCGAAGACGATCTGGAAAAGCTTGCCGACTGCGACTGGATCATCGAAGCGGTGGTCGAGAAGCTGGATGTCAAGCAGGCGCTCTATCGTCGCGTCGATGCGGTGCGCAAAGCCGGTTCGGTGGTGTCGTCCAACACCTCCACTATTCCGTTTGTCGCGTTGACCAAGGGCCTCGGCGAGAAATTCGCGCGTGATTTCCTCATCACCCACTTCTTCAATCCGCCGCGCTATATGCGGCTGTTGGAAATCGTGACCGGGCCGCAGACCCGTGCCGACGCGCTCGAAGCCGTTGAGCGGTTCTGCGATTTCAAGCTCGGCAAGAGCATCGTGCATTGCAAGGACCGTCCCGGCTTCATCGGCAACCGCCTCGGCATCTTCTGGATGCAGACGGCCGTCGTGGAAGCATTCGATCAGGGTCTTGAAGTCGAAGAAGCCGATGCGGTGATGGGCAAGCCTCTGGGCTTTCCCAAGACCGGCGTGTTCGGGCTGCTCGACCTCGTCGGTCTCGATCTGATGCCGCACATCCACGCCAGCATGACCGGCGCTTTGCCGAAATCCGATCCCTATCAGCAGGCGGTTCGCGACCTGCCGCTGATCGATCGCATGTTGGCCGAAGGCTACACCGGCCGCAAAGGCAAGGGCGGTTTCTATCGCCTCACGCGCGACGGGGGCGCCAAACGCAAGGAATCTCTTTCGCTCAAAACCGGGGAATACCGGCCGCAGCAAAAGCCAGAATTCGATATCCCGAAGGACGTGAAGGCGCAGCTCGCCTCGGGCAGCAAAGCCGGCCGTTATGCCTGGGCGGTGATGGCGCGCACGCTGTCCTATGCGGCGATGCTGGTACCGGAAGCCGTCGACGATATTGCATCGGTCGACGAGGCCATGCGTCTCGGCTTTGCCTGGAAGCAAGGTCCGTTCGAACTGATCGACCGTCTCGGCACCGAATGGTTTGTCGCGCGGCTGGAAAAAGAGGGGCTGCCGGTTCCGGAACTGCTCCGCACCGCGGCGGGACGACCGTTCTATCGCGTCGGAAACGGCCGCCGCCAGATGCTGGGCACCGATGGGGACTATCACGACGTCGTCCGCCCCGATGGCGTCCTCATGTTGGAAGACATCAAGCGCACCCGCGAGCCGCTGTTGAAGAACGGTTCGGCTGCGCTGTGGGACATCGGCGACGGCGTTGCCTGCTTCGAATTCACCTCGAAGATGAATACCGTCGATGCCGAAATCATGGGCCTGCTTGCCAAGGCGACCAAGCTCGTCGCCCGCGATTTCAAGGCGATGGTGATCTACAACGAAGGGCCCGCCTTCTCCGCCGGCGCCAATCTTGGCTTGGCCCTGTTCGCCGTGAATATCGCCGCATGGCCAATCCTTGAACAAATGGTCTCGGAAGGCCAGGCCGTTTACAAAGGCCTGAAATACGCGCCGTTCCCGGTGGTCGGTGCGCCGACCGGTTTGGCGCTCGGTGGCGGCTGCGAAGTGCTCCTGCATTGCGATGCCGTGCAGGCGCATGCCGAAAGCTATATCGGCCTAGTCGAATGCGGCGTCGGTCTGGTCCCCGCCTGGGGCGGCTGCAAGGAGATGCTGCATCGCTGGTCGACGCTCGGCAAACTGCCGAAAGGCCCGATGCCGGCCGTCGCCAAGGTGTTCGAGATGATCTCGACCGCTACCGTCGCCAAGTCGGCGGTCGAGGCGAAAGAGCTGCTGTTCCTGCGTCCCACCGACGGCATCACCATGAACCGCTATCGCCTGTTGGCCGATGCCAAGGCGAAGGCGCTGGAGCTGGCGCGCGATTATGTTCCGCCGAAGGAACCAGAGTTCGTGTTGCCGGGCGAAAGCGCGGCGGTCGCCATGGGCTTGGCAGTCGATAGCTTTCATCGCCGCGGCCTTGCGACCAAGCACGACGTTGTTGTCTCCAACGCGCTCGCCGAAGTGCTGTCGGGCGGCGATACCGATGTCACCCGCACGCTGCATGAAAGCGACATTCTCGCGCTCGAGTTCAGCCGCTTCCAGAAACTTCTGCATCATCCCGACACGCTGGCGCGGATCGAACATATCCTCGAAACCGGCAAGCCTCTGAGGAACTGACACCATGGCAACGTACAAGGCTCCCCTGCGCGACATGCGCTTCGTCCTTTACGAACTGCACGACGGTGCCGCGCTGTCGTCGCTGCCCGGCCTCGAAGACATGACGCCGGAACTGTTCGATCCCGTGCTCGAAGAAGCGGCCAAGGTTTGCGAGGAAGTCCTGTTCCCGCTCAACCGCAGCGGCGACGAGGAAGGCTGCCACTTCGAAAACGGCGTCGTGCGCACACCGAAGGGCTTCATCGAGGCCTATAAGACCTTTCGCGAAGGCGGCTGGACATCGGTGACCTCCGATCCGGCCTACGGCGGCCAAGGCGTTCCCAATATCGTCAACGTTCTCATCACCGAGATGATCTGCTCGGCGAATCTGTCGTTCGGCCTTTATCCCGGCCTGACCCAGGGCGCCTGCAAAGCGTTGGTGGCGCATGGCAGCGAAGAGTTGAAGCAGCGCTATATGCCGAAGCTGGTCGAAGGTACCTGGTCCGGCACCATGTGTTTGACCGAGCCGCATTGCGGCACCGATCTCGGCCTTTGCCGCACCAAGGCCGTGCCGAATGACGACGGCACCTATCGCCTCACCGGCACCAAGATCTTCATTTCCGCGGGCGAGCACGATCTCACCGAAAACATCATCCATTTCGTGCTGGCGCGTCTTCCCGATGCGCCGCCAGGCATCAAAGGCATCAGCCTGTTCCTGGTGCCGAAATTCCTGCCCAAGGACGACGGCACGCCGGGCAAGCGCAATGGCGTTGCCTGCGGTGCGATCGAGCACAAGATGGGCATTAAGGCGTCGGCGACTTGCGTCCTCAATTTCGACGAGGCGACCGCGTGGCTGGTCGGCGCGCCGCACAAAGGCATGCGCTCGATGTTCACGATGATGAACGAAGAGCGGCTTGCGGTTGGTCTGCAGGGCCTCGGCCTTGCTGAAGTCTCGTATCAGGGTGCCGTCGCCTATGCGCGCGAGCGGCTGCAGGGCCGGTCGCTGGCGGGCACCAAGTATCCCGACAAGCCGGCCGATCCGATCATCGTGCATCCTGATGTCCGCCGTATGCTGCTGAACATGCGTGCCGCCGCGGAAGGCTGCCGGGCGCTGGGTGCCTGGGTCGGGCAGGCGGTCGATATCGCCGCCCATTCCGACGATCCCAAGGCCAAACAGGAGGCGGAGGATTTCGTCGCCCTGATGACGCCGATCGTCAAGGCGCTGTTCACCGACTACGGCTTCGAGACGGCCAATCATGGCGTGCAGGTGATGGGCGGCCACGGCTATATCCGCGAGCACGGCATGGAACAGTATGTTCGCGATGCCCGCATTGCTCAGGTCTATGAAGGTACCAACGGCGTGCAGGCGCTCGATCTCGTTGGCCGCAAGCTCGGCGCCCATATGGGCCGCAACCTGCGCAGCTTCTTCCATCCGGTTGCCGACTTCATCCAGTCGCGTTCGGACAATCCGGCGCTGTCGCGTTATGTCGATCCGCTGACCAAGGCCTTCGTGCGCTTGCAGCAGGCGACGGGCCAGATCGCCAAGGTCGGCCTCAAGCGTCCGGAAGAAGCCGGCTCCGCGGCGACCGAATATCTGCGTCTGTTCGGTCTTGTCGCGCTCGCCTATCAATGGGCGCGCATGGCCGAGGTGTCGCTGAAGAAGCTCGAGGAAAAGACCGGCGAGGACGATTTCTATCGTGCGAAGCTCGCCACCGGCGCGTTCTTCATGGACAAGGTCCTGCCGCAGACCGGCGCCTTGTTCTCGTCGATCATGGCGGGCGGGTCCACGATGATCGAGTTCCCCGAGGCCGCGTTCTGATCGGAGCCGCGCGATGACCGCAGCCGTGCGCATGTTGGGGACTGCTCTTGCCGCGCCGTTCCGGCCTCGGCTGGGACTGCTCGGCGAGTCACGGCTTGCGTTCCGCGTTCTGCCCAACGACCTCGACTACAACGTCCACATGAACAATGCCCGCTACCTTGCCCTGATGGATGTCGGTCGTGTCGACCTCATCCTGCGTACGGGCTTGTGGCGGGCGATGTGGAACCATCGCTGGCAGGCGGTGATTGCCGGCAGCCTTATTCGTTATCGCCGTCCGTTGCGGCCGTTCCAACGCATGGAGCTGGTCAGCCGCCTGATCGGCTGGGACGAGCGCTGGTTTTATATCGAGCATCGCATCGCGGCGGGTACGGTACTCGCGTGCCAGTCGATGGTACGCGGTGCGTTTATCGGATCTGAAGGAATGGTTGCGCCGGCTCAGATGGCCGGCGCATTGGGCGATCTGTCGGTCGCGCCGGAACTGCCGGGCTGGATCGCCGCGTGGCGCGAAGCCGATCGCGGTTTCGGTTCCCGCCAACTCGAAGCGGAGGAAGCATGAAAATCCTTGTCGCCGTCAAGCGCGTGGTCGATTACAACGTCAAGGTCCGGGTTAAGGCCGATGGATCGGGCGTCGAGACCGCCAACGTCAAATTCTCGATGAACCCGTTCGACGAAATCGCCGTCGAAGAAGCCGTGCGGCTGAAAGAGGCCGGCAAGGCGGAAGAG
>JAHFQC010000082.1:17649-24966 GCA_023259375.1 Alphaproteobacteria bacterium
CGGCCCGGCGCAATCGCAAGAGACCTTGCTTGCCGCGCTCGCAATGGGGGCCGACCGCGCCATCCTGATCCTGACCGATGAAGCCGTCGAGCCGCTGGCCGTGGCCAAACTGATCGCCGCCATTGCCAAGCGCGAAGAGGCCGGTCTCGCCATTCTTGGCAAGCAGGCGATCGACGACGATGCCAATCAGACCGGCCAGATGCTGGCGGCGCTGCTTGGGTGGCCGCAAGGCACCTTCGCCTCCAAGCTCGCGCTCGAAGAGGGCCGTGCCGTGGTAACGCGCGAGATTGATGGCGGTCTCGAAACCGTCAGCCTCGCGCTGCCGGCCGTGGTGACGACCGATCTGCGCCTCAATACGCCGCG
Source organism: Alphaproteobacteria bacterium (assembly GCA_023259375.1). Lineage (GTDB taxonomy): Bacteria > Pseudomonadota > Alphaproteobacteria > Micropepsales > Micropepsaceae > Rhizomicrobium. The sequence goes on from JAHFQC010000082.1 coordinate 18,013, forward strand.
CTATGCCAGCCTTCCCAACATCATGAAGGCTAAGAAAAAACCGCTGGAGACGACCTTTGCCGCCGACCTTGGCGTCGATATCGCGCCGCGCCTCACCACGTTGAAGGTAGAAGAGCCGCCTAAGCGCAAAGCGGGTGTGAAAGTGGCCGATGCCGCCACGCTGGTTGAGAAGCTCAAGAACGAAGCGAAGGTGATCTGACATGACTGTCCTCGTCCTCGCCGAACACGACAACGCCGTCCTGTCCCCGTCCACCCGCACCACGGTCACAGCCGCGCAAGAACTCGCCTCCGGCCCTGTGCATGTGCTGGTCGCTGGTAAAGGTGCGGCAGAGATTGCCTCCGCCGCCGCGCGCATCGCCGGTGTCGAAAAAGTGCTCCACGCCGATGCGCCCGCCTATGAGCAGGGTCTCGCCGAGCCGCTCACCGCGCTGATCCTCGCGCTGGCCGAGAGCTATGATGCGGTTTTGGCGCCCGCTACCACGTTCGGCAAAAACGTGATGCCGCGTGTCGCCGCTTTGCTCGACGTAATGCAGATCTCCGATATCGTTGCGGTGAAGTCGCCCGACACCTTTGTTCGCCCGATTTATGCCGGCAATGCGCTGGCGACGGTGCAGACCAAGGACAAGCGCAAGGTCATCACCGTCCGCACGACTGCGTTCAATCCCGCGGAAGAGGGCGGTTCGGCCTCGATCGAGACTGTCGCGGCCGCAACCGATCCGGCGCAATCCGCTTTCGTCGGCCGTGAGATTGTCAAATCGGAGCGGCCCGAACTTACCGCCGCCCGCATCGTCGTGTCCGGCGGCCGCGGTCTCGGCTCGAAGGAAAACTTCGTGCTGATGGAAAAACTCGCCGATGCGCTCGGTGCCGCCATCGGCGCCAGCCGGGCCGCGGTCGATGCCGGATATGCGCCAAACGATTTCCAGGTCGGTCAGACCGGCAAGATCGTCGCGCCCGATCTCTACATCGCGGTCGGTATCTCCGGCGCCATTCAGCATCTCGCCGGCATGAAGGAATCGAAAGTCATCGTCGCCATCAACAAGGACGAGGAGGCACCGATTTTCCAGATCGCCGATTACGGTTTGGTGGGTGATCTCTTCACCGAACTGCCGAAACTCTGCGAACTGTTGTCGAACCGATGACGCGCGAGCGGATGGAATTTGACGTCGTCGTGGTTGGGGCAGGTCCGTCCGGCCTCACCGCGGCGATCCGGCTGAAGCAGCTCCGTCCGGCGCTGTCGGTCTGCGTGCTGGAAAAAGGCTCCGAGGTCGGAGCGCACATCCTTTCCGGCGCCGTGTTCGAGCCGCGCGCGCTCAACGAGCTTCTGCCCGATTGGAAAGTCAGAGGTGCACCGCTCAACACGCCGGCAGGTGAGGACGGCTTCTATTTCCTCACCCAGACCCGCGCACTGAAGCTGCCGACCCCGCCGACCATGCGCAATCACGGCAATTACATCATCAGTCTCGGCAATCTCTGCCGCTGGCTGGCGCTGCAGGCCGAAGAGTTGGGTGTCGAGATCTTCCCCGGATTCGCCGCCGCCGAAGTGCTTTACGAAGACGGTCGCGTCATCGGCGTCGCCACCGGCGATATGGGCATCGGCAAGGACGGCGAGAAGACCGCGTCCTATACCCCCGGCGTCGAACTCGTCGCGCGCCAGACGATTTTCGCCGAAGGCTGCCGTGGCTCGCTCACCCGCACGCTGTTCGACCGTTTCGGTTTGCGCGACGGCGTTGATCCGCAGGTCTATGGCATCGGCTTCAAGGAATTGTGGGAAGTCGATCCCGCCAAGCATCAGCCCGGCAAGATCGTCCACACGGTCGGCTGGCCGCTGGAGCCGAACACCTATGGCGGCTCGTTCTGTTATCACCTCGAGAACAATCAGGTCGTGGTCGGCTTTGTCGTCGGCCTCGATTACGCCAATCCTTATCTATCGCCGTTCGAGGAGTTCCAGCGCTACAAGCTGCATCCACTGATCCGTCAAACGCTCGAAGGCGGCCGCCGCATTTCTTATGGGGCACGCGCCATTTCCGCCGGCGGCTGGCAATCGATCCCCAAGCTGACCTTTCCCGGCGGCGTGCTGGTCGGCGATGCGGCCGGCTTCCTCAATGTGCCGAAACTGAAGGGCAGTCATACCGCGATGAAGTCGGCCATGCTCGCGGCCGAGGCGGTTGCCGAAGCGCTCGATGCCGATGCCCCTGAAGCCGTCAGCTATCCCGACCGGCTCAAATACAGTTGGCTGTGGCGCGATCTGCATCACGTCCGCAACATCAAGCCGGCGTTCAAATGGGGCCTGTTCCCGGCGCTCGCCTATGGCGCGCTTGATACCTATATTCTGCGCGGCCGCGCCCCGTGGACGTTCCACCATAAGCCCGACCATACCCGGCTCCAGCCCGCCGCCACGTCGGTGCCGCCGCTTTATCCCAAACCGGACGGCAAGATCACCTTCGACCGCTTGAGTTCCGTCTTCCTCTCGAACACCAATCACGAGGAAAATCAGCCGGCCCATCTGAAGCTGAAGGATGCTTCGGTTCCGGTCGCGATCAACCTTGCCCTCTATGATGCGCCCGAACAGCGCTATTGCCCCGCGGGTGTTTACGAGATCGTCGACGGCCCCAAGCTGCAGATCAATGCGCAGAACTGCGTTCACTGCAAAAGCTGCGATATCAAGGATCCGACGCAGAACATCGTTTGGACAGTGCCCGAAGGTGGCGGCGGCCCCAACTACCCGAACATGTGAGCGCTCACGCCGGACACTGATCGACGGAGTTGTAGCGCGCGTAGGCTGGATAGAGAGCCATCAGCTTGCGCGTGACGCCGTTGGTCCAGCCGAAACCGTCCTGCAGCTTGTATTCGCCGCCGCCGCCGGGACGGTTCAACGTGACGACGTCGTATTTCTCGACCAGTTTGCCGCTACGCCTATAAACGGCATTAACGTTGACGATCCAGCGGCACGAGATGGTCGCGGCGAGATCATCGTGATAGCGCCGAAGTCCGCCGACGGCCATCCATTGCAGCGGCGCCCAGCCGTTCGGAGCATCCCATTGTTCGCCGGTCGTGATCGGCGTGCTGACAAGACCGCCCGGCTGGAGCAGCGATTTGCGGCCGGCTTCGCTCACGCTTCTGGCGCGATCCGCATCGGCAATGCCGAAGAATAAGGGATAGAAAGCCGCCACGGAAAGTACACCGGTGAAGCGCTTTGCCGTCCAGCGCCAATCGCCATAGGCGCCGAGCTGGCTGTCCCACAAATGCGTGTTGATGGCGATGCGTCGTTGGGCGGCACGCTCGGAATACTCGCGGGTGCAGGCCGCGTCGTTGACACGTTCGCAGCCCTGGCGGATGGCCTCCTCGAGCCCGAACATCAAGCTGTTGAGATCGACCGGGACGATTTCCGTCGTGACGATCGATGTCAGCGATTTGCCGTCTGCGAACCAGCGCGCGGTGAAATCCCAGCCGCTTTCGGCGGCGGCACGGGCGTTGCGATAGACATCACCGTGCGGCCGCGCCGAGGTGCGCGCCAGTTGTTCGTCTTCGCGGAAGGATTCATCGCGCGGCGTGTCGCTGTCGTCCCAATAGCGGTTGAGAAGCGTGCCATCGGACAACACCACCACGCGCTCGCGCGCTTCTCCGGGTTTGAGGTTCACGGCACCGCGCATCCAATAGCGGTATTCTGCTTTCAGTTGCGGCAGGTACTGCGCATAGCCTTTGGCCGGATCGTTGGGATCGACAAGGCCCGCCATGGCGAAAAAGAACGGTGGCTGCGAGCGGCTGAGATAATAGGTGCGGCTGCCGTTCGGGATGTGCCCATAGGCGTCGATCATGTGGGCGAAGTTGCGCACCATGTCGCGCACCAGATCCTGCCGCCCGCTTTCGACTAGACCCAGCATCGTGAAATAGGAATCCCAGTAGTAGATCTCGCGAAACCGTCCTCCGGGCACGACATACGGATACGGCAGCGGCAGCAGCGAAGAATTTGGCGGTGCCGTCGGCGTGCGGAGGATGAGATGCGACCACAGCGTATCAATGTGCGTGCCGAGCCGGCGGGTATCAGACCGGCCATTGGGAACCGCAGCCTTCTCGGGCATGGTGAAGTGGTCGGTGACAAAGGTCTTTAGCGCGGACGGTGTCTGCGGCGCAGCCTGACGCCAATCCGTCATGATGGCATCCGGCGAGAGCTTCGGCACCGCGTCGGCAAATTCCTTGCTGTCGGCGAAAATATGGGCCTCTTCGACAGCGCGGTAGAGCGGTCCGTACAGTTCCTGCGGGGTGCGGACGGCTTCGGCATTCGCGGCCATTGCGGCGGCGAGAACCGCCACCAGCGTTTTCAAGACCTTCATGGTCGATCTCCCGCGCAAACTCTGCGGGCAGCGGCAGCAAACTGCAAGCGTGCGATTTTTTCTTGAGCCTCCGGAACCCCAAGCCGGATCGCGGGTTGTTATTGCGTAAGACAGAGCATCGAAGGATGAACTCTCTTACAAATAGACGGCAGGGAAATGGTGAAAGCCATGACCCTGCCGTTTGCTTTTCAAACGAAAAGGGAGCCCGCAGGCTCCCTTACGAAATCAGTGATGGTGGTCGCCGCTGCATTCGCAGGCGCCGCCATCTGTCAGCGGCCTGATGACGCCGGCCAGATAGGCCGATACCGCCATCGCCGCCGTGATGCCTTTTACCGCGACCGTAACGATGCCGCGCTCGCGCATGCGTTCGACAAAGCAGCTTCCGGCGCTGCCGGCGATGAGCACTTCAACGCCGTCGAGCGGGTGGGCGCCGCCCTGGAAATTGTGGATGGTCTGGTCTTCGGTAAGGTCAATGCGGGCGATTTCCACAGGCTCCTTGCCGGTCTCGGCTTCGAACACGAGAAAGCGCGCGGCGTGGCCGGCATGACCGGAAACGGATTGGAAATCGTCGCTGGCAACTGCAAACTTCATGACACTCTCCAATTCACTTCTGCGACCAAGCCATATAGCCGCCGTTCATGGAGACGGCGTTGGTATAGCCATGCGCGATGAGGAACTGCACCGCCTGGCCGCTGCGATGACCGGAGCGGCAGTAGACGATCAGCTTCCCCGTCTTGGGCAGTTTCGTATAGGTGTTGGGAAGGGTATCGAGCGGCATCAGCGTGGCGCCGTTGATATGGCCCTGGTTCCATTCTTCCTGGGTACGGACGTCGACGACGGTGATCTTGCCGCCGAGCGACATCAATCCGCGCACCTGCGCCGGTTCGATCAGCGGTACTTGTGCGGGCGCGGTTTGGGCCATGGCCGCCGGGACCAAACCCGCAGCCGCCAGGGCCATCGCGACGAAGAACGTTTTCAAGCGGATCATGACTTCCTCCCCGGCACTGCTCAGGTGCCACGTTGACGAGGACTGCTTATACCGCCATTATGAACGTACGTTCAAATGTCCTTCGGCGCCCGATGGTCGCATGCCCGGCGTCACGAGTTTGATTGTGCCATGAGGCCTCGCAAGTCCCGTCTCGTCCGCTCAAGTCCTTCGGCGCGCTTCTACAAGCCGCGTGGAGTGCCCTTATGCGAACTCCAGATTGTGGCGCTCAAGGATGAGGAGTGGGAGGCGATCCGGCTCGCCGACTACGAGCATCTCGATCAGGAAGCGGCGGCGCAGCAGATGGGCATCTCGCGACCGACCTTCAGCCGCGTGCTGGCGAGCGCCCGGGCCGCCGTCGCCAAGGCGTTGGCCGAGGGCGCTGCACTGCAGATCGGCGGCGGCGATTTTCATCGCTGCTGCAATCCCACCATCAAAAGCTGATCCTACTTGGCGAACGCCGGGCCCGGCTTGAGGCCAAGCTTCCGGAAAATGATTGCGGCCGGGCAGAATCCGGTGAAAGCGGCTTGGATCATGTTGAGACCGGCGAACGCCGCCAGGAGGAACCACCACGGGCTCACGAAGTGACCGAGGCCAAGGCTGGTGAGTACGACCAATCCGGCAAAAACGAATACGGCTTTATCGACGTTCATTGCAAAACTCCTTTTCAACGGGGGCGGGCGAGGCGAGAGATGCCGAGCGCTTCCATGATCCAGCGCTCGTAGAAGGGTTCGCTCTCGCCGGTGCGGATCTTGCGCATGAAGTATTTTTCGAAGCCGACTTTGGCGAAGTGGACCCAATGGCCTTTCGCCGACCAGTTGAGGTTGCGCGGCGGAATCTGCGGCTCGGCGACAAACGCCACACCGCGATCGCCGAAATCGGCGAGACATACGGCGTTGAGACTGGCTTCTTCGTGTGGCGTCTCGCCCATCAGAAGGGCGGCGATGTTATGGGCCGTTGCGGTGACCATGGATTCGATCATGAAGCCGGTCTTGGGTACGCCGACAGGTACCGGCGTGGGGCCGATCGGCGGAATCGCGACGCCGACGCCGATGGCGAAGACGTTGGGGAATTTCGGATTGCGCTGATGCTTGTCGACCAGCACGAAACCGCGCGGATTGGTAAGGCCTTCGATCCCGCGTACCGCCGGTACGCCGCGGAATGGCGGCAGGATCATCGAAAAGCCGAACGGCAGTTCATGCACTTTCTTCAACGCGCCGTCGTCGCCGATTTCTTCGACGGTCATCTTGCCGGCTTCGATCTTCTGCAGTTTGGCCGAAGTGATCCATTTGATGTGGCGTTCGCGCAGTTGGCTTTCCAGGATACCCTTGGTATCGCCGACGCCATCAAGACCGAGGTGGCCGATATAGGGTTCCGAGGTGACGAACGTCATCGGCACCTTGTGGCGGATCTTGCGGCGCCTCAGTTCGGTATCGAGGATGAAGGCATATTCATACGCCGGGCCGAAACAGGAGGCGCCTTGGGCGGCGCCGATCACGATAGGGGCGGGGTTCTCCGCGAACCGCTCGAACGCGGCTTGCGCCTTTTCGGCGTGATCGACGTGGCAGATCGATTGGGTGAACCCTTCCGGTCCTAAGCCTTCGATTTCGTCGAACGCCAGTTCGGGGCCGGTCGCCA
>JAHFQC010000083.1 GCA_023259375.1 Alphaproteobacteria bacterium
CATTCTGCAGGTGAAAAACGGCGCCCTCGACTTCCAGCCGCGTGAACCGTTCTCCGCTTTGTTTGGCGCCACGCCGCAGACCAACACCGGCGTGGAGCTGCAGATCACCAAGGAATATCTCGGCTTCAACACCCACCTCGTCTATCTCGGCTCGATGTGGCAGGAGGTGTTCGCCTCCGACACCTATGCCAAGGGCGCCGGATCGACGGTCGCCAAGGTGATCGACGGCTCGCTGTTCAACAGCAAGCTGACGCTGATGGCCGGTGTTTCCAATATCGGCGCCGACCGCAACTGGTGCGGCTCGATCTTCGATCAGGCCAACTGGTACGCCTTCGGACGTCTCGCCTGGGATCCGGAAGCCAAGGCCGAGGCCATTGCGGCCGACTGGACCAAGCTGACCTTCACCGCCAATCCGGCGTTCGAGAAGCCGGTCGTGGCCATGATGATGGGCTCGCGCGAAGTGGCGGTGAATTACATGACCCCGCTCGGTCTTGCGCATCAGATGGGAACGTCCGCCCATTACGGTCCGGGGCCGTGGGTCGATGATGCCGGACGGCAGGATTGGAATCCGGTCTACTATAACCGCGCCGGCAAGGACGGCATCGGCTTCGACCGCACCGCGACGGGCTCCAATGCGGCGGCGCAGTACTTCCCGCCGGTGGCGGAGAAATTCTCGCGCGTCGAAACCACGCCGGAGAACCTTCTGCTGTGGTTCCACCATGTGCCGTGGGATTACAAAACGGCGTCAGGCCGCACGCTGTGGGACGAACTCGTTACCCGCTATGGCCAAGGCGAAGACGCCGTGCATGCGATGGGCGCCGAGTGGGCGAAGCTGAAGCCGTTCGTAGATGACGAACGCTTTGCGATCACCGCCGATTATCTGCGCATCCAGGCACGCGATGCCAAGCTGTGGCGCGATGCGTCGGTCGCTTATTTCCAGAGCATGTCGGGCTTGCCGTTGCCGGCAGGCGCGCGGGCGCCGGCGCACAGTCTTTCCTATTACAAGCAATTGTCGTGGCCGTATGCGCCGGGGCAGGGTTCGCCGGGCCGCAAGGTCACGCCGCCGCCGGAGGAAGACGTTCAGCCCTGATCTGGGTCTGAACTGAGGAGAAGACGATGAAGTGGGCTTTGCTCGCCTTGTGCGTGGTGCTGATGCCTGCGCACGCTGATGACGGCTATCAGTTGTGGCTGCGCTACGCGCCGCTCGACAAGGCGATGCAAGTCCACGCCGGGGACATTGGCCGTGAAGTCGTCGCAGCCAGTCATTCACCCACGGCCAAGATCACGGCGGACGAGTTGACCCGCGGCCTCTCCGGCCTGTTGGCGAAGCAGGTCGGGAGCGGCGACGCGATCCACGGCAACGGTGCCGTGCTGTTCGGTACGCCGAAAGAGTCGCCGACCATTGCCGAACTGAACCTGCCGCTTGATCGCGCCGGCAGCGACGGCTACGTCATCAAAACAGCCGCCATCAAAGGCAAGCGCGTCATCGTCATCGCCGGCAACACTGATGTCGGCGCCTTGCACGGCGCGTTCGCCTTCCTGCGCCTGGTGCAGACGGGCGCTGCGCTCGACAAGCTCGATGTCGTCGAAGCGCCCAAGGTCGCGCTGCGGATGATCGATCATTGGGACAATCTCGACCGCACCATGGAACGCGGCTTTTCGGGCTTTTCGATCTTCAATTGGTGGGAACTGCCCGGTCACGTCGATCCGCAGCTCACCGATTACGCCCGCGCCGAAGCCTCGCTCGGCATCAACGGCATCGTGCTGACCAATCCGTCCGGATTGACGACGGCGGTCAGCCTGACCGAGCCGTGGCTGAAGAAAGCCGCGGCGCTCGCCGATCTGTTCCGTCCTTATGGCATCAAGGTCTATCTGTCGGCGCGGTTTTCCTGCCCGCAGGAACTCGGCGGCCTGAAAACGGGCGATCCGCTCGATCCTGCAGTGCGCGCCTGGTGGAAAGCCAAGGCCGATGAGATCTATCGCATTATTCCCGATTTCGGCGGCTTCCTGGTGAAGGCCAATTCCGAAGGCCAGCCCGGTCCGCAGGACTTCGGCCGCACCCATGCCGATGGCGCCAATATGATGGCCGAAGCGCTGGCGCCGCATGGCGGCATCGTGATCTGGCGCGCCTTCGTCTATTCGCCCAAGCCCGAAGACCGGGTCAAACAGGCCTACAACGAATTCAAGCCGCTCGACGGCAAGTTCGCCGACAATGTCGTGATCCAGGTCAAGAACGGACCGCTCGATTTTCAGCCGCGCGAACCGTTCAGCCCGCTGTTCGGCGGCCTGGAGAAAACGCCGGCCGGGATCGAACTGCAGATTACCAAGGAATATTTCGGCTTCGAAATCCATCTCGTCTATCTCGGCACGCTGTGGCAGGAGGTGCTGCAAAGCGACACCTACGCCAGAGGCCCCGGCTCGACGGTGGCGCATGCCATCGACGGATCGCTGTTCCATAACAAGCTCAGCCTGATCGCCGGCGCCTCCAATGTCGGCACCGCGCGCAACTGGTCGGGCTCGATTTTCGATCAGGCCAATTGGTACGCCTACGGGCGGCTCGCCTGGAATCCCGAGGCCGATGCGCGCGCTATTGCCGAGGATTGGGTGCGGATGACCTTCACGTCCGATCCGGCGTTCGTGACGCCGGTGGTCGACATGATGATGCAAAGCCGCGAAACCGCGGTCGACTATATGACCCCGCTCGGTCTCGCCCATCAGATGGCGACCGGCCATCATTATGGTCCCGGACCCTGGATCGACAATGTCGGACGTCCCGATTGGAACCCGACCTATTACAATGGTGCCGACAAGAACGGCATCGGCTTTGATCGCACGCCGGCCGGCTCCAATGCCGTCGCGCAATATCATGCGCCGCTGGCGGCGATCTTCACCGATCCGAACAAGACGCCCGAAACGCTGGTGTTGTGGTTCCACCATGTGCCGTGGGATCACAAAATGGCGTCGGGCCGGACGCTGTGGGACGAGTTGGCGCTGCATTACGCGCGCGGCGTCGATCATGTGAAAGCGATGCAAGCGACCTGGGCAACAATGAAGCCTTACGTCGATGCCGAGCGCTGGCAGATCACCGCCGATTTCCTCGCCATGCAATATGACAGTGCAGTGGAATGGCGCGATGGGTCGCTCGCCTATTTCCAGTCGCTGTCGGGGCGCGCGCTGCCGCCAGGCGTTTCCGCACCGGCGCATGATCTCGATTGGTATAAAGCCAAACGGCTGCCGTTCGCGCCCGGCAATCCGGGCAAGACCGCATCGCCCTTCCGTGAGGATTGACACCGGTTGCCGATGACGCTGCTCGCGTCAGGAGAGGTGGGGGTGCGGGCCACGCCTGCGTTCCGCCACAATTGCAGTCTGCCGATACCGATAACAAAAATGTAGTAATTGCCATGAGTTAACACGCTGCTTGGAGCATTTCTACCAGCAGGCGTGCACACTTCTAACGTTCAGCGCATCATTTTCTATGCGAATTCCGTCACTTAGGTTGTTGTTGTGGCGGCAACACCAAAAATCATTCGTAACGGCAGGTGCGTTGTTGCCTTGACGGTGCCCAGGGGCTGGCATAATCCTGTCTTGTTACCGATAACATAATTGGCTTAGAACGCCGCCGGTTTGTGCACCTAGAGAGGGGAGAAGCCACACCACGCAATCCAGCTAAGTCACATCCGGCGATCGGGTCATCGAACCCTAGAAAACGACGCCCAAAGGGGAGGAAACGTATGAAATCGAATTTGCATAATCGTGCCCGCCTGCTCGGCACGACGGTTCTCGCGGGTGTGGGCTTGTTGCTCGCATCAACGCCGGCCGTCGCGCAGGAAATGGAAACCGTAACCGTCACCGGCTATCGCGCCAGCTTGGCCTCATCGACCAACGCCAAGCGCGATGCGATCGGCTTCTCCGACTCGATTTTCGCCGAAGACATCGGCAAGTTCCCGGACACCAACATCGCCGAAGCGTTCAACCGTATTCCGGGTATCACGATTTCCCGTGATAACGACGGCTCCGGCGTGCGCGTCGCCATCCGCGGCCTCGATACCAACCACGCCAAGATCACCTTGAACGGCGCGACGGTGATGACCGCCTCGACCGGCAATACCGACGCCGGCGGCGCCAACCGCGAAGTCGACCTTAACATCTTCCCGATCGAACTGTTCACCAAGCTGACGGTCGACAAGACCTCCCGCGCCGATCTGATGGAAGGTGGTGCCGCCGGCAACGTCGACATGCGTAGCGCCCGTCCGTTCGACAATCCGGGCACGCACCTGACATACAGTCTTCAGATGACGGATTTCGAGAATAACGGCAATCCCGGCGGTCGCGGCTCGCTGATCGGCAGTTGGACCGATGGTCCGTTCGGCGTTCTGCTCGGTGTTTCCGGCCAGTGGAACCGCATCATGGTCAAGGGCTATGAAGGCGCGTTCAACAACGTGACGACGCTGAGCCTGGACAAGTACGAAACCTACGGCACCCAGGCCACTCCCATTCCGGCGACGGCAACCTGCGCGTCCTCGACTGTGACCTCGCCGGGCACGTCCTCGACTGGTTCGGTCAACACCTGCAATCCCGTCAACGGCCAGAACGGCTGGGCGCTTCCCACACAGACAGGCAACGCCGCCGCGATCGCTGCCGGCTTCCCGGCGAACCAGGCTGTCGGCATCTTCCCGACCGGCGTAGGCCTGCCCGCCGCCTACGAAGGCAAGATCATCACTTCCGACTTGTTGATGGCCCTCAACCCCGGCCTCAGCATGGCCCAGATCGGTTCCGCGTTTATTCCGCGTACCGGCCGGCCGATGTACGAACGCGGCAACCGCAACCGCTACAACGGCATCCTGGCGCTGGAATATCGCCCGACGGACAGCCTGCACTTCTATATGGACAACATTCTCGGCGTCACTGAGAACAATCTTGATCGTGCGGATCTGCTCTACGTTGGCCGCAGCGGCGCCGGAATTCCGATGAACATGCAAGTTCAGAAGATCGACAGCTACGGCGATTATGTCGTCACGTCGGCCGATTTTGCGAACGCCCAAGTGGCGCTGGAGTCGCGCCCCTACAAGGAGCGGTCGTTCTACGCCAGCGTGAACCCGGGCATGGATTGGCAGATCACCGACATGCTGCATGTCGATGCCAACATCAACTACTCGCGGTCGCACTTCTTCCGCGACTCGCCGACCTTCATGCCGTCGACGACTCCGGCTGTGATCCACTACGACAACACCGGGTCTGTTCCGACCTTTACCAGCAAGCTGCCCGGCGGTTTCAACAACCCGGACAACTACGGCTGGTACGCCAACTCGCGTCTGCAGGTCGCGCAGGAGCGCCGTTCGCAATGGACCAAGGGCGCGCATGCCAATGCGTCCTACGGCGGCGACGAGTTCAAAGTGCAGATCGGCGCGGCCTACGACGAAACCCATCGTCTGATCCGCGGCTACAACAACGACGGCCCGTTCGGCGAAAACAACTGTAACTTCAACCCGACAACCTATCTGCCGGGGCCGAACTACACCCAAGGCTGCGGTCCGCTCGGTGCTATTCCGGCGGCGTGGGCGACCTATTGGAACGTGACCGACCTCAATGGCTCCAACTATGCGAAGTCGCTCGGCCTTTCGCTTCCGACGGCGCAAGCCCCGCTGGTGCCTAGTTCGACGATTCCAAGCTTCCTGAGGCCTGGCCCGACGGGCTTCGCCAGCGTGAATTACGACGCCTTCAAGAAGGCGACGAATTACGACTTCTACGCCCACACGCCGTCTCTCGGTGCTGACCCCAACCTGCAGGATCCCGGCCACACCAACTTCTCGAACGGCACCAACACCAACATCTCGTCGTCGATCATCAACGAAAAGACGATGGGCTTCTACGGCGAGATCTTCGGCACGTTGCACCGCGGCGAGCAGAAGCTTCGCTATAACGTCGGTTTCCGTTGGGTTCGCACTTTGCAGGAACTCACCGGCTATACCAGCGTGACCGATCCGAGAAACGTTTGGACGATCACCTGCGGCGTGGCGCCGTACAATCAGCCGGCCGACGGCATTGCCGGTCACGCCTCGCTGACGCCGGCGGGATGCGCCACCGGATCGACGACAACGGTCGCCGCGCCGGACGGCACGCGTTACCCGAACTATTTCATCCCCAGCACAGCAAAGGGCTCCTATTCGGCCTTCCTGCCGTCGGTGAACTTGGTTTGGCAGGTGCTGGACGATCTGGAAATCCGGGCCGCGGCGTCGCGCACCATGACCCGCGCCAATCCGGCCAGCATGTTGCCGGTATTGTCGGGCGGCGGTTCGGGCGGCGATTCCTACAGCCTCGGCAACGCACAACTGAAGCCGTACTACTCGACCAATATCGACATCGGCGCCAACCTCTACACCGGCGGCGAAGGCTATATCGGCTTCGGCCTCTTCAAGAAGATGGTCACGGGCTTCCCGAGCAACTTCTCTTATACGGTCAAGTATCCGTGGCTTGCCCAGTACGGCATCGTCTTCACCGGCAACGCCGTGGGTTCCTCGGCCTATAACAACCTGCGGAATCTGGCGATCGCCGGCGGCTGCTGGTCGGACTCTCTGGGCTCGAACAACAACCCCGACTGCGTGAACATCCAGATCACCCAGGCGCGCAACGCTTCGGGTCTTGAGACCATCAAGGGCGTCGAAGCGAACTGGGTGCAGCCGCTCGACTTCCTGCTCAAGGACTATGGACTTGAAGGCTTCGGCTGGACGGCCAACGCGACCTGGGTCTCGACCAAGACGACGCCGAACAGCGCCGCTCCGTCGGTGGTCCTCGGCGTGTCGCCCTTCACGATGAACCTGACCGGCTACTACGACAACAATGGCATCATGGTGCGGCTGTCCTACAACTATCAGCGCGGCACCATCACCGGTTCGAACGTCTACGGCATCATCTCTGGGGCACCGTACTTCACCGAAACCCGGTCGATGGATTTCGGCACGGTCGACCTGTCGTCGAGCGTGAAGCTGTCCAAGTTCTTCGGCGATTTGCCGACGGATCCGGAAGTCACCTTCGACATCCAGAACCTGACGCACGCCCTGAACGGTCGCTCCTACATGCAGACGCCAAAACTGATGAGCTACTCCTACGACGGTGGTTCGCTGTTCCTGATCGGTATCCGGGGCAGCCTGTAAGTTTGTACCTCCCTTGCGCCGGCTCTCTCCCCGAGGGCCGGCCAAACTGGGCTCTTTGTTCCGCTGCGGCGTATCCAGACGGGTACGCCGCATTTTTTGTCGTAACCCCAAAGATGTGACCGGGGTAATCTGAGCAATTTCGCTCAAAAAAAATCATGTTAGCGGCACCACGCCGCTGCTCTGGACCGTGGCCGTTGCCCCGGCCCCTAGTGTAAAAGGCCCTCTTATGAGCTCGAATTCCGCCTCCGCGCCCCGCCTGTCGACCCAAACCCTGTCTCAAGCCAAGCCCGGCGTCGTGCTGCCTCGCTACGATCGCAGCAAGACCACGGTCGGGATCGTGCATTTCGGTCCGGGCGCGTTCCACCGCGGTCATCAGGCCTGTTATTACGATTCGCTATTGCCCAAGGATCCGCGCTGGGCGGTTTGCGGCGCCGAATTGATGCCGCATGGCTTGATGGAAAACGCGGCGGTCCAGGACAATCTCTATATGGTCGCCGAGCTCGACGAGCAGATCCACTACCGCGTGGTCGGCTCGCATATCGAGTACCTGAAGGCGCACGGCCAGGCCGACCAGATTTTCGCCCGCCTCAACGACCCACGGGTCAAGCTCGTCACCTCGACGGTGACCGAAAAGGGCTATTACCTCGACGGCAAAGGCGAACTCGATCTCAACAATCCGGCGATCAAGGCCGACCTCGAGCATCCCGCCGCGCCGAACACATTGATCGGCTGGGTCACCGAAGGTCTCGCCCGCCGCAAGGCGGCCGGTATGGTCCCGTTCGTCCCGGTCTCGTGTGACAACATGGTGATGAACGGCCATAGGCTGCACGGCGCCGTCCTGAAGTTCACTGAGGCGCGCGGCGACAAGGATCTGCTCGCCTGGATCACCGACAATGTGCGGTTCCCCTCGACCATGGTCGACTCGATCACCCCGGCGGCGACGCCCGACCTGATCGAACGGATCGAGCGCGAGACCGGCCTTCGTTGCGAGGCGCCGGTGCAGCGTGAGGCCTTCCAGCAGTGGGTCGTGGAAGATGCCCTGGGCGAGGGCGCTCCTGATCTGGCGTCGGTCGGTGTCCAGCTGACCAAGGACGTGGCGGCCTACGAGTTTGCCAAGTTGCGCCTGCTTAATGGAGCCCATTCGACGCTGGCCTATGCCGGCCTGATGCGCGGCCGCGATTCCGTCGGCGAGGCGATGGCCGACAAAAGGCTCAGCCACGCGGTCGAGATGATGATGCGTGAAGACATGGTGCCGACGCTGAAAAAGACGCCGGGCCTCAACTTCAGCGCCTACATCTCCGAATTGCTTGATCGGTTCCGCAATCCGGCGCTGACCCACAAGCTGATCCAGATTGCCTCCGATGGTTCGCAGAAGCTGCCCTACCGCATTCTCGGAGCGCTCCAGGATGCGCTGAAGGGCGGCCGTCCGATCCGGCGTTTCACCATTTCGCTCGGCGCCTGGATGCGGTTCGTCGAACGCCAGGCCAAGGCCGGCATCGCGCTGCAGGACCCGCTCAACGACAAGCTGTCGGCGATCGGCCGCGGCTGCACCGGTGACGCCGCCGTCGATCTGCCGAAGTTCCTCGCCGTGCGCGAAGTCTTCCCGGCCGATCTTATCGAGAACCCCGAATTCAAGGCGGCAATGCTCGCCGCATACGCGAATTTCGAAGCGGTCCTGGACTGAGGCGCGCGGTTTGCCGCGCCCTGGCGCTGATATGACAAATAGGGCGGGGAGCGCTATTTTGTCTGTTGGCGTTGGCGTGTTCCGGTGTATGATAACGCTACCAAGTAATCCGACAAGTGTACTCAGATAATCCCGACGGGACAAACCGGTCGGCACGGAGGAGCAACAGGAACGATGTATCTTGGCATCGATATAGGCACATCGAGTGTCAAAGCCGTCCTGATGGACGACGAAGGCCAGCTTTTTGCGCAAGGCTCGGCGCCGCTGACGGTCGAACGGCCGCAGCCGCTGTGGTCGGAGCAGAGCCCCGATGCATGGTGGCGGGCGACCGTTGCCGCGGTGCGGGCGCTGCCGGAAAAAGGCCGTCAGGCGGTGAAGGGCATTGGCCTTTCGGGCCAAATGCACGGCGCCACGCTGCTCGACGCGGCCGACAAGCCGCTGCGTCCGGCCATTCTGTGGAACGACGGCCGCTCCGAAGCCGAATGCGCCGAGCTCGAAAAACTGCAGCCGCGTTCGCGCGCCATCACCGGCAATATCGCAATGCCGGGCTTCACGGCGCCGAAACTGCTCTGGGTCAAGCATCATGAACCCGACGTCTTCGCCAAGGTGAAGACGGTGCTGCTGCCGAAGGATTATGTCCGTCTCAAACTGACCGGCGAGAAGGCCGGCGACATGAGCGACAATGCCGGCACGCTGTGGCTCGACGTGGCCAAGCGCGACTGGTCCGATGAGATGCTGAAGGCGACCGATCTGTCGCGCGAGAACATGCCGAAAGCGGTCGAAGGCACGGCCCCGACCGGCAAGCTCACGGCGGAAGCCGCCGAAGAACTCGGACTGCCGCAGGTCGTGGTGGCCGGCGGCGGCGGCGACAATGCCGCGAGTGCGGTCGGCGTCGGCGTCGTGGCCCCGGGCCAGGCGTTCCTGTCGCTCGGCACCTCGGGCGTGCTGTTCGTCGTCAACGACAAGTTCCGTCCCAATCCCGAGAAGGCGGCGCACGCTTTCTGTCACTGCATCCCCGGCGTCTGGCATCAGATGGCGGTGATCCTGACGGCGGCGTCGGCGATCGACTGGATTGCCAATCTCACCGGCATCAATGACGTGGTCGAGACCGTGGCCGGCGCCGAAAAGCGCGGCCTCAGGAAACAGACCCCGATTTTCCTGCCATATCTCAGCGGCGAACGTACGCCGCACAACGATCCTTATGCGCGCGGCGTGTTC
The DNA here is from genome assembly GCA_023259375.1 of Alphaproteobacteria bacterium. Taxonomy (GTDB): domain Bacteria; phylum Pseudomonadota; class Alphaproteobacteria; order Micropepsales; family Micropepsaceae; genus Rhizomicrobium. The sequence goes on from JAHFQC010000083.1 coordinate 10,054, forward strand.
TTCGGCCTCGGCGCCGACACCACTCCGGCCGATCTCGCTTACTCGGTGCTGGAAGGCGTCGCGTTTGCCTTCGCCGACGGCATCGATGTGTTGCGTGAAGCCGGTTCGGCGATCGGTGACACCACCGTCGTCGGCGGTGCGTCGCGGCTGAAGTTCTGGGGCCCGATGCTGGCCTCGGCCCTCGCTATTCCGCTCACCTACCGCGAAGGCGGCGAAGTGGGCGGTGCCTTCGGTGCAGCCCGCCTTGGCAGGCTCGCCGATACCGGAGAAGATCCGGTAAAAGTGTGCACGGCACCGAAGGTGTCGCGTGTCGTTGAACCAGTGGCCGCGCTTCAGGAGCAGATGGCACCGCGGCGGGCCCAGTTCGTGGACCTGTACAAAAACCTCAAATCCTCTTTCAGGGAGTTTGGCAAATGAGCATTTTTTCGGAAGTAGGACCGATCAAGTACGAAGGTCCCGACAGCACCAATCCGCTGGCGTACAAGGTCTATGACAAGGACCGCGTCGTTCTCGGCAAGAAGCTGGGCGACTGGCTGCGCCTGACGGTTGCCTATTGGCACTCGTTCTCCTCGTTCGGCTCCGACATGTTCGGCGGCGGCACCTGGAATCGCCCGTGGTCGGGCAAGGTCACGCAGGAAATGGCTGCGGCCCGCGCCGATGCGGCGTTCGATTTCTTCGCCCGTCTCGGCACGCCTTATTTCGCGTTCCATGACGCCGACGTGATTGCCGATGCGTCCTCGCTGCCCGAGCACATCGACAACCTCAAGAAGATGGAAGACATCTTCGCCAAGAAGATGGCCCAGACCGGCGTGAAGCTGCTGTGGGGCACCGCGAATGCCTTCTCGCATCCGCGTTATGCCGCCGGCGCCGCCACCAATCCGGATCCGGAAGTGTTCGCCTATGCCGCCGGCCAGGTCCGCGCGATCATGGAAACCACCCATCGTCTGGGCGGCGAGAACTACGTGCTGTGGGGCGGCCGTGAAGGCTACGACACCCTGCTCAACACCGACCTCAAGGCGGAACTGGCCCACTTCGGCCGCTTCCTCAACATGGTTGTCGAGCACAAGCACAAGATCGGCTTCAAGGGCACGATCCTGATCGAGCCGAAGCCGTTCGAGCCGACCAAGCACCAGTATGACCGCGACACCGCCACCGTCTTCGGCTTCCTGCAGAAGAACGGCCTGGAAAAGGAGGTTAAGGTCAACATCGAAGTGAACCACGCCACGCTGGCGAACCTCGACTTCGAGCATGAAGTCGAGATGGCCTACGCGCTCGGCATCATGGGTTCGCTCGACATCAACCGCGGCGATCCGCGTTCGGGCTGGGATACCGACCAGTTCCCGAACAACGCCCAGGACCTGTCGGTCGCGTTCCTGCCGATCCTCGCAAACGGTGGCCTCGGCACCGGCGGCTGCAACTTCGACGCCAAGCTGCGCCGTCAGTCGGTCGACGTGAACGATCTCTATCACGCGCACATCGCCGGCATCGACACCCTGGCCCGCGCCGTGATTTCGGCCGAAGCGATGATCAAGGACAAGCGTCTGGCCGAAGCCAAGGCCGCCCGCTATGCCGGTTGGTCGACTCCGTTCGGCAAGGACATCATGGAAGGCAAGTACTCGCTCGCCGACCTCGCCGATGTCGCGATCAAGAAGAACCTCAATCCGAAGCCGGTTTCCGGCAAGCAGGAACTCCTGGAGAGCGTCGTCGCTCAGTGCCAGAAGATCTCCTAATCGGGTTCTTCACCGATAATGAAAGCCTCCCTCCGCATCCGCGGGGGGAGGTTTTTTTATTGGCCATCCTGCTTCAACCGTCGAGGAGGCCGGCTGCATCGTCCAACCCGCGCAGGCGGGCAGCCTCTGACGGCGTTCGGCCTGACGGATTGCGGGCCTTCGGGTTGGCACCAAACGACAGCAGCAGTTCGGCCATCTCAAGCGCACGCTCTTCGTCGTCGGGCAGGCAGAACAGCGGCGGCTCGCCCGGATGATCTTCCCGGTTGGCAAAGCTTAGGTCTTCCTGCAGCAGTTCGCGCATCCGGTCGATCGCGCCGGCAAAACAAAGCGCGCGGACGTTCCGGCTGAGCGGTGTCAGTAGCGCGACCGCCTCGGTGCGCCGGAAGAAGTTGGCGTGGCTCAAAGGCGTGCCGCCATATCGGGTCTCGATCGGATCGATCTCCGCGCCGCGAGCAATCAGAAGTTTGGCGATGTCCATCGCGCCGCAATCGGCCGCGTGATGCAGGACGCGATAGTTGTGAGATTCACCAATGTCGGGCGACATGCCGAGAGCGAGCAGAAGGTGCACGACCTCCGGCTGCTTGCGGTGTATGGCGGCGATCATCGCGTCGGGCTGGCGCAGGAATTCGCGATGCGCTGCGGCCCGTTCGCGAACGGCGCCGAGATCGCCTTGCGCCGCCGCAGCAACGAACGCTTCTTCGTCCGTCAACAGGGGCATCGACGCGCCATGTTTCACCAGAAGATCGACGATATCCTGCCGTCCCGCAACCGCGGCATGTTTGACGACGGGCACTTTCGTGTAGGCGTTCACGGCATTGGCGTCCGCGCCATGTTCCAGAAGCCACGCGGTCCGCTTCCCATGGAGATTACTGACCGCATTGCCGAGCAGGTAATCGAGCGTCCGGCCGATCAGGTTCGGATTGGGTTCGCTCCAGCGCGCCGTCTGGCCACGCTTTGCGGTTTCCGCCCACATGAAATCGAGCCAGAACGTGGTGTCGCTGCCGAGCGAGGTGTTGTAGAGCGCTTGCCCGTCGAGCGGATCGGCGCCTCTACTGACGAGGAGGCGCGCCAAGTCCTCTGCCAGTGGATGCGGCGACTGTCCGGCCTCGCCTTCGCCGATCACACCGGTCAAGGCCGTAAAGCCCGCCGTATGATCGACACAGGTGGCGTTGGGATCGGCGCCGGCGTCGAGCAGCAGTGCGGTGATGGCCATCGCGTTGCGTTCGACAGTCTCGATCGGCACACGGGCATAGGCCAAGCGCAACAATGGCGTCCAGCCATCGAACGGGTGCCGGTCATGGACCAGCCGCGGGTCCTTGGTCAAAGCCGTACGTACCGCATCGAGATCGTGGGCTGCCACGGCGGTGTGAATGTCGTGGCGCGCGATTTCCGGATGACGCGCCAGAAGACGCGCCGCCAGCGCACCGCGCGCCGGTCCGTCCGGTTCGTAACCGCCCCATTTGCCGGTGCTCGGATCCGTGCCGTAGCGATGCACGGATTTTTCCAGAAACAAGCGCACGCGCTCTTCGTGACTGCGGCTTCTGTCTTCGATCTCCTGTTTCAGCGCCGCCCAACTGGCAAAGCCGTATTCGCGCGCGATCACATACTGCGCTTGACGTAGACTGTGATTGGGGGCGGCACCAAGGCGCGCGATCGCTTCCGGTTCTCCGGCGACAATAGCTTTGCGCAAACGCTTGGCTTCTTTGCGCAGAGCTTCGAGATTTGTCTGGGGCGTGATGGTTCGGGACATGGGACCTTCTTTCCGAAATACGCCTGATGTCCGCTCGGCAGGCCGGAAGAAGGGCTGACTTGTGCAACGGAAGAACCGTGTGGGTGGGAGCTTGCTCCCTTGCCGCGGACTGGTGGCGCCCCAAGCGCTCTGTAAGTGACCGTGCCGGTCGCAAGACTGCCTGTCAACGGTCGTCGGGAAGGTGGGGCGGGTCAGCCAAAGTACCACTGCTGGGGTCAGAAGTTTCCCGGGCGGTGTCCGAACGGTGTTCGAATATCCCGGCGCTCTCCATTGTGATGGCCTTCTCCTCACTCTGCTGAGGGATGGCTTGTTTTTTGGGCAAAGGGCCTGCCGGGATTGTTGTTAAGAATTCATTTACCCTTCAAGTCCAGGTTTTCTGCGGAATTCGCCTTGTCTCACGGATATTCTTTAACAAGAATCGGAGAGTGTTCCGTCGGGGCTGGAATTGGCTTGCCCCGTTCGCCAAGCTTCACGACAGGACTCTCGGAAAGCCCACCATGGTCACCATCCCTCTTCTCGAACTGCCCAGTGAAATCGCCGCGTTGCAGCAGATCGCACTCGACCTGCGTTGGACCTGGAGTCACGAGGGCGATGCCCTGTGGGGTCACATCGATGAGAAACTGTGGGAGCGCACGCTCAATCCCTGGACTGTGCTGCAAGGCGCCTCCCGCGAGCGCCTGAAGCAGCTGTCACAAGACCAGAAGTTCCTCGACAAGCTCAACGAATTCGTCAGCGCCCGCAACGAGTATCTCAACACGCCCGGCTGGTTCCGCGATACCGATCGCGCCAACGCGCTCGGCGGCGTTGCCTATTTCTCGATGGAGTTCGGTCTCGGCTCGGCGCTGCCGATCTATGCCGGTGGTCTCGGCATTCTGGCCGGCGACGTGCTCAAGTCGGCCTCCGACCTCGACATCCCGGTGATCGGCATCGGCCTTCTTTATCAGGAAGGCTATTTCCGCCAGCTGATCGACGGCCGCGGCATGCAGCAGGAGTTCTATCCTTATAACGAACCCTCGGCGCTGCCGGTCGAACCGGTGATCCTGCCGGAAGACGGCTGGCTCAAGATCGGCCTCGAAATGCCGGGCCGCGTGGTGCAGCTGCGCGTCTGGAAGGCAACGGTCGGCCGCGTCACGCTCTACCTCCTCGACTCCAACGATCCCGTCAACAGCCCGCTCGATCGCGGTATCACCGCCAAGCTTTACGGCGGCGGCCCCGAACTGCGTCTGATGCAGGAAATCGTGCTCGGCGTCGGCGGCTGGCGCGTGGTCGAAGCGCTCCATCCCGAAGTCGAGATCTGCCACGTCAATGAAGGCCATGCCGCCTTCGCGATCATCGAGCGCGCCCGCCAACTGGCGCTGAAATCCAATCTCGATTTCTGGGAAGCCTTGTGGGCGACCCGCGCCGGCAACGTTTTCACCACCCACACGCCGGTCGCCGCAGGCTTCGACCGTTTCCCGGCCGACCTTCTGCGCAAGTATTTGCCGTATGTCGAAGGTGCCTTGCACGGCCGCGGCGTCAAGCTCGAGCATGTTCTCGCGCTCGGCCGCGCCGATCCGAACAATCAGGATGAGCCGTTCAACATGGCCTTCCTGGCCCAACGCGGCTCCGCCATCACCATCGGCGTGTCGCGGCTGCATGGCGAAGTCAGCCGGCGCATCTTCCAGCCGCTGTTCGCGCGCTGGCCGTCGTGCGAAGTGCCGATCGGCTACGTCACCAACGGCATTCACATTCCGACCTGGGATTCGGCCGGCTGCGACCGAGTCTGGAACAAGATCCTCGGCAAGGGCCGCTGGCGCACGCCGACCGGCAAGGATCGCATGCCGATCCCCGATACCATCACCGACGAGGATTTGTGGGCGATGCGCGGCGAAGGCCGTCAGCGTTTGGTACGCTATGCCCGCTATCATCTCGGCCGGCAGCTCAGGGAAGGCGGCTTCGATCTCGAACAGGTCCAGAAGGCCGAGACGGTACTCGATCCTAACATCCTGACGCTCGGCTTTGCGCGGCGCTTCACCGAATACAAGCGCCCGAACCTGTTGCTGCGCGATCTCGCCCGGCTCGACAAGCTGCTGCACAATCCGATGTACCCGGTTCAGATCGTGGTCGCCGGCAAGGCGCATCCGGCCGATACCGTCGGCAAGGGCATGATCCAGGAATGGATCAACCTGGCGCGCAACCCGCGCTATCGCAATCACGTCGTCTTCCTCGAGGATTACGACATCAGTCTCGCCCAGGAGATGACCCAGGGCGTCGACGTGTGGATCAACACCCCGCGCCGGCCGTGGGAAGCCTGCGGTACGTCGGGCATGAAGGTGCTGGTCAACGGCGGCATCAACTGCTCGACCCTCGACGGCTGGTGGGACGAGGCCTACACCGACGAAGTCGGCTGGTCGATCGGCGACGGCTCGGGCGGCACGGCAGAAGGCGTCGATGCCATCGACATCCAGAGCCTCTACGACGTGCTCGAAAACAAGGTCATTCCGGAATTCTATGATCGCGACGGTCTCGGCCTGCCGCGCAAGTGGCTCACCCGCATCCGTCATTCGATGGGCCGCCTGACGCCGGAATTCTCCGGCGCCCGCATGATGACCGACTACGTCGACATCGCTTATCTGCCGCTGGCCAAGGCGATCCGCGAGCGTATGCGGGACCGCTGCGCTCCGGCCCGGCTGCTGAACCAGTGGTCGCGCACCTTGCATTCGCGCTGGAGCGGGCTGCATATCGGCAATCCGGTGGTGAACCAGTCGGAGACGGCCACCAATGTGGTGGTGCCGGTCTATCTCGGCGAGTTGACGCCCAACGCGGTGCGGGTGGAAATGTTCGCCGATCAGACACCGGAGCACGCCCCCGAAGTCATCATGCTGCATCAGGAAAATGCGATTCCGGGTTCGACCAACGGCTACATCTTCGCCGGCGCGATTCCGCCGAGCCGGAAGATGGAGGACTACACGGTGCGCGTGGTGCCCTATCACCCCAACGCGTTCCTGCCGGCCGAACTGCCGCTGATCACGTGGCAGAAGTAGAGCAGGGCAGAAGCTTTAGAAAAGCAAAACCCCCGCGGCGCTGTCGCGGGGGTTTGTTTTTGGAACATGCAATGCTGGTCGCTCTCACGTCGAGCAGTGTCGCCGCGAACAGGTCAGCCGGCAGCCGCCTTCAGTTCGGGATCGTCGTCGTGCAGTTTGCCCGAAACGGTTTTGACCGGTGGCGTCGCAATCGGCAGCACCGGCAGCACGAAGGCTGTGGTCTCGCCTTCCATCGAGGCGGCGGTCCAGTTGGCTTCGAGTTCGGCTTCAAGCTCGGCTTTGGCGCGCAGCCAGTATTCGTGCGACTTGCCGTCCTGGCAGCCCTCGCGTTCCCAAAGCAAATAGCTGCGGGTGCGGATTTCGTCTTCGGACGGAGTGGGCTTGGAATCGTTGGGCATGGCGTTTCTCCTGCCCGTCGTTCGTCCTTTGCTGGTCCAGCCGTCGCGCCCGGGCTGACCGACGCGGCTGGTTTGGAACATATTACGCGCTCAACTTGCGGCTTGTCTTGTCGTTTGTACCACCGAGCGATCGGCGACCGGCTGGCCGAGATCGACCGGCAAGCCGCTGGCGGCGCTGTAAAGGGCCGCGTACTGCGTTGCACTGGAAGTCCAGGAATAGTCTTGCGCCATGGCCTGGAGCTGCAAGCGGCGCCAGATCAGGGGTTCGCGATAGAGCGATTGGGCGCGGTTGACGGCTTCGGTCAGATCCGCGGGGGTCGGTTCGTCGAATACGAAGCCGGTCGCGCTGCGGTCAGCAATCGAGGTCGCGGTGGCGTCGACCACGGTGTCCGCCAAGCCGCCGGTACGCCGGACGATCGGCAGGGTACCATAGCGCAAGGCATAAAGCTGGGTCAGGCCGCACGGCTCGAACCGGGCCGGCGCCATGAGGATGTCGCATCCGGCCTGGAGTTTGTGGGCGAGGGGCTCGTCATAGCCGATGATCACGGCGACATTGCCGGCAAAGCGCTCGCGCGCCGCCTCGAAGGCGGCTTCCATGGCAGGATCGCCTTCGCCGACCACCACGAATTGGGCGCCTTGCTCGGTCAGCCACGGCAGCACTTCGAGAACGACGTCCGCCATCTTCTGGTGGGTAAGGCGGCTGACAAAGCCGAAGACCGGCGTTTCGGGATCGATGTTCAAGCCGAATTCGGCTTGCAGCGCCGCCTTGCAGACGCGCTTTCCCGAAATGTCGGTTTCGCGGTAGGGGCGCGGCAGCACCGGATCGGCGCCCGGATTCCACAGATTCTCGTCGATGCCGTTGAGGATGCCGCTGAAATCTTCGCCGCGTTCGGTGAGTACGCCGTCCATGCCGCAACCGAAAGCGGGCGTGAGGATTTCTCTCGCATAGGTCGGGCTGACTGTCGTCACCCGGTCGGCATACCGAAGGCCCGCCTTGAGGAAGGAAATGTGACCATAGAATTCGATGCCACCCGTACTGTACAACGCCGGCGGAATGTCGAGCCGCCCCAGCCAATCGGCCGGGCAGTTGCCCTGGAACGCCATGTTGTGCGTTGTGAAGATGGTCGCCGGACGCTCACCGCGTTCGAGGGTCAGATACAGCGGCAGAAGACCGGCGTGCCAGTCGTTGGCGTGGACGAGATCAGGCTTGAAATCGAGCCCGAGACGGCCCATCGCGATCTCGCGGCCAACATGGGCGAGGAAGGCGAACCGCAAGGGGTTGTCTGGCCATTCCTTGCCGGCTTCGTCCTGATAGAGGCCGCCGTTACGGCGGAACAGCTGCGGGCTGTCGATCAAATAGACCGGCAGATCCGCATCGGGAAACTTGCCGGCGATGAGCGTGGCGTCATTGACACCCAGGGCGGGCGGAATTTTGGCCGCGATCCTGGCATTTTCGACACGGAGGTAAGCCCTTGGGTACGCAGGCAGCAATAACCGGACGTCAACTCCGAGGCGACGGAGCGCTAAGGGAAGTGCACCGGAAACGTCGGCAAGTCCGCCAGTTTTGGCCAGCGGGTATGCCTCTGCCGTCGCAAACAGGACCTGCATCTATGCCCCTCGCGGCCGGATTTCTTAAAGCCTGCCGCCCACCGTATTGGTTCGGAAACCATAAAACTCTAGTCTGGTAAAAGTCTTATTACCGTAACGAATCAAATGTCCGAAATAGGGTAACTCCGATTAGGGAAATTCCCGTACAGAAATGATGGACATCCGCTAACGCAAACCGGAATGGATGATGGCAAACCCCGCAAAAGTTGCACCTGGTGAGAAAATGGATCGTTCCGCGCGTTCCGGACCGTCTGACAAGCGTATGCAGTCCATCGTTGCGGGAGACGACCGCGATCCGTTTTCGTATCTGGGCATGCATGAAGAGCGTGGTGTCGTCGTTGTGCGCGTCTTCCACCCTGGCGCCACCTCTGTTGAGGTTCTGAACTATTCCACCGGTGAGGTGTTGGCTGGACTTACGCGCGTACACGATGCCGGACTTTTCGCCGGCACGGTCGGCACGGAGATGGTCGCGTATCGCCTGCGTGTTGCCGGTGAGGGGTGGCGTTTCGACATCGAAGATCCCTACCGTTTTGGTCCGGTGCTGGGCGAACTCGATCTCTATCTCCATGCCGAAGGCAATTTCCTCAAGAGCTTCGAGAAGATGGGCGCCCATCCGGCCGTCAAGGACGGCGTCGAAGGCACCAGTTTTGCGGTGTGGGCGCCGAGCGCGCGCCGGGTTTCGGTGGTTGGCGACTTCAACGGATGGGACGGACGTTTCCACGTCATGCGCCTTAATCCGGGTGCCGGCATCTGGGACATGTTCCTGCCCAATGTCGGGCCGGGTGCCGCTTACAAATTCGAGATCAAGACCCCGAGCGGCGCCATCCTGCTCAAGGCCGATCCGTTCGCCTTCCAAGCCGAGTTGCCGCCGAAGACCGCTTCGGTCGTCAGCGCCGATGCCCGTCCCGGCGTCGAACGCGAGGCCGTTGGCAAGGGCCCGCATGCCGATCGCCGTTCGCCGGTTTCGATTTACGAAGTGCATCTCGGGTCCTGGCGCCGGGCGGACGGCAATCGCCCGCTATCCTATCGCGAGCTCGCCGAGACGCTGGTGCCGTATGTCAAAGAGATGGGCTTCACCCACATCGAGATGATGCCGATCAACGAGCATCCGTTCGGCGGCTCGTGGGGCTATCAGCCGACGGCCCTGTTCGCGCCGACCTCACGCTACGGCTCGCCCGAGGACTTCCGCCATTTCGTTCATGCCTGCCACGAGGCCGGCATCGGCGTGCTGCTCGATTGGGCGGCGGGGCATTTCCCGTCCGATGCGCACGGCCTGCACACCTTCGACGGCACCCACCTCTACGAGCATGCTGATCCGAAGGAGGGTTACCATCCCGACTGGAACAGCTACATCTACAATTTCGGCCGTAACGAAGTGCGCGGCTTCCTCTTGTCCAACGCGCTGTTCTGGCTGACCCGCTATGGCCTCGACGGACTGCGCGTCGATGCAGTCGCCTCGATGCTGTACCGCAACTACTCGCGCAAGGAGGGGGAGTGGATCCCGAACGTCCACGGCGGTGTCGAGAATCTCGAAGCGGTCGACTTCCTGCGGCGGATGAACGAGCTTGTTTACGGCAACCATCCCGATGCGATCACCGTCGCCGAGGAATCGACCTCGTGGCCGATGGTGTCGCGCCCCGTCTGGCTCGGTGGTCTTGGCTTCGGCTTCAAGTGGAACATGGGCTGGATGCACGACACGCTGCAATACATGTCGAGAGAACCGATCCATCGGAAGTTCCACCACAACAACCTGACCTTTGGCCTGCTCTATGCGTTCAGCGAGAACTTCATCCTGCCGTTGAGCCACGACGAAGTGGTGCACGGCAAAGGCTCGCTGCTCACCAAGATGCCGGGCGATCTGTGGCAGAAGTTCGCCAACCTGCGCGCCTACTACACCTTCATGTACACGATGCCGGGCAAGAAGCTGTTGTTCATGGGCGGCGAGTTCGGCCAGTGGAACGAATGGAACCACGATGCGAGCCTCGACTGGCACCTGCTTGAGTACAAAGAACACGCCGGTCTCAAGAACGCGCTCAAGGACCTCAACTGGCTTTACCGTTCGCGCACGGCGTTGCATGCGCGCGACTGCGAGCCGGAAGGCTTTGCCTGGATCGACTGCAACGATACCGAATCGAGCGTGATCTCCTATATCCGCCGCGGTGCCGATCCCGACGACTTCGTCGTCGTGGTGTGCAACTTCACGCCGGTTGTGCGGCGCGATTACCGTATCGGTGTGCCGAAGAGCGGCCGCTACTACGAGGCGTTCAATTCCGACAGCGAGTTCTACGGCGGCAGCAATGTCGGCAACGGCAGCAGCTTGCAGACGCTGGGATGTCCGATGCACGGCCAGCCGGATTGTCTGTCGGTGACGCTGCCGCCGCTCGGGGCGTTCGTGCTGGTGCCGGAAGGCAGATAGCGTGCTTCACCGAAAAGAGGGAATTGGTTTTCGGACATGAAGCGTGACACGAGAATAAGGGGCATGGGTTTGTGACTACCGGATTGCGGCTGAGCCAGGGTCGCCCATTTCCCTTGGGCGCGACGTTCGACGGCGAGGGCGTGAATTTCGCGCTGTTCTCGGCCAATGCGACGCGGGTCGAATTATGCTTGTTCGACGAGCAGGAACGCGAATACGGTCGCGTCGACCTGCCGGAAAAATCCGAAGACGTCTGGTTTGGCTACCTGAAGGGCGCCAAGCCGGCCCAGCTTTACGGCTATCGCGTGCATGGGCCTTACGAACCCTTATCCGGTCATCGCTTCAATCCCAACAAGCTGCTGATCGATCCGTACGCGAAGGAACTGACCCGGCCGATCGCCTACGATCAGCTTCATTGCGGATTCGATCCGACCGATCAGCGCTTCGACCTGTCGTTCGATAGCCGCGATTCCGCGCCGGCGGTTCCCAAGTGCCGCGTGCTGTCCGAGGATTTTGATTGGAGCGGAGATCCGCTCTTACGCACGCCGCGTTCCCATTCCATCGTCTACGAACTGCATTTGCGCGGTTTCACCATGCGCCATCCCGGCGTCGATGCGAAACTGCGCGGCACGGCGGCGGCGCTCGCCTCGCCGGAAGTGATCGGCTACCTCAAGGATCTCGGCATCACCGCGATCGAGCTTCTACCGGTCCATCCCTTCACCACCACGTCGGTGCAGGCCAAATACGAGCTACGGGAGTTCTGGGGCTACAATTCGGTCAACTTCTTCGCCATCGAGCCGCGCTATCTGGCGTCCGGCGGCCGGGTCGAATTTCAGCGCATGGTCCGCGCCTTCCATGAGGCCGGCATCGAAGTGATCCTCGACGTGGTGTTCAATCATTCCGGCGAAGGCAACGAACTCGGCCCGACGCTGTCGTTCCGCGGCATCGACAACGCCTCGTACTACTGGCTGGCCGACAACAAGTCCCGCTATCGCGATTTGACCGGCACCGGCAACACGTTGAACCTCGCCCATCCGCGCGTGTTGCAGATGGTGATGGACTCGCTACGCTATTTCGTCGAGCACTGCCATGTCGACGGCTTCCGCTTCGATCTCGCCGTCAGCCTGGCGCGCGACAAGGGCGAATTCGATCCGCAGTCGGCGTTTTTCGCTTGCGTGCAGCAGGATCCGGTTCTGGTGAAGACCAAGATGATCGCCGAACCTTGGGACCTCGGGCCCGGCGGCTATCGCGTCGGTGGCTTCCCGTCGCGCTGGAGCGAATGGAACGACCGCTTCCGCAATGACGTGCGCCGGTTCTGGCGCGGCGACGCGCGGATCGGCGACTTCGCGGTGCGTCTGGCCGGTTCGAGCGATGTCTTCTGTCCGCCGCGGCGCCGTCCCACGGCGGGCGTCAATTTCATCACCGCGCACGACGGCTTCACGCTCAACGATCTCGTCAGCTACAATTTCAAGCGCAACACCGCCAACCGCGAGAACAACCGCGACGGCTCCGACGAGAACTTCTCCTGGAACTGTGGCGTCGAAGGCCCCACCACCAATCTCAATGTGATGGCCCGGCGCGAGCAGCAGAAGCGCAATCTCCTGGCGACGCTCCTGCTTTCGCAGGGCATTCCGATGCTGCTGGCGGGCGACGAGTTCGGCCGCACCCAGGACGGCAACAACAACGCCTATTGCCAGGACAATGAGATCAGCTGGGTCGATTGGCGGAAGCTGGAGGAGAACCGCGATCTTGTTGCCTTCGTGCGGCGTCTGATCTGGCTCCGGCGCGAGCACCCGGTATTCCGCCGCTCATTCTTCTTCCTCGGCGACCCGGTCGACGATTCCGGCATCAAGGACATCGTCTGGCTTAATGCCGAGGGCCGCGAAATGGCCGACGGCGACTGGAACCGTCCCCATGCCAAGGTTTTGGGCGTGCGTTTTGCCGCCACCGGCGAAATGGATGTCTCGACGTACACAAGGCGGCTCGATCCGCATTCCTTCCTGCTGCTCGTTAATGCCGGGGAAGAGCCCGTTAACTTTGTTCTGCCTAAAGTTCCCTTCGACAAGCGCTGGCACTGGATTGTGGACACGGCGGCAAGCGATGGCGAGGCCTCAGGCCGGTTTGCTGCGGGCACGACCTTCCGGCTCCAGGCGCAGGCGCTGGCCCTGTTCGAAGGCGACGTCTAATGGATGCGGACAATGTCCTGAAACTTGCCGATGCCGCCGGGATCGAGACCCATTACTGGGACAATCACGGCAACCGGCACGATGCCTCGCATGAGACCATCTGCAGTCTGTTGGCGGCGTTCGGGATCGCAGCCGAAACCGATGCCGAGGTCTGGGCAAGTCTGACGCATTTCTGGCGCGCGCCGTGGATGCAGCTTCTGGCGCCGGTGCTGACGCTGAAGGAAGACGAACCCGTCGCCATTCCCTTGCGTGCATGGGAAGAACAGAGCAGCCGCATTGTCCAATGGGAGCTTGTCCTCGAAGACGGCGACAAGCGCAGCGGCAGCTGCCGCCTCGGCGATCTCAAGTCCGACGACATCGCCTATTTCGACAACCGCCGCATCTTCCAGTATCGCCTGCCGCTGGAGGCGCTGCCGCTCGGCTATCACACCTTCCGTGTTGATGGCGAAGAGGCAGCAACCCGGCTGATCGTAGCGCCGCGCCGTTGCCACATGCCGGAAGGTATGACGCGCGCCTGGGGCTTGATGGTCCAGCTCTATGCTCTCAAAGCGAAAGGCGATTGGGGCATCGGCGATTTCTCTGCGCTGGAAACATTGGTCGATCAGGTGGCCGGCGCGGGTGGAGCGGCAATCGGGCTCAATCCGCTGCACGCGCTGTTCCTCAATGCGCCGGAAAACGCCAGCCCCTATTCGCCGTGTTCGCGCCTGTTCCGCAATCCGCTTTATCTCGACGTGTCGGCGCTGCCCGATTTCGCCGAGTGTCCGGACGCGCAGGCGATTGCCGCGATGCCCGAGTTCGCGCAGGTCCTGCAGTCGGCACACGACAATGCGTTGGTGCCTTACCGCGCCGTGACGTCATTGAAGCTGCCTGTGCTCGAACGCTGCTATTCCCATTTCGTCGCCGAACATCTCGCGAAGAACACCGCGCGCGCCAGCGCATTTCGCAGTTTTGTCGTGGGTCTGGGCCGCGAGCTGGAAGACTTTGCCACCTTCCAGGCATTGGCGGAGCATTACCGCGCCCTCGACTGGTCGCATTGGGCGCCGCAGTACCAGGATGCCAAATCCGACGCCGTCACCACCTTCCGCGCCACGCGCGCCGATCGCATCGGTTTCTATCAGTATCTGCAATGGTGCACGGACCAGCAGTTCGCGCACGCGGCGCAGCGCGCGAACGCCAAAGGCATGGCCGTCGGCCTCTACACCGATCTTGCCGTCAGCGTCGATGCGTCGAGTGCCGATTACTGGAAGCATCGCCAGCAGTTTGCCGGCCATGCGCGGGTCGGGGCACCGCCTGATCCGTTCAACGAAATGGGTCAGGACTGGGGTCTGGTGCCGCTCAATCCGATGCGGCTCAAGGAAACCTGCTA
>JAHFQC010000084.1:0-8633 GCA_023259375.1 Alphaproteobacteria bacterium
GATGGATGGCCGGGTCGAACGCCCGGCCATGACGAGAAACTCCGCGCGACTGCGGCCGGGGATGACAGGTGGGGGGCAGACCACCTTCCGCGGGGACAATATCTGCACCCCACTTTGTATCGAACTATCTCCGCCGCCCGCAAAAGCCTTACTTCGGCACGCATTACAAAACCGTATCGGACGGAACGCGCGCCCATAGCTCGTGCAATCGAGGAATGCACGATGGACGTCCGCCATGGACATGCTGCTTTGGTTGCGCGCTATGCTGATACTCGAACCGGCCCTGCTCAGGGCCTCGACGATGCGCCTGTTGCGCGCGCCTGCCGCTGCACTGTCATGGCTGCAGTCGCGATGATTTCGCCAATTCCTCGCAACGGCGGACGCCGCGTTCGAGCGCGGTGGCAATGTCGTCGCCGGCGGCCAAACCATTCAGCACGGCTTCGGTAATGCCGCCGGGCGTGGCGGCGTGGGTGAGATAGGTTTCCAGCGCCTTGCGCGTCACGCCTTTGGGGCAGACATCCAGCGCCCATTCGACAATGTCGGCATACCCGGCAAGATCGTGGTGGCGGCCGGCAGCATAAAGCGCAGCGCGATCGATCGGCCACTCGTAGCCAAAGCACCACGCCGCCGCCATCGGCAGGCAGGTACCGAGCGCGGTGAAGGCGGCCGTATCGCTTTCCGACGCCAGCAGTGTCACGCGCAAGCCGATCGCCTGCAGCAACTGTTCGACCATCTCGTTCTTCGGATAGAGCGCGGCGATGCCGTTCTTCTGGGCGAGGCTCGCCGGATCGCTCATCATCCCGCGCATGCGGGCAGTGCCACCAACCGGAAGGCGCTGCAAATCGATGCCGGCAAGAAACGACACCAGCAGCGCGTCGGGCCGCAGCGCCAACCCGGCGATGGCATCGACGTTTTGCGGCCGCACCAGATAGAACACCAGCTTGGCGCGTTCGGTTAACACCGGCGCCGAGACCACGCGATCGCCGAGACCCGCCGCTTCCAGCGCGGCCGTCGTGTTCGCCGAGCCGCCATGGCAAATCACAAGCTGTTCGCGCGGCCACCCCGCATCCACGAGCGCGCACGCCAGCGCCCGTCCGAGATGACCGGCCCCGAACAAGCCGAGCGGTGCTCCGTCGAGAAAATTCAAAGCCGGCTGAAAAGACATGCTGCGCTCCCTTTATGCGCTGAAGCGCGACAAACGTTATTTGCCGTGCTGCATCCGGCTTTTCAGCCACAGCAGCGCGATCAACGTCTTGCCGTCAATGATCTCGCCGCGATCGATCATGGCGAAGGCTTCGGCGTAGGGCACTTCCAAGACTTCGATGTCTTCGCCCTCTTCCGCCAGCCCGCCGCCTTTGCCGACCGGCTCGACCGTGGTTTCGCCGTAGAACAGCGCGATGCGTTCGGAACAGATGCCGGGCGTCGTATAGAAGGTGGTGATCTCTTCGATCGAACGCACCTCATAGCCCGCCTCTTCCACCGCTTCACGGCGTACCGCTTGTTCGGCGGATTCACCGGCATCGATCAGCCCGGCGACGATTTCGGTCGTCCAGCCTTCGCCGTGTTCGAGCGTCGGATAGCGGAACTGGCGCACCAAAATCACCGTGCCGTGCGCCTTGTTGTCGAGCAACAGCGCCGCGGCCAGATTGCGCTTCAGATTGAGCCGGCGAACCGGCGGGCTCATGCCGCCGGCCTTAAGTTCAAACGCAACTTCCACATCTTCGACATGAAAGAAGCCATCGAGCAGAACGCGGCGGCTCTGGACCTGAACCTTACGCGCCATCACAGTCCCGCCGGCAAGGGAGCGAATTCGCTGACGGCCAGCGCCCGCGGCGTGAAGCGCGCATTGAGCACGGCGCCGTGGAACGGCGTCGCCTTATTGATGCGCATGCCGATGGAGGTGCGGCCCGCCCCTTGCGGCGTATAGACGAGTTCGCCTTCCGCCTGCAGCACGCCGTTGACATAGGAGCGATAGATCTTGCCGTCGAAGGTCTGCTGTACCGCGTACCAGCGGCCGATCGGGAACGTCTTCTCCGGCACGACCAGCGTCTTGTTGTAGCCGGGGCCGGTGGTGAAGGCGTCGAGATACCAGGCGTTGTCCTTGACGCGGATTTCGAACAGCGTGCGCGGCGACTGGGCATCGCCGTTGACCGCATCGGCCTCGGCCAGATGCAGCCAGCGCTGCTCGAAGGCGCCGCCGTCGGGACGGAACACGGCTTCGACGGTGAATTTGTCGGCGCCCGCCAGCGGATGGTTGGCGACATAGATCACGTCACTGGCACCGTCGAACAGCGCCGCCTTGCCGGCCGGCGTATCGATCAGTTTGGGCGCGCCTTCCACGGTGGTGTTGTGGCCGCCGATCCCGGAAAGCCGGTCGAATGTCCAGACGATGCTCATGAGAAAACCCTGCTTATGAGGCCCGCGCCGAATCGCGCCGGGCGATGTTACCGCTATTTTAGCCCGTCGGGCATGGTGACGAATTCCTGCGGTTGCAACGCGCGCCGCGTAAACCGTGCCTCGAACACAGCCCCCCGAAAATGATCGACCCGGTTGAAACGGGAACCAAAAGCAGAACGACCGGCGCCCTGCGGCGCGAACGCGATCGCGGCTTCGCTCTGCAATTCGCCGTCGACATAGGAGCGGAACAGCGTGCCGTCGTAGCTCATCGCGACGCGGTACCACCGCCCCAGCGGATGGAGCTTATCCGGAGCCATCAAGGCCTGGCGGTAACCAGTTCCGGTGGTGAAGGCATCGAGATACCACCCGCTGCCGACCACCCGGATTTCGAACAGGAAGCGCGCGCTGGTCTCCTTGCCGGTCGTGGGATCGATTTCCGCGAGATGCATCCAGCGCTGCTCGACCGGCCCGCCCTCCGGCCGGAAGATGGCCTCCGCCGTAAACCTCGCCGCGCCCGCCAGCGGATGCTGGTCGACGAAAAGCGCATCCTTGATGCCGTCGAACCGGATCGCTGGACCGGCTTCTGTCGCGATGATCTCGGGCGCGCCGTCGCCATGCGCCGCCACCCCGCCGATGCGGTCGAGATTGTCGAACCGCCACAACGTGGCCTCCGGCTGCGAGGCACAACCGGCCATCACGAGTCCGACAAGCAGGATCAAAATACGCATGGAGCACTGTCCAAAGTCCGTACTTGTCCTTGATAGCACGTTGGCGTCCCTGCATCTGCGGCGGCTTGGCACATAGAGGTTTTGTCGTATTCGAAAATACAGGTGTGGCTAATACATCTTTTACGGCTCTCGAGGACGAGAAGATGTTTCGCAACAGGAATGACTTGGTTTTAGCCGGCGGCGTGATCGCAGTGGCGATCGTGCTGGGATTTGCCTGGTTCACGTCGGAAGCGGCAACCGCCATGTTGAACACGGCCCAAACCGCGGCGCCCGCGAGGCCCACGGCGCCTGCCGATTACGCCGCACCGCCGCTTTCCGGCACCACCGCGACGCCGGTTCCGAAGGCGGGAACCATGGTTGATATCGTCCGCGACCCCGCCGATCTGCCGGGCCCGGTCGGCACGCGCGGAGCGCGCCGCATCACCGTCGATCTCGTCACCGAGGAAGTCACCGGCACGCTCGCGGACGGCACGACGTTCCATTACTGGACCTTCAACGGCAAGGTGCCGGGCCCGTTCATCCGCGCGCGCGTCGGCGATCTCGTCACGGTAAAACTCAAGAACGACGCCGCATCGATGATGATGCACAATGTCGACCTCCACGCCGTGATGGGCCCCGGCGGCGGCGCCCAGGCGACCGTGGCGGGCCCCGGCGAGACCAAGACCTTCACCTTCCGGGCAACCACGCCCGGCCTCTACGTCTACCATTGCGCGACGATGCCTCACGCCCAACATATCGCCAACGGCATGTACGGCATGATCCTGGTCGAGCCGGACGGCGGCCTGCCCAAGGTCGATCGCGAATACTATGTCATGCAAGGCGAGATCTACACCGACAAGCCATTCGGAACGCAGGGCTTGGTTGGAGATTCCTACGCCAAGATCGTTGCCGAGACGCCCGACTATTTCGTCTTCAACGGTGCGGTCGGCGCCCTCAGCGAACACAAGCCGCTGAAATCCAAGGTCGGTGAGACGGTGCGCATTTTCTTCGGCGACGCCGGTCCCAACAAGGATTCCGCCTTCCACGCCATCGGCCAGATCTTCGACAAGGTATATCCGCTGGCCGATCTATCGGATGCACCGATGCATGGCGTGCAGACGATCCTGGTGCCGCCGGGCGGCGCAGCGGTGGTCGAGATGAAGACACTGGTGCCGGGCAAGTTCACGCTCGTCGATCACGCCATTGCGCGGGTCGAGAAAGGCCTGGCCGGCACGCTGATCGTGTCAGGCCCCCAAAACGAGGATGTCTTCAAGGGTGCCGCTTCCGAGGCAATGACGGGAATGGAGCATTAAGCCTTGGTATTGGTCAGCGCCTTGTAGGCAAAGGCCGGGGCCGCGAACCACAGTCCGTAGAGGAACGGCGCCAGAATGAAATTAAGCCCTTCCAGCCACGGCAGCCGCGCCGCCGTCTGGTGGACGATATCGATCTCGTAGCGCTGACGGGCGGCCGCATCGCCGATGATGTTGATATGCGGATTGAGGAAACTGTCGGGGCCCAGGATCATTCCGTAGAGCAGGAGATAAACCAGCATCACCGGCACGCCCACGGCCAGCATGATGAGCAGCATGCGCCCGACATTGCCTTTGAGCAGGGTCCAACTCCGCTCCAATCCGATGCCGCCCTCAAGCACCACGCCCGGCAGCGCCAGCGTGCCCAGACGCACGAAGAGATAGATCAGCGCCGGGGAGAGCAGGAATGCGATCAAGGCCGCCATGCCGAGCGTCTTTTCGGCCGGAGCCAATCCGGCGACCGGAACCGCTCCCGCCATCGACGTGCCGGCAATCATGCAGAGAAGGGCAATCAGCATCACCAGCGCCACGAGCGCCAGCATCGTGCCGATGAAGCGGAACTCGGCGCCGCCGAGCGAGAAGCGCAGCCATTGCGGCCGGTCCAGCGGCTTCAGGATTTCGCGGCAGATCGCGACGGCGATGACCGCCTTCAAGAGCAGCGCGATGAAGACATATCCGATCTGACCGGCCACAACCGGCGCCAGTTGCGAGGCATCGCCCGATGACATCGCCGCACCGCGCGCCGCCAGCATGCTGCCGTTGACGAAATAGTCGATGATCGTCAGCACGATCGCCGGCAGCCAGATCGCGCCGATGACCTTTTCCAGTTCGACGAACGCGAACCGGTACGCCGATGCGACGGTCTCGCCCACGGGAATCTTCGTCATACAACTGTCCTTTGCACTGGCGGCGTTGCCTTATAAGCGGTCGGACCCGCCTTTCAAACCGTTTCGTCCGCTGCGACAGCCGCGCATCCCGGCGTTCCGGGCCGGATGACAGAAGCGCCCCCGGCGACTAGAGTTAATCCGTCACAGGAGGCGCGATGACGTTCGACGAATACAGCCGCTACGACGGCCTCGGCCTGGCCGGGTTGGTCGCTGCCGGCGAAATCAGTGCCGCCGAACTGCTCGAATTCGCCATCGCGCGCGCCGAAAAGGTAAATCCGGCGCTCAATGCCATCATTTACCGGGATTACGAGCGCGCCCGCGAGGCCGCCAAACAGCCTCAGTCGGGTCCGTTTGCCGGCGTGCCCTTCCTTCTGAAGGATATCTCGCTGCAATGCGCGGGCACGCCGACGCGCCAGGGCTCGCGCCTGTTTCCCGACACCCCTGCCGACCACGACACCCATTTGATGTCGCGTTTTCGTCGCGCCGGATTGATCGCCTTCGCCAAAACCAATGTGCCGGAGTTCGGGCTGGTACCGACCACCGAGGGAAAACTGTACGGCCCGGCGCACAATCCGTGGGACCTCACGCGTTCACCGGGCGGCTCATCGGGCGGATCGGCGGCCGCGGTAGCGGCAGGCGTGGTGCCGCTGGCGCATGCCAATGATGGCGGCGGATCGATCCGCATACCCGCCTCGTGCTGCGGCCTCGTTGGGTTAAAACCGACACGGGGACGGGTCTCCGCCGGCCCCGACATGCCTGACAGCGTCGATGGCCTGGCGATCGAACTCGTGGTGTCGCGGTCGGTGCGCGATACCGCGGCAGCCCTTGATGCCGCAGCCGGCAGCGAGCTTGGCGATCCCTACAGCCCTCCACCCGCACCTGCTTCGTATCTCCGCACCGCCGAACATCCCCCTCGTCCGTTGCGCATCGCCTTCACCTCGACGCGCCTCGATGGCACCAAGGTTCATCCCGATTGCATTGCCGCGGTGGAGCATGCCGCCAAGCTATGCCGCGATCTCGGCCATGAGGTCGAAGAGGCGTCGCCGCAAGTTCTGGTGGCGCTGTTTGAACCGGCCTTCACTGATGTGTGGTGCAGCCATCTCACGTCGGCGATCGATTTTCTTGTCCGCACCACCGGCAAGACGCCCGGCCCGGACAATCTCGAACCATTGACGCTCGCCTATTACGAACGCGGCAAAGCCGTTCCGGCGTCGCGCTACATCCAATCGAAAATCATCCTCAGCCGGATCACTCGCGGCATCGCCCACTTCCACCAGCATTACGATCTGTGGCTGACGCCGACCTTGGGCGAACCGCCGTGGAAGCTCGGCCGTTTCGATCCCGACCGCACCGATCTGGCTGCGGTAATGAGCGAATTCGCCGCCTACGTCCCGTTCACGCCGGTCCAGAACGTCACCGGGCAACCGGCCATAAACCTCCCGCTTTACTGGAACGACGTTGGATTACCCGTCGGCGTGCAATTCGTCGGTGCTTTCGGCGACGAGCTGACTTTGCTACAGCTCGCAACCCAACTCGAACGCGCCGAGCCGTGGGCGGAGCGATATAGGACCATCAACATTTCATGACCGACATCATTCATATTATCGGCGGCGGCCTGGCAGGCTCCGAAGCGGCGTGGCAAGCGGCGAGCACTGGTGCGCATGTGGTCCTGCACGAAATGCGGCCGGTGAAAAATACCGATGCCCATTCGACCGACGGCTTCGCCGAACTGGTCTGCTCCAATTCGCTGCGCTCCGACGATTTCGAGAACAACGCGGTCGGACTATTGCATGAAGAAATGCGCCGCGCCGGATCGCTGATCCTGAAGTGTGCCGATGCCCATCGTTTGCCCGCGGGCGGCGCGTTGGCGGTCGACCGGCATGGATTTTCGGGCGCCGTTACGCAGGCACTGACCGAACACCCGTCGATCGAAATTGCGCGCGAAGAAATCACTGAGCCGCCTGCCGACTGGGACAATGTCGTGGTGGCGACCGGCCCGCTCACCTCGCCGGCGCTGGCCGACTTCGTCCGCAAGCTGACGGATGCGGATTCGCTCAGTTTCTTCGATGCCATCGCGCCCATCGTCCATCACGACACCATCAATACGGATGTCGCCTGGATGCAGTCGCGCTACGACAAAGGCGAGGGCAAGGACTACATCAACTGCCCGCTCGATCGCGACCAATATGAGGCCTTCATTGCCGCGCTGCTGGCGGGCGAGAAGACCGAATTCAAGGAATGGGAAAAGTCGACGCCCTATTTCGAAGGCTGTCTGCCGATCGAAGTGATGGCCGGCCGCGGTCCCGATACGCTGCGTTACGGCCCGATGAAGCCGGTCGGCTTGCGCGATCCGCGGTTCGAACAGCGCCCTTATGCCGTGGTGCAGCTGCGCCAGGACAATGCGCTCGGCAATTTGTGGAACATGGTCGGCTTCCAAACCAAGCTGAAGCATGCCGAACAGGTGCGCATCTTCCGCATGATCCCGGGCCTCGAAAACGCGCAGTTTGCGCGGCTCGGCGGCCTGCATCGCAACACCTTCCTCAACTCGCCGCGCTTGCTCGATCCGGAACTTCGCTTGAAAGCGCGCCCGTCGCTGCGCTTCGCCGGGCAGGTCACGGGTGTCGAAGGCTATGTCGAGAGCGCCGCCATCGGATTGCTCGCCGGCCGCTTCGCCGCCGGCAAGACTACGCCGCCGCCCTCCACCACCGCGCTCGGCGCGCTGCTCGCACACATCACGGTCGGAGCCGAAGCCGAAACCTTTCAGCCGATGAATGTGAACTTCGGCCTCTTCCCGCCGCCGCCTCCCGGCCCGCGCGGCCGCGACCGCAAGAAGGCCCAGAGCGCCCGGGCGCTGGCGGACTTGGCGGGATGGCTAAATCCGTCCGCATAAGGCGGCGCCGAGATACGCGATCTGTTTGCGCCACAGCGGCGGGTATGATCGCTTGAGATAGAGCGGCACCAGCGCAGCGGGCAGCACAGCCGGCAGGAGTGCGCGTGGTATTCGCGTGCGCCGCGCCCGCGCGAAATGCTGTTTCGCCAGCGTATCGGTATCGATATCCGCAAAGGCACCGTCACGGCGCCCTGCCAAGCCGTAAGCAACCGCCGCATCGCGCACGTCGGCCTCGTCCCCAAGCACGCACGCCATCAGCCGCATCAGCGAACCGACGGTCGCATCGGCATGCGCCTCAGCCTCTGCAGTGTCCGAAAACCCCGTGCCGCGAGCCGTAATCATGGCTTCGAACAGCGCATCGGGAAGATCGTATACCTTCAGCGTTTCCGTCAGCGCCTGGGCCACGGCGTGATCGCGCGGCTTGCCGGCGCGCGCCCGTTCG
>JAHFQC010000084.1:8643-23910 GCA_023259375.1 Alphaproteobacteria bacterium
GCATGGGCGATCTCGTAGTAAAGCGCCGCCAGTGCAAAAAGATGCGGACGCTTGTCTTCCGGTGCGAACAGGACAGCAAAAAAGCGGTCCGGATCGTGTGTCCGGACCGCTTGTTCGCATTCGGAAAAGGCGTCGATCAAATCACCAGCTTCTTCGGCTTACGGATATTGAGGTAGCCGATGATGATCAGGCGCGCGACCACGACCGAGGTGAAGAACGATGTCAGGATGCCGACGCCGAGGGTCACGGCGAACCCGCGCACCGGGCCGGAGCCGAGTTCGAACAGGATCAACGCTGCGATCAAATGGGTCATGTTGGCGTCGATAATCGTGGCGATGGCTCGTCGCTCGCCGGTGTCGACGGCGCCCAGCATGCTGCGCCCGTTGCGGTGTTCTTCGCGCATGCGCTCGAAGATCAAGACGTTGGCGTCGACCGCCATACCTAGCGTCAGCACGATACCGGCAATGCCCGGCAGCGTCAGGGTGGCGCCGAACAGCGTCATCGCGGCCATCAACAGGATCAGGTTGGTGCCCATCGCGATGTCGGCGAACAGGCCGAACAAGCCGTAGCGCAGGATCATGAAGATCGCGACCAGACCAAGGCCCGCGATGGTGGCGATCTTGCCGCTTTGAATCGAATCCTTGCCGAGCTCCGGACCAACGGTGCGCTGGTCGATCGGGTTCAGCGGGGCCGGCAGCGCGCCCGCCCGCAGCAACACAGCGAGGTCGTTGGCGGTCTGGATCGAGTAGTTGCCTTCGATCTGGCCCGAACCGCCGATGATCGGCTCGCGGATCACCGGTGCGGTCAGCACCTTCTTGTCGAGCACGATGGCAAACGGCTTGCCGACGTTCTCCTTGGTGATCTCGGCGAATTCCTTGGCACCGACGCTATCGAAGCGGAACGTCACCACGACGCCGCCGGTCTGCTGGTTGGTGGAATAGCCGGCATCCTTGAGGCGGTCGCCCGCGATCAGGACGCGCTTTTCGACCAGGATCGGAAGCTGCCGCTGGCCGCCCTTTTCGGTCGCCATTTCCAACAATTCCGAATTCGGCGGAATGCGGTGCTGGGTGATCGCCGCCATGGTGTCGTTGGTGGTGTCCACCATCTGGAACGTCATCTTGGCGGTGGTCTTCAAGAGCTCGATCAGATGCTTCGGATCAGCCAGACCCGGCACCTGCACGACGATACGGTCGTCGCCCTGCTGCTCGATCGAAGGCTCTTTGGTACCGAGTTCGTCGACGCGCTTGCGCACCACTTCGATCGAACGTCCGACGACGTCCTTCCGGAGCTGCTTCTTGTAGGCGTCGCTCATCTTGAGATTGACGGTGCTGTCACTGGCCTCGCTGATGTCGTACTGCTTGGTCCCGATCAGCGCCGCCCCCGTCACCGCCGGATTGAGGTCCTTGATGGCCTTGAGCGCGTTCGGATAATCGGCCGCGTTGATGATGCGCACGCCGATCGAACCTTCGGGCCGCTTGAATTCATAGGCGATGTGCTGCTTGCGCAGGGCGCGGCGGATGTCGCCGACCGTCGAATCGAGCTGGTCCTTCATCACCTGGTCGAGCTGCACTTCGAGCAGCACGTAGGAACCGCCCTGCAGGTCGAGACCGAGCGACGCCGTGTTTTTCGGCATCCAACTCGGCAAGCCGTTGCGCACGTTCTCCGGCAGCGCATTAGGCAGCGCGATGGCGATCCCGAAGATCAGGACGAGCCCGACAACGATACGGACCCATTTTGAGACCTGCAGCATGTTCTGGTCCTGAAATTACTTGTCGGCCTTGGCTTCGACCGGCTGGTTTTTGGCACGAACTTCACCCACGGCCGCCCGCAGCACCTTCACGACGACACCGTCGGCGATCTCGACCGAAAGCTCGGTATCTTCCTTGGCCGGCACCTTGGCGATCTTGCCGACGATGCCGGAATTCAGCACCACGGTATCGCCGCGACGAATGCCTTCGACTGCCGCGCGCAGCTTCTTCTGCTGTTGCGCTTGCGGCCGCCAAACCAGGAAGTAAAAGATCGCGGCAACGGCGATCAGCATCGGGAAGGGCGAAGTGAGGAATTCTTGCATTGAGGTGTTCCGAGGGACTGCGCGGCGCGGACTATAGCGGTGTGTCCCACCTTTGCAACTCTGTAAAATCAAAGGATTAGCGACCAAATTACCGGTGATTCCGGCCAAATGGCCCATTCTTGCGGGTCGGGACCTACCCGGGTCAGAAAGTGGTGATGACAGCAATGAAACCCAACCGCCCCCAAAAGCGACGGAACGCCGCGCCCAGATCGCCCGCGGCTGCAGATGCCTTCGTGTGGGAGGCTATCCCCGGCAAGTTGCACCCCGTTCGCAAGGTCGCCCGCCTGCCGATCGACCTGTTGAAGGGCGTGGACGCCGCCCGCGACACGTTGATGGAGAACACCCGCCGCTTCGCCGACGGCCTGCCGGCCAACAACGCTTTGCTGTGGGGTGCCCGCGGCATGGGCAAGTCCTCGCTGGTCAAGGCAATCCATGGCGACGTCAATGCGGGTCGCAAGGGCGCAGGCCGGCTGGTGCTGATCGAAATCCACCGCGAGGACATCGCCACCCTGCCCCATCTGTTGCGCAAGCTGCGCGACACCAAGCGCCAGTTCCTGTTGTTCTGTGACGACCTCTCCTTCGACAAGGACGACACCAGCTACAAATCGCTGAAGGCGGCCCTTGAAGGCGGCATCGAGGGGCGGCCGGCCAATGTCCTGTTCTACGCCACCTCCAACCGGCGCCATCTGATGCCGCGCGAAATGATGGAGAACGAGCGCTCGACCGCCATCAACCCGCATGAGGCGATCGAGGAGAAGATCTCGCTGTCCGACCGCTTCGGCCTCTGGCTCGGCTTCCACAACTGCACCCAGGACGAATACCTCGCCATGGTCGAAGGCTATGCGGCCCATTTCAGTCTGGCGATCAGCCCCGAGGATCTGCACCGCAAGGCGCTCGCCTGGGCGGCCCAGCGTGGCGCCCGGTCGGGACGCGTCGCCTGGCAGTTCATCCAAGACCTGGCCGGCGAGCTGGGTACGCGGATAACGGCCTAAGCCGAGGCCATGGCGCGACCGCAGGATCGTTCTATATCTATATGCCGGTATCGTTCATTCCCGGCGCGTTGCCCCTGCCTTTGATGCTCCAGCCATGACCAAGCTTCGTCCCGTTGCCGCCCGCCGGGCGACCTTTGCCGTTTTCGTCGCCAACGGCTTTGGCTACGGCGCTTGGGCGACCGCAATTCCGGCCTTGAAGGCGATGCTGTCGCTTTCGGCGGCTGAGCTGTCGTGGGCACTGCTGGCGATGTCGATCGGCGGGGTGATCGCCATGCAGCCCGCCAGCCACATCATCCAGAAGATCGGCGGCACCGGACGGGCGACGGCGCGGATGGGGTATCTGTACGCGGCGGCGGTCGCGCTGCCGCTGTTGGCGCCCAACCTCGCCAGCCTGATCGTTGCCTGCGCTCTGGTCGGTGCCGCGATCTGCCTGATGGACGTGTCGATGAATGCGCACGCCACGCGGATCGAAGCGGATTGGGGCTCGGCCATCAATTCGTCGTTCCACGCCGGCTTCAGTCTCGGCGGTCTGGTCGGCACCGGCTTCGGCGCCATGCTGCTGGCCTTGCATATGCCGACCCATTTCCTGCTGCTGCCGACGGCGGCGATCGTGCTGGCGACGGTGCTGCTGGCGGCGCGCTATCTCGGCCCTGGCGACACCGCGAAACGCGAACAAGGTCCGATTTTCCGCCTGCCCGAGCGCAGCATCGCGCTGCTCGCGATCGTGCTGACGCTATGCTTCATGAGCGAAGGCGCCATGGCGGATTGGAGCGGCATCTATCTGACGACACTCGGCGAGACCCCCGCCCGCGCGGCGGCTGGGTATGCTGCTTTCTCCGCCGTGATGGTGATCGGGCGGATGTGCGGGGACTGGGTGGTGCAGCGCTTCGGCCGTCCCTTCGTGATCGGTGCCGGATGCGCCCTCGCCGCCTTCGGACTGATCCTGGCGACGGCGGTCCCTAACTTCTTCGTCGTGGTGATCGGCTTTGCGTTTGTTGGCGCCGGGCTGTCGAACGTCGTGCCGTGCGTGTTCTCGACCGCGGCGGCGCGCGCTTCGTCACCGGCCGCGGGGATTGCCGAAGTCTCGACCGCCGGGTTCGGCGGCTTTCTCACCGGTCCCGTGCTGATCGGAGCAGTCGCTGCCGCCTACGGCATGCGGTCCGGCATCGGCGTGATCGCAGCGGCCGCGACTCTGGCGGCGCTGGTGTCACTAAGATTGAAAACTCAGCGGTAAGCGACGCGCTGCGAGCCGAGCACCTGGCGCGGATCGATCGGCGTTTCGCCATGGCTGCCGCGACGCACTTCAAAATGAAGCTGCGGCGAGCGCACGTCGCCGGTGCTGCCGACATAGCCGATCACCTGACCGCGCGCGACCCACTGCCCTTCGGTGACGACGAAACGATCGGCGTGCGCGTAAGCGGTGATGTAGCCGCCGTCGTGCTTGATCAATGCGAGATTACCGTAGCTGCGCAGCTTGTCGCCGGCATACGAGACATTGCCGTCGGCGGCGGCCCGGATCGGTTCGCCCTGCGCCGCGGCGATGTTGATGCCGTTGTTCTTCTCGCCGCCCGGATAGGAACCGAATTCCGACAGGATACGGCTACCGCGCACCGGCCATTGGAAGCGGGCGTCGCCGGCGTAGTTGGTGGGATGGCTGGGGCGATAATCGGAATCGTCGTTGCGCTCGGCCGGACGGTCGTACCATTTCTGGCTCGGACGCGCCGACGGCACCGGCGCCTGCGAATAATCGCCATCGCGGTCATACGAGCGATCATACGAACGGTCGTCGTAATAACGATTGTCCGTGTACTGCGATTCGTAATAGGTCGGGGTCGGACGCGGCTTCGGTTTCACGGCCACGCGATGCGGCTTGGCCTTGGCCGCCTGCACATCCCAGTCGTAGTAGGGCTCGGGGGTGGTCGAACAACCCGCAACCAGCATCGGCAGGATTACTGCCGCCACCAGGGCTGCGATGCGACGCTCAATGTTGCCTCTCCGAACCATCGGTTTCTCGCTTTTCCTGCGGCACGCCCGGAAGCATGGGAACGAACACCACAGGGATCAGCGCCTCTTTCTTCCAACCTGTCTCAGTTCGGATCATCTTTGTTAATAGTTGAGAAAACCTTTCCAAATCGGGGCCAGTTGTTTCTCCGACTGGGGCCACCAAGATACCGCCCGGCTTTAGCTGCTGAGCCACTACATCTGGTATCTCGCTCACCGCCGCCGTAAATAAAATGCGGTCGAAGGGCGCTTGTTCCGGCCAACCTTGGTAACCGTCGCCGAGCTTGGTGGCGATGTTGTCGATACGGAGGGCTTTGAATCGGCGCTCTGCTTCGATGTGCAAAGCGCGGTGGCGCTCGATCGAATAGACGCGGCGGCAGAGCTGCGACAGTACCGCCGCCTGATACCCGGAGCCGGTGCCGATCTCGAGCACACGGCACTTCTCGTCGAGTTCGAGCGCCTCGGTCGACACCGCCACCACATAAGGCTGGCTGATGGTCTGGCCGCAAGCGATCGGCAGCGCGGTGTTGTCGTAGGCGGCGTGCTCGAACAGTTCTTCGACAAACGCTTCGCGCGGGGTGCGCTCGATCGCCGACAGAATCTTGGCATTGGTGATCCCCTGCTTGCGCAGCGCCATCACCAGAGCGATGCGGCGGGGATCGACGTCCATCATTTACGGCGTCCGTTCCTTGGCCGGTATCAGGGCACCGGTGGAAGCCTCGCTCGGCACCGCGGGCTTGCCGAAATCGGCATCGACCGCGTGCTTCAGCGCCTGCAGCACTTTCCAATCGGTGAGATTGAGCTGCAGCGGCGTCACCGAAATGCACTTCGACGCCAGCGCGCCGAGATCGGTGCCCGGCTTGGCGGTGAAGCGCTCGCGGCGGAAGCCGATCCAGAAATAGGGATTGGCACGCATGTCGACGCGGCGCTCGATCGAAATTTCCTGCCACTCGCGCACGCCCTGCGCCACCACCTGGATGCCCGCCACTTCGTCCGGCGTGCAGTCCGGAAAGTTCACGTTCATCAGCACGTCTTTCGGCCAACCGGTCTCGAGCAGCTTCTTGACCACAGCCGGACCGTGCGTTTCGGCACAATCCCAATGGATCTGTCTGCGGTCCTCGTAATTGTAGCACTGCGACAGCGCGATCGACGGAATGCCGAGCGTGCAGCCTTCCATCGCACCGGCGATGGTTCCCGAATAGGTCACGTCGTCGGCCGCGTTGATGCCGCTGTTGACGCCCGACAGGATGAGATCCGGCGGCTGATCTTTCATCAGATGCGCCGAGGCCATCATCACGCAATCGGTCGGCGTGCCGGTGACGGTGAAATGGCGGTCGTCAATGGTGCGAAGGCGGAGCGGCAGCGTCAAAGTCAGCGAATGCGAAGCGCCGGACTGTTCGTTCTCGGGCGCCACCACCCAGACATCGTCGGTCAGCGTCCGCGCGATCGCCTCGGTGACCTTGAGGCCGGGGCCGCGGATGCCGTCGTCGTTGGTGACCAGGATGCGCAGTTTCTTGTCAGCCATCACGCCTTCTCGATCTTCTTCATTCCCATATAGGGCTGCAACGCGTCAGGTACGCGAATGGAGCCATCGGCGTCCTGATAGTTCTCCATCACCGCGATCAGGGTGCGCCCGACCGCGAGGCCGGAGCCGTTCAATGTATGCACCAGCCGCGTGCCACCGCCGGATCGGCCCCCGCCGGGACGGCCATTAGAAGAGTCGTCTTTGGCGCGATAGCGCGCGCCCATGCGGCGGGCTTGGAACTCGCCGCAGTTGGAGCAGGACGAAATCTCGCGATAGCGGTCCTGGCCCGGCAGCCAGACTTCGATGTCGTAGGTCTTGACCGCCCCGAAACCCATGTCGCCGGTGCACAGCGTCACGACGCGATGCGGCAGGCCGAGCAGCTTGAGGATGTTCTGGGCGCAATCGGTCATGCGCTCATGTTCGGCGACCGATTGTTCCGGCGTGGTGACGGAGACGAGTTCCACCTTCGAGAACTGATGCTGGCGGATCATGCCGCGGGTATCGCGGCCCGCCGCACCGGCTTCGGCACGGAAGCACGGCGTCCACGCGGT
The DNA here is from genome assembly GCA_023259375.1 of Alphaproteobacteria bacterium. Lineage (GTDB taxonomy): Bacteria > Pseudomonadota > Alphaproteobacteria > Micropepsales > Micropepsaceae > Rhizomicrobium. Next base: position 15,784 of record JAHFQC010000084.1, read on the forward strand.
GACGCGCATCGGCAGCTTGTCTTCGTCGAGGATTTCCTCGCGCACCAGATTGGTCAGCGGCACTTCGGCGGTGGGGATGAGACCGAACCGGCCCTCGCCCGCGCTCGCCCAGAACAGATCCTCTTCGAACTTCGGCAACTGGCCGGTGCCGAAGAAGGCTTCGTCGCGCACCAACAGCGGCGGCACGATTTCGGTGTAGCCGGCAGCCGACTGGGTATCCATCATGAAGGCACCGAGCGAACGTTCCAGCCGCGCCAGCGCGCCTTTGAGATAGACGAACCGCGCGCCCGAAACCCGTCCGGCGCGTTCGAAATCCATCAGCCCCAGCGCTTCGCCGAGTTCGAAATGCTCTTTCGGCTTGAAGTCGAACTTGGTCTGCGAGCCGAAGCGGCGGGCTGCCACTTCGACATTGTCGTTCTCGTCGGCACCGAACGGCACATCTTCGGCCGGCAGGTTGGGCAGAACCGCCAACGCCTTACGCAGCTCCTCGTCGTAGGCGCGCTCGTCGGCCTCGTCCTTCTGGATCGCGGCTTTCAGGTTCGCCACTTCATCGAGCAGCGCCTTGGCCTGGGCCTCATCCTTGTTCTTCTTGGCCATGCCGATGGCGCGCGAGGCTTCGTTCTGGCGGGCGCGATGCTGCTCGAACGCGGTCTTGGCGCCGCGCCACTTGGCGTCGAGCTCCAGGATTTCGTCGGTCTTCTTGCCGGCGTCTTCGGCATAGGCCGGACGGCGCGCCAAGGCTTCGACAAAAGCGTCACGATTGTCGCGGATCAGTTTGAGGTCATGCATCGAGAGTCTCCCACCGGGCGGTAATGCCACGGGCGGCAACGAGGGTCAAAACTTCCCGCCGGGATGCGCCACGAAAGCTCCAAATACACCCGGAGCGGGCGCCCAAAATCGCGTCCGCTCTAGTCGCCCAAGCTCCGGCAGGCCGGCCGAGCGCCGCTGTCACACGGCCGGCACCTTCGCTTTGCCGACGGAAGAACCCCCTGGCCTTTGCCGCCGCCGCCCCGCCGCGATGCCGACCTTAAGTCTCCCAGAACGCGTGGGCCTCTTAAGACGCGCCGGCCTGAAAGCGTAATTGGCGCGAGGGCCCCGTTGCCGGGAGACAGCCGGATCGCCGGCGGACCGCCGTCCTGCGCCAGTCTCCCCGTAGCGCCGCGCCTCCGGGTCTGTCTCGTCGTGCCGCCTGCTCCCATCCGATCCTCATTGCCAAACATCCGATTGGAGATGGGAACGGACAGGGAACATTTCAAGCGGGTGCGACATTCGTGACGCACCTCGGAGCGAGAGGCAGGTGCAGGTGTGGGAGGGTGGGGGAACGGGGCCGGTTTCAATCAATCGCGTTCCAGGTCGTGTTCAGCAGCTTGCGCCTCCCGCCCTGGGACTCAAGCTATGGTTCGGCAGATCTCGATAGTCACAAGGAACAGCCCTCGCGGTCAGGACATGATGATCGATAAATCTGAAATGTGGATGCGACCCGACGATTGGAAACAATACGAGGCCTACGCAAAAGGTGCACTGAGACGTCGTTTTCCCACCGCGCTAGTCCGAGCCAATGTGTACTTACCCGGTAAATTGAGCGGCGTGCGCCGTCAGATCGACTTGCTCGTGGATTCGACGCCAGCAATCGCGGTCGACTGTAAATGCTACAAGCGAAAGGTAGACGTAAAGCACGTAGAAGCGTTCTTGGGGATGCTTCAGGACATAGATTTTCGTTGCGGGATAATGGTCACAACCCAAGGATACACGAAGGCAGCATTGAAGCGGGCCGAGGGCGTTTCGTGGCAGGTCGACTTGCAGATCGTATTCCCGCGTCGGCTTTCGGAATACCAATACACTGCCGCACCTCTCATTTGGCGTGATCAACTGGGCATATTCCTCGATTGCCCTCCGGGTTGGGTAGCGGATAACGCTATGACCCATACACCCGACACGTTCTTGGTCGCCATGTACCCGATAGGCCACACACTAGATTCTGCGGCACACCTATCGTCGTTTTTGTATGGGAACATCATCCATAAAGAGGGAGTGCCGCCATCGATTGAGGCTAGCGCGGACAGGTATGAGGCTAACATACTCGCCAGTTCTCCAGGCTCCCAATTTGAGCGGGAGCACTTGGAGATCACAGACGAAAAAGGAAAAACACGACCGGCGCTGTTCCGAAGTGCTCTTATTACTACGATGAACTTCGGTGCGGAGCACGCGCTGTACGTCGATTATGGTGACTGGGTGCTACTCTTGGTCGGGTTATCTGCTCCGGGTGAGGCCGACGAAATGAAGGGCCGCTTATTGGATGTAGCCCGTCGGTCCTTCACGATGAGAGTTGTCGACAAGCGGAATCCGTCCTCTTGGAACCAACGCCCGAGAAAAGTCATTTGGAGAGATCAGAATATTTTGGCGCAATCGGATTTGACCATAGAAGCGTAGTTATGTGGTACGCCCTCTAGGGATGGGCTCACCTGTATGTACACCCTGGCGGATGTCTGTGTTCGCGAAGCTCCGAAAAAAGCGCAAATCAGCCTAACGCGCTCTAACGGAAATGTTTGAAGCATCGCCCGGCAGCGCGACGGTTCTTGGTGTTCTGAGAGACCATCGATCCCCCTCACCCGCCATCCGTTGCGCTCCGCGCTTCGGATGTCGACCTCTCCCCCAAGTGGGGGCGAGGTGAGCGTAACGCCTGAATGTGCATCTGTCAGTCGGGAAAGGCTTGAAAGCGATGTCTCCCCCGCCCCCATAAACAAATGGGGACAGGTGAGCCTGTCCCCATAGTTTAAACAGCCACAGTCTCTCGCGGACTTACGGCTTCCGGAAATTCCAGCGGGCCCGGTCGCCGTTCGGCTCAAACTTCAGGAGGGCGAGCGAACTGCGGCCGATTGCGGTGAGGGCCAATGGCTGGGAGCCAGTTGCTTTCGGCATGATGCGATAGGTGCCGTCGGTCAGTTGATCGATCCGCCACAACTGCTCGGTGGCGCCGGTGAACGAAGGCTGCGCCACGACGCTGCCGTCGGCCATCGCGGTCAGGGCCCGATCGGTTTCGGCGATCGTGATCTTGAAATACGGCGCGCCGGGATAGCCGCCCGCATCCGCGACCGGCGTAACGGTCCACTTCTGATGCGGCCGCGTCATGTAGTCGTTGAGCTGGACGTCGATCTTGCCGGCCGGCCAATTGACCGAATCCTGCGCCAGCGTCATGTCGGGAAGCGGCGTGATCGGCCCCTTCGGCGGCCCGAAGAACGAGAAGCCTTCCGGCGGCGGTTCCGGCATCGCTCCGTTCGGACCGGGCGCGGGCATTCCCGGCGGCGGGCCACGGTGGCGCGGAACGTCGATGCGCACGAAGTCGACAGCAAGCTCAAGCGCCCCGCCGCCACGCTCCGACTGGATCTCGTAGGTGCCAGGGACGAAATGATCGCCGCCGACCGGCCAGCCGTCTTTCCAAAGCAGCGGACGGATGTCGAGTACGCTGAGACCGCCGCGATCCATGTCGGCTTCATAGTGCATCGAGAATTTCTGCACGCCGTCGCCGAGATCGAGCAGACCGAAATGGCCGACGCCGTAAACGCGGCCCGCACCGGCAGCCACCAGCTTGCCGCCGCCGTGCAGCAGCGGAATGCCCATGTTGTCGACATACGGCCCCTGGATGTTCCGAGAACGGCCGACGCGGATGTTGTAGCTCGAATTCGGCCCGTCGCAGCAAGTGCCATGGGTGCCGAGCAGATAGTACCAGCCGTCGCGGTACATCATGTCGCTCGCTTCCATGTCGATGGCGACGTCGACGGCTTTGTTGCCCTTGACGCGGTCGCCGGTCTTGGGATCAAGCTCGACGATGCGGATGGTGCCGAAATAAGTGCCGTAGCTCAGCCACAGATGCCCCTTGGCATAAAGGAACGCGGGATCGATGGCGTCATTGTCTTCGACGCCGTTGCTCGATGCGACGATGCCGACATTGTGGAAGCCGAAATTCGGCGACTTCGGATCAAGGGACTTGGTCCACATGACCTTCACGTTGCTGGCGTGACCGCCCGACATGCCGCCGCCGCCGACCGCGTAAGCGACATAATAGCGATCGCCGATCTTGATCGTGTCCGGCGCCAGGCCGCCGCCGGGACGCAGCGCGCCGCGGTGCCAGGTATAGCCGTCGTCGGACATCAAGCCGCCGCCGCCGGTGCCGAAGGTGAAATACTTGCCGTCGGACTCAACGACCGTCGACGGATCATGGATGTAAGGCTCGCCGGCGAGCTGCGCCGCTGCCGGACCGCCCGCCAGGACGGCCAGGGCAAAGCCGGCCGAGGCCAGGAAATTGCGTTTCATGGAAGCTCCGGAACGAAGGGATGAGGGCCGTTTCATTGCGCGCTCACCGTGATGTCTTTGATCGGCTGGCCGTGATTGTCGACGAAGCGGACGCAGAAGTCGCTGAGGCCGGGCCCGTTGATGACGGCGCCCCACAACACGTTGCGGCCCTTCTTGAGGGTCAGCGGCTTCGACACCACATCGTCCATCACCATGCGGCGATCGTCGAACAGGCTGGCAGCCTCTTCGTCGTTCAGCTTCCACATCGAGGCGGAATTCGAACCGACGGCTAGGCGGATGTCCTTCATCTCGCGCGGGCTGTCGATGACGGTGACCGCCCAGAAGATCACGCCATAGGTCTGCTTGTTGAGGCCATAGGCCAAGCGGAACAGCTTGGCGTCGAAGCGGTTCGCATCGAGCGCATGCCACGTCAGCGACTGGTTGCCGACCTGCACCGCCTGACCATCACGCGGCAGGGTGGCGAACTGACCGGGATAGGCTTCGTGCCCCAACGCTTCCCGAACATAGGTGCCGGTGAACACGGCGTTCGAAGGATTCGGCTTGTTGATCGGCTCCAGCAACAGCCAGCGCCGGATAAAGCCGTCCGCATCGGGCTTCGCCGTGGCCGTCTTGGCCGGGGAGAAATACGGCGCCAGCGTGCGCGCGGCTTTGTCCGCCTTGGCGTCCGCGGCCAGATAGTTGATTCCTGTGAAGACAGGCGCGCCGTTGGATGGAGCGGCAGGTGAAGCGTTCGGGGTAGCGTTCTGGGCGTTGCAAAGACCGGTCGTTGCCAGAAGGACAACGAGCACGGATCCCAGACGCGTGCGAAGTGAGTTCATCGGGTTTCCTCTTTTGTCCGAGTTTATTGATTCACCGACGGGCTTCAAATCCTTTCGCGGCGTCATCTGAAATCACTTCTGCGCCGGAATCCGCTTTCGCGACAAACCGCGACAAACGGCAGATCACAGCCGCGTGAATGCGACAACCATAGCGGTCGTTACCGGAGTGATTGAGGTTCGATCCACGAACATCGTTTCGCAGGATGATAAGCGGAGCGCCCCGTTCAATCAGGGATGGCGGGTGCCTTTTGCCAGCAACGTGCACGACTTCTCGATTCGCGTGGTCCGCGCCCCCGCATCGGCACCGGCGGCAATCCAGTCGGTGAAATTGCGCTTCTCGTCGGCGCTGAGCTGTTTCCACAGCGCCTGCGCCTTGGCGGACGATTTGAGCGCCGTATAGAGATCCAGCGGCACCACCGAATAGCAGCAGGGACGGCGCTTGCCCGACGCCAGACGCGAGGGAACGCTTTCCACCCGGCGCCGGCGCGTTTCGGCCTGCTTGGCCGCATCGATCCAGCTAATAAAGTCCCGCCGCCCGATTGGCGTCAGCGCCTCCCATTGCGCCTTGGCCTTGGCGTCGGCGGCGAGAACTTTCTTCAAGTCGGGTGGGACCTGCTCCATGCGCCGAGTATAGCGAAAGGGAGCGATCTGCAAAGACCGTTCACACCGCATACGATTTTCTTCATTTACGCGAAGGACGGCGACGCTAATCCGTGAAGCCGCGTTCGGCCATCACCGCGACGCGGACGAAGCGGGCCATGCCGGTTTTCATGCCGCGGAAACCGAGCTTGCGGTAGAAGCCTTCCTTGCCGGGGCTAGCGTAGAGGATCACGTTGCAGTCGCCGAGCCCGGCGAGCAGCGTCTCGACCAGACGGCGGCCAAGCCCGCTGCCTTGGTAGCGCGGCAGCACCGCAATGTCGTAAAGCGCCGCCTGATAGACGCCATCGGACAGCGCCCGGCCGCAGCCGATCAGGGTTCCGTCATCGTAAGCGAACACGACAGCGTAAGCGCCTTCGAAGGCGCGGCGGTGCATGTCGGGATCGTGGAACGACATGCCGGCGTCCTTGAGGACATCGCGAACCGCAGTCCAATCGACACCGTCGCAGGTTTGGCGAATCTCAATCATGGCGTCCCGTCTCATCGCGCCTAAAGCAACGGACTTTAAATTCGCCACATGCTGATGGCAGGAACCGAGCGAATTTAAAGTCCAAAGTTGCTTTAGCAATATTGGAATCCAAAGCGTCTTTGGACCTTAAATGCGACACGCGGCCGATCCCAGCAATGGGTCGCATTTAAGGTCCGACGCTTTAGCCGCCAAATTACCTGTTCCTGCGCCCGAAACCAGTGCGGGGAGCGGACGTGCGCGGCGGCGGTGCGACCGGCGTGCTGTCCCGCTCTTCGGCCTGGCGCGCCTTGTAGCGGGCAATGGCGGCGTCGGCATCGATTGAACTGCCTGTGTCCGGCTCGTCATCATCCGGTCTGCGCGCCCGTGCCCGGCCCACCAGACGTCCCGCCTTCATGATCATCGGGATGGAGAACAGCAGGCCAATCACGCCCAGACCCAGCACGGTCGGCCCCAAGCCGATCGCCTCGGCTTCCTGCACGGAACCGCTGAAATCGAGGAAATAATAGAGCAGACCGGCGCAATAGAGCACGGGCAGAAGCACGCTGCCCACGCCAAACAAGGATTTCCGGTCACGCACACCCGCCTCCTGCGCCAGACCGCTGCAGGATAACGGGGCAAAACCAACAAATCCTGAACGGCCGGAAAATCGGCCTATTCGTCGGCTTCTTCGGCGGCATCTTCCGCATCATCAGCGGCGCGTTCCTTGTCGCGCTTCTTTTCGATGCCTTTCACCAGCCAGATCGAAACCTCGTAGAGGAAGATCAGCGGCACCAACAGGCTCAGCATCGAGAAGATGTCGGGCGGGGTGAACACCGCGGCCAACACAGTGATGCCGACGATGGCGTAGCGGCGCGACTTGCGCAGCAGATCCGACGAGACAATGCCAACGCGGCCAAGCAGCGCCAGCGCCACCGGCAACTGGAAGGTTAGGCCGAAAGCGAAGATCAGCGTCGTGACGAAATCGAAATAGTCGCTGACCTTGGCCATCATCTCGATGGGCAGCGCGTCCTTGCCGCCCTTGGTTTCGAAGCCGAGGAAAAACTTCAGCGCATACGGCAGCATCACGTAATAGACGAACGCCGCGCCGGTGATGAACAGCGCCGGGCTGGCGAGCAGGAACGGCAGGAAAGCGCGCCGCTCGTGCTTGTAAAGGCCGGGCGCGACGAACATCCAGATCTGCGCCGCGATCACCGGGAACGCGAGGCACAGGCCCGCGAATAGGCCGACCTTGGCGTTGGTGAAGAACTTCTCGTAGACCTGGGTATAGATCAGGTGGCGGCCCGGCTGTCCGGCCAGCGCGTGCGCCAGCGGCGCGGTGAGAAAGTTGTAGATCGGATCGGCGAAGGCAAAGCAGATGATGAAGCCGCCGAACAACGCCAGCAGCGAATAGATCAGCCGCTTGCGGAGCTCGATCAGATGGTCCAGCAGCGGAGCCTTGGAGGACTCGATCTCGGCTTCTTCGGCGTCCGTGGGTGTGATCATGGCGTTGCCGGGGTTTGCGGCGGCGTTACTTGGGCTGCGGCCGGAGCGGGTTCGCCAGTCTCGGCGGAGGCTGTCTCGGCGGCGCCAGTTTCGGCAGAGGCAGTCTCAGCAGCGGCGGCCTCAACGGCGGCAGCGGGCTGAGCCGCGGGATCGGCGGGAGCCGCTTCGACCGCGGGTTCGGGATCGAGGCTGACGGCGGGGCCCGTCATGGCTTCATTGAATTGCTGCTCGACGCCGGCCAGCGGGCGCACGTTGCGCAGCTCGTCGAGTTCCTTGCGCAGTTCGTCGAGTTCGCTCTGGCGCGCCATGTCGTCGAAGCTGCGGCGGAACTGATCGGCCATGCCGCGGGCTTTCGCGGTCCATTGGCCCATCTTGCGCATCAGTTTCGGC
>JAHFQC010000131.1 GCA_023259375.1 Alphaproteobacteria bacterium
CGAATTCGCAGTGACGCTCGCCATCACCATTCTGATCTCGGCCGTGGTGTCTCTGACTCTGGTGCCGATGTTGTGCGCCAAGCTGTTGCGCCATCGCTCCGATGCCAAGCCGCAGGGCCGCGTCGCGGCGAAATCCGAGGAATATTACAATCGCCTCGTCGCCGCCTACGACCGCGGCCTGTTATGGGTCTTGAACCACCAGCGCCTGACGCTGCAGGTCACCGTCGGCACGCTGCTCTTCACCGTGTTTCTCTATGCGGTGATCTCGAAAGGCTTCTTTCCGGTACAGGATACCGGTCTCGTGCAGGGCATCAGCCAGGCCGGTCCGACCGTGTCCTTTGCCGAGATGTCGAAGCGACAGGAAGCCCTGGCGGCCGCGCTGCTCAAGGATCCCGATGTCGCCAGTCTGTCGAGCTATATCGGCGTCGACGGCACCAACACCACGCTCAATTCCGGACGCCTGCTGATCAACCTGAAACCGAAGGGTGAGCGCAGTTCCAGCTTCGACCACATCATTTCCCGCCTGTCGAATACCTCGCAGTCGGTCGCCGGCATTTCGCTGTTCGTGCAGCCGGTGCAGGACCTGACGATCGATTCAACGGTCAGCCGGGCGCAATACCAATTCGTGCTGGAAGACGCGTCCACCGCCGTCTTGAACCATTGGGTGCCGCAGCTAGTCGCTAGCATGCAGAAGCGGCACGAAATCACCAACGTCTCGACCGACTTCACCGACAAGGGTTTGGCCGCCTACGTCACCGTCGACCGCGACACCGCCGCGCGGTTCGGCATCACGGCCGCGACGATCGACAATGCGCTCTACGACGCCTTCGGCCAGCGCATCATTTCGACCATCTTCACCCAGTCGAACCAGTACCGTGTCATTCTGGAATCCGGCGGGCCGGAGCAGAAATCCTTGGCGGCGATGGGCGACATCTATCTGCCGTCGTCGGGCGGCGGCCAGGTTCCGCTGGCCACCATCGCGCATGTGGAAGAACGCCTGACGCCGATTGCGACCAACCATCTCGGCCAGTTCCCTGCCGCCACGGTGTCGTTCGATGCGGCTCCGGGCTATTCGCTCGGCAGTGCGGTCGAGGCGGTGCGCAAGGCCGAAGCGGATGCCAAGCTGCCCACCAGCATCAACACCAGCTTCCAAGGCTCGGCGCTCGCCTTCCAGTCGACGCTCGGCAACGAATTGCTCTTGATCCTCGCCGCCATCGTGACCGTCTATATCGTGCTTGGCGTGCTCTATGAGAGCTTCATCCATCCGGTCACGATCCTCTCGACGCTTCCGTCCGCCGGTATCGGTGCGCTGCTCGCGCTGATCGTCACCGGCAACGATCTCAACGTCGTCTCGATCATCGGCATCATTTTGCTGATCGGCATCGTCAAGAAGAACGCGATCATGATGATCGACTTCGCGCTCGAAGCCGAACGTCATGAAGGCAAGTCGCCGCGCGATGCGATCTATCAGGCCGCGTTGTTGCGCTTCCGCCCGATCATGATGACCACGGTGGCGGCGGCATTCGGCGCCCTGCCGCTGATGATCGGTTCGGGCACCGGCTCGGAGCTGCGCCACCCGCTCGGCCTTGCCATCGTCGGCGGGCTGCTGGTCAGCCAGCTGCTCACCCTGTTCACGACGCCGGTGATCTACATCTATTTCGATACGCTGGTGCAGCGCTTGCGCCGCCGTCGCGGTGAGGCGCCGGAGCCCCCGGCGGGCGCGGTGCCGCAATGAACATCTCCAAGGTCTTCATCGAGCGCCCGGTGGCCACGACGTTGCTGACCATGGGCCTCGCCTTGGCCGGTATCGTGTCCTACTTCCTGTTGCCGGTGGCGCCGCTGCCGTCGGTCGACATGCCGGTGATCTTCGTCTCGGCGCAGATGGCCGGCGCCAGCCCCGAGGTGATGGCTTCCACCGTGGCGACGCCGTTGGAGCGCCATCTCGGCACCATTGCCGGGGTCAACGAAATGACCTCGTCGAGTTCGGTCGGTTCGTCGCGCATCACCCTCCAGTTCGACATCAACCGCGACATCGACGGCGCGGCGCGCGACGTGCAGGCGGCGATCGTGGCGGCGCGTGCCGATCTTCCGGCGGCGCTGCGGTCCAACCCGACCTACCGCAAGATCAATCCGGCGGATCAGCCGGTGATGATCCTTGCCTTGACCTCCGGCACATTGACGCCGGGCCAGATCTACGACGCCGCCTCCACCATCCTGTCGCAGAAGCTGAGCCAGGTCGGCGGCATCGGTCAGGTGCAGGTGTCTGGCTCGTCGCTGCCGGCGGTGCGGGTCGATTTGAACCCGCGAGCGCTGTTCAAGTACGGCGTCGGCCTCGAGACCGTCCGTGCGGCCCTCAGCGCCGCCAATGCCAATGCCCCCAAAGGCGCGCTCGAGACAGGTCCGCGGCGCTATCAGGTTTATGTCAACGATCAGGCGCGCACCGCCAACGACTTCAAGTCTTTGATCGTCGCCTACCGTAACGGCGCGGCGGTGCGTCTGGCGGACGTCGCCGAGGTCAGTGACGGCGTCGAAGACGTGCGCAATCTCGGCATGGCCAACGGCAAGCCGGCGGTGCTGGTGATTTTGACCCGCCAGCCCGGCGCCAACATCATCGAGACCGTCGCCAATGTGAAGAAGGTGCTGCCGCAGCTCCAGACCGCGCTGCCGCCCGCCGTCCATCTCGACATCGTCAATGACCGTACCCAGTCGATCCAGGCCTCGGTCACCGACGTGCAGATCACCATGGTGATTGCGGTTCTGCTGGTGATGATGGTGGTCTATCTGTTCCTGCGCAACGGGCGCGCCACCATCATCCCCTCGGTCGCGGTTCCGCTGTCGATCCTCGGCACCTTCGGGGTGATGTATCTGTGCGGCTTCACCCTCGACGTGCTGTCGCTGATGGCCTTGACGGTGGCGACCGGATTTGTGGTCGACGACGCCATCGTGGTGCTCGAAAACGTCACCCGCCATATCGAGGAGGGCATGCCGCGTCTCCAGGCGGCGATGGTCGGCACCGGCGAGGTCGGCTTCACCGTGGTGGCAATGAGCCTCAGCCTGATCGCGGTGTTCATCCCGATCCTTTTGATGGGCGGGCCGATCGGGCGCATGTTCCAGGAATTCGCTGTGGTGCTCGCCGCCGCAGTCGGCCTTTCGCTGGTGATATCGCTGACCACCACCGCGATGCTGTGCGGTCATATCGATTTCAAGAATGGCGAAGGCAAGCAGGGTTGGCTTCTCAATCGATCGGAACGCGTATTCGAGTGGATGAAGCGCACGTATGACCGTACGCTCGGCTGGGCGCTCGCCAATCCGCTCACCATCATGGGCGTGTTTGCCCTGACGTTCGTGCTCAATATCTTCCTGTGGTTCCTGGTGCCGACCGGATTCCTGCCGGCGGAGGATACCGGCCAGGTGCAGGGCGGCATCCGTGCCGATCAGGCGATCAGCTTCCAGCTGATGCAGCAGAAGTTCACCCAGTTCGTGAAGATCATCGCCGAGGATCCGGGCGTCGACACGGTGTCGGGCTTCACCGGCGGCGGTGGCGGCGGTCCGCGCGGCGGTTCGGTCAATTCGGCCAACGTCTTCATTCAACTGAAGCCGCTGCCGCAGCGCGGCGGCATGAAGACCAATGATGTTGTCGACCGCTTGAACACCAAGCTGAAAGGCATCGCCGGAGCGCGTATTTTCCTCCGGGCGGCGGGCAATTTCCGCGCCGGTGGACGCCAGAGCGATTCCTCCTATCAGTACTCGATGCTCGGCGACACGCTCGCCGATCTCGACACCTGGGTGCCGCGCATCACCGATGCGCTCCTTAACGTACCCGAGATCGCCGACGTCAACTCCGACCGTCAGGATGCCGGCCTCGAAATCCAGCTTCAGATCGATCGCGCTACTGCGGCCCGGCTTGGGGTTAACACCACCCAGATCACCTCGACACTCTACGATGCCTTCGGCCAGCGCCAGGTCTCGACCATTTACGAGGACCTCAACCAGTACCACGTGGTGATGGGCGTGGCGCCGCAGTTCTGGCAGAGCCCGGAAACGCTGAAGGACATCTACGTTTCGACGTCAGGCGGAGCGATCTCCGGAACGGCGGCTTCGTCTGCCGCTGCCGGCACGGTGGTGTCAGCGACCGCTCAGCTTACCGCCGATGATGTCGCCAACGATGCCCGCCGCAATCAGCAGATGAATGCGCTGGTGACCTCGGTCGGCGGCGGCGCTTCCACCGCAGCCTCGATCTCGACCCGGCAGGAAAAGATGGTGCCGCTGTCGGCCTTCACGTCATTTGGTCCCGGCCTGATGCCGCTGTCGATCAACCATCAAGGTCCGTTCGTGGCGACGACCTTCTCGTTCGAGCTTGCCAAAGGCAAAACGTTGGGGCAGGCCGTCGATGCCATTCATCGGGTGATGGCGCAATTGAACGTGCCGATTTCGATCCACGGCGAGTTTGCCGGCAATGCACGCATGTTCCAGACGCAGAATTCCGGCCAGCTCTGGCAGATCCTGGCGGCGGTGGTGACGGTCTATATCGTGCTCGGCGTCCTCTACGAGAGCCTGATCCACCCGCTCACCATCATCTCGACCCTGCCGTCGGCCGGCGTCGGCGCGCTGATTGCGCTGTTGTTCGCGCGCAAGTTCAATCAGAACATCGATTTCAACACCATTAGCTTCATCGGCATCATTCTCTTGATCGGCATCGTCAAGAAGAACGCCATCATGATGGTCGACTTCGCGCTCGATGCGGAACGTCGCCGCGGCCTGACTTCGCGCGAAGCGATCTTCCAGGCCTGCCAGCTCCGCTTCCGCCCGATCATGATGACGACCTTCGCCGCCATTCTCGGCGCGCTGCCGCTGGCCTTGGGTTTCGGAACGGGCTCGGAAATGCGCCAGCCGCTCGGCATCTCGATCGTCGGCGGCCTTATCGTCAGCCAAGTCCTGACGCTTTACACCACGCCCGTGATCTACCTCTACATGGATCGTTTCCGGCTGTGGTCGGGCCGCCGCTGGAACCGCTTCTACGCGAGGCTGCTCGGCGATCCGATCCCCGAGGCCGGTGAATAGCCAATACGAAACGGGCGCAGGTTGTGAACCCGCGCCTGCCTACGAATTCGTGCTTGGTCTGGCTTCAGAAATCCGGCGTGTCGGAGTTCGACGTATCAGGGGCGCCGTTGCGGATTTCCGAATTGCGGTATTGCCGGTAGAGGCTGCGCGTCGTCGCGTAGAGATCGATCGAGGTGCGCTCGACCTGATCCAGCGTATCGATGTTGCGGGCCCGAAGGTCGAGGATCGAAACGCCCGAACGTACCGCATACCACGTGTCGGAGCCGTGGAAGCTGATATAGGTCGTGGGGTCGATGAAGATGTCGACGATGCCGCCGGCAAGGTCGCGCGGCGGTTTCGGTCCCATGAACGGCATCACCAGATAAGGTCCTTCGCCGACGCCATAGACGCCGAGCGTCTGGCCGAAATCCTCGGTGTGGTCGGGAATGCCCATCATGGTGGCGACGTCGACCAGTCCGCCGACGCCGAGCGTGACGTTCACGGTGAAGCGGCCGAGGGTCTGGCCCGCGCGCGTGCCTTCGCCCTGCAACAGGTCGTTGCCGAAGGTGACGGGCTTGTCCAGTGTGGTGAGGAAATTGTGCACGCCGTTGCGGGCGAACTGCGGCACGACGTAATTGTAGCCCTGAGCAACGGGCTTGGCGAAATACTTGTCGAGCTTGCTGTTGAAGTCGGAGATGGACCGGTTGGTCGACTCGTAAGGATCGTTTTGGGCGATGGCTTCAGGGTCCTTGCTGGCAGCACAACCCGCCACCAGGACACCCATTATCGCCATCGTGAATATCTTCTGCCGCATGAAACCTGCTCACCTAACCAAACGGACGCTACTGTTCAACGTAACGGTGAATATCGTGTTTCAATCCCCACCCTTCAAGGGGAATTCGGGTCAGATACCGGCGTACCAGCTATATCCTTGATCTTCCCAATAGCCACCCCGTCCGCCGGCAATCCCGGACAGGTCAGCAACGAGTTCGATGCCATTGATGTATTTGGCCATTTTGTAGCCGAGTTGACGTTCCGCCCGGAGCCGAACGGGCGCTCCATGCTTTATCGTCAACGGGCTGTTGTTCATTTTGTAAGCTAAAATCGTTTGCGGATGGGTGGCCTCGAGCAGGTCTAGGCTTTCGTAATAGAACTGCGGCGGCGCTCCCGCCGGGGCCATGTTGTCGGCACAGCGGAAGACGACATAGCGGGCCTCAGGCTTTACCCCCCCCATCGCCAGCACATGCGCAAGCGGAACGCCGGTCCATTTGCCGATGCAGCTCCATCCTTCGACGCAGTCGTGACGTGTGATCTGGGTACGCGACGGCAAGGCACGTAATTCAGCAAGCGACAAGGACAGCGGATGTTCGACCAGCCCGCTCACGGTAACGCGCCAGTCGGCAAAACCGCTGGCGGCATGAGCATCATATTCGGTGGTGGCCGGATCGAGCGTACCGTTGGCCCGGAAGGCCGGGGCGATGTCGGCCTCGCTGTATTCGGGGGCCAGAGCATGACCGCCGGCGAACAGGCGCTGGGCCCGCCGGGTCAGTTTCTCGACCTCGGCCAGCAAATCGCCCACCCAAGGTTTTTGCGACAGCCTGGTGCAGCCGGACAGGGATAGTGCGGCCCCGGCCGCGCCGATGCGGGCGAGAAAGCGGCGGCGGGCGAGCGAACGGTCAGTCGCCATGGCAGTCCCCGATAACGTAGCGGCCGGTAATCATCGACTTCAGATTGTTCCAGGCGCCCGACAGAACCACCATGACGATATGGATCAGGAAAAAGCCGAAGAACGAGAAGGCGCAGAGAAAGTGAATGGTGCGCGCCGTCTGGCGGCCGCCGAACAGCCAGAGGAGTTGCGGGAAGGCCGCGTCCATGGTCGGCGACATGGTGAGACCGGTCAGCAGCACCAGCGGCCCCAGTCCGAAAATGACGAGCACATAACTGAGCTTCTGCAGGCTGTTGTAGTGCCGCGCCGCGTCACCCTCGGGGAACCGCAGTTTCAGGTGCTCAACGAAGGTGTGCGGCAGCGCCTTGAAGTCGGCCCGCGTCGGCAGAAGGTCGTGACGGAAATGGCCGCGCCCGATCGCCCATAGCGCGAACAGGATGCCGTTCACGGCAAACAGCCAAGCGGCGGCGAAATGCCAGAGCCGTCCCATCGCCAGCCATTGCGGGCCGGGCAGGGTGGCCCAAGCGGGAAAGCCGCGCGGCGTTGCCACGCCGTCGACGTCGGAGACGCCCAACAGGCCGGTGGTATCGATCCGGTGCTGGCCGATCCAGGTGAAGCCTCTGAGCCCGTCAGGCCCCTCCCAGGACGTCAGGGCGAGAACCGGATGATCGAAATCCGAACTCTTCCCGACGTAAAGCGCCGGATGCGCGTTGAAGATCTGGAGCCCACTCATAAGTAGAATGAGTATGCAAAGCGCGTTCACCCAATGGGCAATCCGCGTCACTACGGCATGGCGGCGGATCGTGATCACAGGGCCGGGTGGGCGAAGGCCCAAAACCCGTTGCCAGAACGGCATTTGCTCGGCTCCCGCGATATTTCGCCGCGCAGCCTAACAGGGCTGACCGGACCTTGCCACCCGGAGCCAAGTCTCTGATATCGATAGACATCGCTTGAACGGGAAGACTAGTTTACCCGGCCTTGCCCCAGAGGACACTCCATGCCCACCCCGCTTCGCCTGCACCCTGACCGATTTTTTCAACCTGATTCCGATACCGGTAACATCGCCCGCCGGCTGTTTGCGAAGGTCGAGAACCTTCCGATCATCAGCCCGCACGGCCACACCGATCCGTCCTGGTTCGCCAACGACACGCCGTTCGAGGACGCGACCTCGCTGTTCCTGTGGCCCGACCATTACGTTCACCGGATGCTGTACAGCCAGGGCATCAAGCTGACCCAGCTCGGAATCGCGCCCAAGGGCGGCAGCGCCGAACCCGACCGCCGCAAGGCATGGCGCCTGTTCGCTGACCATTATTTCCTGTTCCGCGGCACCCCTTCGCGCACCTGGCTCGACCACGCGTTTTCGACCGTGTTCGGGATTGACGTCCGCCTCGATGGCTCGACCGCCGATCACTATTACGA
>JAHFQC010000085.1 GCA_023259375.1 Alphaproteobacteria bacterium
CAGGAGCATGTGGCTCCAGGAAAGTCCGAAGTCCATCAGAAGACCCTAGCTAGGATTATTCCTTGCTCTCGGTCTTTTGCTCGACCGGCTTCACTTCGGTCGGCTTGGGCTGGTCTTCGTCCGAAAGGCCCTTCTTGAAGCTTTTGATGCCCTTGGCGAAGTCGCCCATGATGTCGGACAGCTTGCCCTTGCCGCCGAACAGCACCAGGACGATGACGCCGACGATCAGAAGATGCCAGATGCTGAGCGAGCCCATGTCGTTCTCCTTATTGTCCTGCCCCACTTGACCAGATAGGGGCGGGAAACCCCTTCTTAAAGACCGGGTTAGGGCAGGATGCAAGCGGGGGCGGCGGGAGCCGTGGTCACGGGTCCGTTAACCGCCGATCACCTGGATTTCGGCATTGCGGTCGAACGCCGCTCCCAGCGCCCACAACCGGCGGCCGACGGCATCATCCGCGACCGCGCTGCGGCGGCGATGCACCTCCAAGATGAGTTTGGAGGGGGTAAGCCGCAACCGGTAATGGCCAAGTTCCCCCGCCGCCGAGGCCGAGAGGTCAAAAGCCAGCCGCGCCGCCAGCCCGATTCGGAGCGCCCGGCGCTCTTCCGGCTTGTCGAGCAGCCCCTTGAACTTCAGTTCGGGCGGCATTTCCTCGTCGCCGGCATAGCGATGCCAAGTCGCCGCAGCGACGAAGGCCCGGGCGCGGTGGTCGGCGCCGCCATAGGGCATGGTCAGCACATCCTCGTAGGTGCCCAGGGTGCGGTGGTCGGGATGGCGCCGCCAACCGAGGTCGCTGAACAGGCAGGCGGCCAGCCGCAAGCGCCGGTAATAGGCGTTCTCGTCGGCGAACAGAGGCGCGCCCCAGCTAAACATCTCCATGGCGTGAGAGGGGGTGCGGGCGACACGGGCGTTCTCGTTGGCTGCGAAATCGATCAGCGGGTCCTTGGCGCGCTCGCCCGCTCCTAGTTTGGAGTAGACCAGCCCTTCACGGACACCGTTGGCGGAAATCACCAACTCCTTGAAGCGGGCGAACGACAACAGCCGCTGCAGCACGACGGCGCCGTACGGCAGCAGTTCGACCCGCCGCTTCGACACCACCGACAGCAATTCGAGCGATTTCTTGCCCTGCTTGGCCAGGACCTGGGCGAGTTCGAGCGCCCGGTCCGAGGGGATCGTATAGTGCTGCAGCATTTGCAGCGGATACTGCTCGCGCAGCATGTCGACACGGGCGATCGAGCGCCAGATGCCGCCGACCAGATAGAGCGTCTTGCCGGCCTGGGCCGCCAGCGCCTCCCAGTGTTCGAGTTCGTCGTCGACCAGCTTGCGGGTGCGATCGAGATCGCCCCGGCTGAGATCGGCGAGGCGCAGAGGTCCGAACGGCAGCGAACAGGCATCCACCGTGCGTCCGCCGCGTACCGTCACCATATCGAGACTGCCGCCGCCGAGATCGGCAACGAGGCCATCGGCATCCGGCGACGCCGCCAGCACGCCCTCGCCCGCCAGACGGGCCTCTTCCGGTCCGGTCAACACGCGTACCGGCGCGCCCCAGGCGCTATCGGCACGGCGGACGAATTCGGGCCCGTTGAGGGCATCGCGCGCCGCCGCGGTCGCGACCGCCTCGCGCATCCCGACATCGAGCCGGTCGCAGAGATGGCGGTAGCGCCGCAAGGTTTCGAGCGCGAGATCGACGCCTTCCTTGTAGAGCAATCCGGTGGTGCCGAGTTCGCGGCCGATCGAGCAGATGGTCTTCTCGTTGTGGACCGACTGGGCCGAGCGCGTCAGCCCGTCGAACACCACGAGGCGCACCGAATTCGATCCGATGTCGACAATGGCGACGCGTCCGCGCGGCGCGGCTTCGGCGCGCGGCAACAGATCTTCGCCGGTATCGACGGGAAGGAATGGCGAACCGCTCATGCTTACTCGCGGCGTATCCCCGGACGCGGCTGCTTGATGCGAAGGGCGCGGCCGCGGCCTGACAACGAGGGATTGGTCATAAAGTAGGTGTGTGAAGAAAACGCATCCGCGTCGCCGGACGCTTCGTCGCGGACATAACTGCCGTCCGCCTTCATGTGCCAGGATTGTGCCTGATCCTTGAGCTGAGCGACCAGGATCTGGTCGAGAATCTGCTGATGCACCGTCGGATTGTCGATCGGCACCAGCGACTCGACACGGCGATCGAGATTGCGCGGCATCCAGTCGGCCGAGGAAATCCAGAGCTTGGCCTTGGCATGCGGCAAGCCATAGCCGTTGCCGAACGCGGTGATACGGCCGTGTTCGAGGAAGCGCCCGACGATCGACTTGACACTGATGTTGTCGCTGAGGCCCGGCACGCCCGGCTTCAGGCAGCAGATGCCGCGCGCGATGATGTCGATCTTCACGCCCGCTTGGCTTGCCTTGTAGAGCTCGTCGATCATGTCGGCGTCGACCAGCGAATTGAGCTTGATCCAGATCGCCGCCGGCTTGCCCGCCTTGGCAAACTCGATTTCCTTGTCGATGCCCGCCATCAGGGTTTCGCGCAGGTTCAGCGGCGAAATCGCCAGCTTCTCGAGCCCGCTCGGCTCGGCATAGCCAGTGACGTAGTTGAACACCTGCGCCGCATCGCGCCCCAGTGCCGGATCGGCGCTGAACAGCGACAGGTCGGTGTAAACCTTGGCAGTGATCGGGTGATAGTTGCCGGTGCCGAAGTGGCAATAGGTGTGAAGCTGGCCGTTCTCGCGCCGCACCACCAGCGAAACCTTGGCGTGGGTCTTGAGATCGATGAACCCGTAGACCACCTGCACCCCGGCGCGTTCGAGATCGCGCGCCCATTTGATGTTGGCGGCTTCGTCGAAGCGGGCCTTCAATTCGACCAGAGCGGTGACCGACTTGCCGCATTCCGCCGCTTCGATCAGGGCGCTGACGATCGGACTGTCGGCCGAAGTGCGGTAGAGCGTCTGCTTGATCGCCACCACATCGGGATCGGCCGCGGCCTGACGCAGGAACTGCACCACCACGTCGAAGCTTTCGAACGGATGATGGACGACGATGTCCTTGGCGCTGATCGCCGCGAAGCAATCGTCGCCGTGCTCGCGGATGCGTTCGGGAAAGCGCGCCACGAACGGCTTGAACTGCAGGTCGCCGCGTTCCTTGATGATGAGCTGCTTCAAGTCGGTGGTGCCGAGCATTTCGTCGACCCGTACCACTTCCTCGTCGGCGAGTTCGAGGTGCCCGGCGATGAAGGTGCGAAGATCGTCCTGCATCGACGCGGTGCACATCATCAAAATCACCGACCCACGCCGCCGCCGCTTCAAGAGCGACTCGAACATCAGCACCAAGTCTTCGGCTTCTTCCTCGACTTCGACGTCGCTGTCGCGGATGACGCGGAAAAGGCCCGAGCCCTTCACGGTGTGTCCCGGGAACAGCTCGCCGAGGTGCATTTCGATCACCTCTTCAAGCGGGATGAAGCGGGCGTGCTTCTGCTTGCCGCGTTCCTTGCCCCCCGGCAGCCGCACGAAGCGCTGCAATTGCGGCGGCACCGGCAACAGCGCCATCACCACGCGGCCGTCGCGCACGCGCGCCAGCTTCAGCGCCAGCGAAAAACCGAGATTGGGAATGAACGGGAACGGATGCGCCGGATCGATCGCCAGCGGCGTCAGCACCGGAAAAATTTGCTCGTGGAAATGGGCATCGAGCCAGACGCGGTCGGCGTCGGTGATGTCCTTGGCGCCGATTACCGCAATGCCCTTGTCGGCCAGTTCGGATTTCAGCTCGCGCCAGACGCGCTGCTGGTCGGCCATCAGGCGGCCGGAGAATTCGGCGATCTTGGTGAGCTGCTGGGTCGGCGACAGACCATCGTCGCTTTGGGAGGCGACGCCCTCCTTCACCATCCCCCACAGACCGGCGACGCGCACCATGTAGAACTCGTCGAGGTTCGATGACGAGATCGAGACGAAACGCAGCCGCTCCAGCAGCGGATGACGCTTGTTCTGCGCTTCCTGCAGCACGCGGCCATTGAAGGCGAGCCAGGAGATTTCGCGGTTGACGAAGCGCTCCGGCGAATTCGGCGGGATGGCTGGCAGCACCGCACAGGCCGGTTCGGGCATCTGCTCCAGCGCGACCGCAGCCTCGGCCGGTTTTGCCGCCCGGGCCTTCTCAACCGTCAGATCTGGATGGTTTTCCTTTGTCATCAAAGACTTATCGCAAACCCACGCGTCAGGGTAAAGCAAAACCGAAGCACTGTCATGCATTCGCATCTTATGCTGCGAGTGCCAACAATCCCTGACAAAATGCCGATGTTTTCGGTCGGCGCCGCCATTATCCCTCTCCCTTGGTGGGAGAGGACGCAAAATCTTGCGTTTAGCGGCGCGCAAAACTGGGCGGGCGGCACACCTCGCCGCTAAGCGCTAGATTTTGCTGGTGAGGGGGCCGTTTCTGCAAACCCAACTAGCCTTCGGCCAGCAAATCGCAGATCAGGGCCGTGGTGACCGGCGAGCGCGGTGGCTTGTGGCGAAAAATGCATCACCCATTCCAATTTACTTGCGATGAGTTCCTGGCGCGCTATCGCAAGCGCAGCAACGTCGAAGTGACGTTCTCAATGATCAACGCCAGTTTCGGAATCACATGCGAAGCAGGACGGCCGCAGCGATTGTCAATCGACGTACTAGCCAAGATCGCGTGCCTAACATCTGCCGCTTGATCCAAGAGGCACATGAACTAGGAATTCAAGTAAATCAAATAATTCCAAACAGCAAAGCAGCGTAAGTACGTCGCACAGCCTTTCCTCCGCCCACAGCCATATACTACTTGTGATTTTGAGTCGGGGGTTAGCATGTCCTTTAGGTATGTGCCCATGCTTCGAAGCAAGGTCGGCGAAGTATCTGCGTTGCGCAATTTACCAAATCAAAGCAAGGACCGGATTGCACCAGTCATCCACGTCGCGAAAAACCCGCCGGCCGGTTTTGTGGAGGGCATGGTAGGAACGAAGAAGAAAGCAGGCGTATGGGTTGGCAGGCGTGTTGCGGTCGACGGCAGGTTCAATTTCACTGCAAAGAACTCTGCGGTTGAATTGACCACCATGCTGAAGGAGCTTGGCGACGGCGGTGTGCTTGTTATCCCTTCGGTGAAGTGCGGTGCCCCCGCTGCCTACGTCGCCGCTATCACCCCATTCATCGGCAAATATGACGCCGGATTGGTTTTGAAGGTGGCGTTAGGTGATTTGCCCAGCTGTCTTGCGTGGGTGGGTGCAAGAGGATGGAAGCCTTCAGAAATTGATCTCGTGATCGACCTCGAGCACATCGCAGAGTATGAACCCACCGCAATTGCCAAAGTCACGGCTCAGGAGTGCGCGCAACACATTGGAAAGAACCACCAATGGCGATCGGTAGCCCTCAGTTCAGCGGCATTTCCGCGTGATTTTGGTGGCCTGAAGCTTGGTCGAAACGAGGTGACCAGACTCGATTGGACGCTGTGGAATTCCGTTAGAAAGAGTGTTCCGTTTTCATTGGACTACGGTGACTACGGAATTGCTCACCCAAACTTGGAAGAACCACCAGATAAGGCTAGGGGAAAGGGAACCATCAGCGTTCGATACACGGCCGACAAATACTGGATAGCAATTAAGGGCAAGCAGACCGGGAAAAAAACGGGCATGAAAATGCATCCGCAGTACTTGGCGCACTCAAAATTGTTGATCAAGGACGCCGAGTTTGGCGGGATTAATCCGTGCTGGGGTGATGATCAAATTCGGCAGATCCCGTCGGGCAAAGTATCTCCCGGAAGTCCGGCGAAATGGGTGGAATACAGCCTAAACCGTCACCTGTCGTTGGTTTTGGACAGGTTGCCCTAACCAACCTTCGCGCCGCTTAAGGGTTTCTCGGACTTCGCCCCTGAGAACGTCCAACGGCAACTGTTCTGCCGCGCGTGATGCCATTACATCAATGGTCGCGCTCCGTACACCGCGATCTATTGCATGGCGCTCCAACAATTCGAGCAGCTCGGGCCGCCACAAAAGCCGTGCCACTTGAGCTGGGTCTATGCTGGGATTTGCCTTGGGTTGACGGCTGTTCCGTAGGCGTACTTTGCCGCCGGAGGTGGAGACGGCGATCTGTATTCCCCACCAACGCGGAATCTTCTTGCTCGCCTTATGGTAATGGTTCTCGGCCGTGACGAGCGTCACGCAATCAAAAACACCATTGTAGAGTTCCGCTTGGTAGTCCAGCCGCTCGAGCGTGTCTTTTGCACTCTTAAGCTCGTATCCGTGTAACCGCCCATTGATAACGGCAACATCGATCCGAACTGTTCCGGACCAGATACCCATTTCTTCGACAACGCGTGTGCCCGCGTCGTTGCGGTAAATCTCAGAAAGAGATTCTAGAAGCGCGTTCCGGACATCGATATCGTGCATGACTAGGCTGTCACTCCCCCTTCAGCCGAATCATCTATCGGGCTGAACTTTAGCTCGTCAAGAATGTCATCCAAAATTAAAGGCTATAAACGCCATTTGTGCAGAAACCCACCTGCAAAAAGACTCTGAATTTGTTTGCAAAGTTCTCATTTGGGAAATGGAGTGCTTTCAATCCCCCGCCAGCAAATCGCGGATCAGGGCCGTGGTGACCGGCTTCTTGGCGGCGAGCGCAGCGGCATCGGCTTTGGCCACGAAATCGCGCAACGCGCCCGGCGAGCGCTCGAGATAGCGGATCATCTGGGCGATCACCGCATCGGGCACGGCGAGCTGGCGGTCGGCAAACAGCTTGCGCGCCAAGCCTTCGAGCAGCGCGTCGTCCGGCGCCCACAACGGAAACGCCAGCAGCGCATCGAAGCGCGAGCGCAAATCCGGAATGGCCGGTTTCCACAACGCCGGTGGCTCGTGCGCCGTAATCAGCATCTTCTGGCCGCGTTCGAGTAGCGCGAACAGAACCGTCTCAGCCTCATGGTTCAGCGGCGCCGCATCGATATTCTCGATCACTAGCGGCACGCCCGGCGCCGCGGTCGCGAGTTCGCCGGCCGGTTTGACTTCGGCCGTGGCGCGCTCGGCCCAGACGCCCGCCAGATGCGATTTGCCCGATCCCGACGGACCGTAAAGAACCGCCGCCGGAGCTGTCCAATCCGGCCAGGAATCGATGAACGTCACGGCGGCGCGATTACCCGGCCCGACGATAAAGTCGGCACGTCCGAGCCGGGACGAGGTCGGCAGCGGCAAGGGAATTTGCGCGATCATCAGACGGTGCCGTCGCCTTGCGGCTCGCGGCGGAACGCAGCCTTCAACCAGATCTGGGCGTAAGCGAGGAACGACCACACCGTCAGCAGCGTGACGACCGCTTCGCTGGCCCGTTCGACCAACGGCGGCGGCTCGTGCAGGCTGAGCAGCAGCAAGACCAGCGCGATGTACACCACCTGTACGACGGTGGAGACCTTGCCCACCATCAGCGGCTTCACTTCGAGCGGCATACCCAGAAGCTTCGCCAGCAGCACGCCGAGCACGATGGCGATGTCGCGGCCGATCACCATGGCGGTCAGCCACAGCGGCACGGCGCCGACATAGGTCAGCGAGACGAAGCTCGCCAGCATCAGAAGTTTGTCCGCGGACGGATCGAGCCAGGCGCCGAAGCGCGAGGCCAAGCCGAATTTCTTAGCCAGAAAACCATCGGCTGCATCGGAAAGGCCAGCCAGACCGAACACGCACAGCGCCGGAAAATCCACGCCATTGAGGATCAGCCACGCCGCGATCGGCGCAGCCACCAGCCGCAACCCGGACAGGATGTTGGGTGCTTGGCGCAGCACAGCGATCATGGTTGACCCGCGATCTGCCAGTTTCCAGGTCCGCCGCGCAATGTGACTCCGGCTTGTGCCAGCGCCGTCTTCAACTGATCGGGGGTGCCGATATAGGAAATGGCCAGCCGTGCGACGCCGATATCCATCGCCGCCAC
Source organism: Alphaproteobacteria bacterium (assembly GCA_023259375.1). Classification (GTDB taxonomy): domain Bacteria; phylum Pseudomonadota; class Alphaproteobacteria; order Micropepsales; family Micropepsaceae; genus Rhizomicrobium. The sequence goes on from JAHFQC010000085.1 coordinate 7,903, forward strand.
ATTGATCGAGGCCACGTTGGGCACGCCCGCAACGGTGTTCTGAAGCGCCGAGAACTGGGCCAGCGAAGCGACCCGCACATCGGCCGTGAGATGGCCTTTCTGGCTGTAGTCGACCGCCTTCTGGGTCTTCCACATGTCGTCGATGGCGCGCACCACGGCATCGGCGGCACCCGGATAGGTCGCCTGCACGTTCTGCAGTAGCGGCACTTCGATCACCGTCTTGGTCGGCATTTCGCCCTGCCCGACGCGCTTGATCGAAATCTGCAGCTTGTTGCCGACCGGCGTTGCCAGCACGAACACCGCCTCGGTCGCCTTGAACCGTCCGGCCACCGGCGCGACGTGATCCCAGCCGGCACCGTCGAACGTCAGACCGGCGAGATGCGGCGTGTCGGAGGCATCGCCGAACGGCACGGCGAACGGCACCGGCGCGGTGGCGAAGCGCGGCGACAGGAAGGCCGTCGTCCAGGCCGTGCCGCGGGCGAAGCCGGGCGACATCGGTATCAGCAGAATCTTCTTGGCGGCGACCGCGGTGTAGGGAATGCCGGCGCTTTGCAGCACCCGCGCCACCATTTCGGGATTGAAGGTGTAGGTCATCTCGGCGACGTACCGGGTGGTCGAGCGCCGTTCGTTGATCGGGAAATAGCCGATCACCATCCGCTGCAGCGTGGCGGCATCGAGCGCCGGCTGGCGCGCCCAGTCCTGCTGCCGGGTCAGACGCTTGAACAGGATGCCCCAGGCGACCGGCCGGCCGCTGGCAACAGCCGCGGTACGCGCCTCGGCCGTCGATTTGGCGGACGCATCGACGCGAATGCCGCTCACCTCGAAGGTCGCATCGGCCAGCGCAGGTGCGGCACAAAGGCAGGAAATGGCCAGCGCAAGCACCAGCGCCGGAATGCGAATAAGGCGATACATCCGAAAACCCGTTCTGAACGGCGGGACTATACCGACCCGTACGCGCCCATGAAAGCGGTCTTCCGCCGCCCGGCGCCTGCATCTTGTTCTCGGATCACCTCTATGTGAGGCGTTGGGGACTACCGCCGCCGGCCATACCGCGCGAGAATCGGTGCGAGGATTGGCGAGGACAAGCCATGACGCATGCACACCTGTCGCGGCGGCGTTTCACCGGGTCGGCCTTGGCGTCGCTTCCTTTCATGACAGAAATGATACGGGCGGAGGCGCCGCTGGCGACTCAGAACGACCGCTACGGCCATCTCAGCATCGTCGTGATGGTCAACGGGCGCGGCCCGTTCCGCTTCATGGTCGACACCGGCGCCGACCGCAGCGTGCTGGCCGACACGACCGCCATGGCGCTCGGCCTGCCGTCCCGAGGCGCCGTCATGCTGGCGGGTATTGTCCGTACTGTCCGCACCGACACCGCGAAAGTGGATTCGCTCGCTTTCGGCGAACAGACCCATCGCGACCTCACCTTGCCGGTGATGCCGAGGGCCCTGCTCGAGTCCGATGGCTATCTCGGCCTTGACGTGCTCGATGGCCGCCGCGTGATCCTCGATTTCGCCGCCAACGAACTGACCGTCGCCGATCAGGTGGCGGTCCTTTTGAGCATCTATCGCGACCCCGGCATCAACGTCTTGCGGGCCCAAGGCAGCGGCGGCCATCTGCGCACCGCCCAATGCAGCGTCAACCGGCATATGGCGGCGGCCCTCATCGACACCGGTGCGCAATCGACGATGGGCAACGAGGCGCTGTATCGAGCCCTGCTTGCCGACAATCCGGAAATATCCAGTCGCGAGATGATCGCGCTGACCGGATTGACCGGCGGTACCGCGATCGGGCGCCTGATCAGGCCGAACCAAGCCCAGATCGGCCGCTTCACCCTCACCGACTGCCCGATTGCGATCGCCGATCTCCAGGTGTTCGAGATTTGGGGCCTCACCGAGCGGCCGGCGCTGGTCATCGGCATGAACTGGCTCAGGCGTTTCAAGCGCGTCTCGGTCGACTATGGCCGCAAGGAATTGCGCTTCGAACTCGGTGCCACCGGCCATCCCACCCTCGTCTGAGGCGCTCACGCGCGCCGGACGGCCAGATCTTCCTGCATAAACCAGCCGCCGTCCTCGGCTTGGATTTCGTCGGTCCAGCGGAAGGTATCGGCGGTGATTTCGGAGAAGCGCCAGCGGATGTCCCGGCCCGCCTTGTTCTTGCCGAGTTGGACGATGCCGGCGCCTTCGGCCTTGCCGATCATGTGGGTGTAGAACTGGCGCACCGGCTCGTTCCACAGGATGTGCCAAGCATCGAGGGTGGGATCGTAAATGCGCAACGTCGTGCCGTAATAAAAGCCCGGCAGGTTCCACACATCCTGAACGGCGCGCCCGCCAAGGACCCAGCCGAAGTGGATTTCACCGTCGGCTTCGATAAATTTGCCGGGCTCCGGCTGCAGCCGGGCGTGCATCCGCCAGTGCCCGACAAGGCGGCCGTAAAGATCCAGCTTATCCTTAAGATCCGCGAAAGGACCGCTTGCCAGCAGCGCCGCAGCAAGATGGTTGGTCATGATTTTTCCCTGTTGTGTTGCTATCGGTTTGTCGCTTTTGGTCCGGCCCGCCGCTTGGGAAAAATTGCAGATGGCGCAGACTGCCCACGTCCTTGCTAGCGGTCCTGGTTGGCAGGCGGCAGACGTGCTCTGCACCGACGGCCCGCACGATCGCCATTTCGAGGAGCGCCACGACGGCTTCTGCATTGCCTTGGTGCAGGAAGGCGTGTTCCGCTATCGCGGCACCGAGGGCGAAGCGTTGCTGGCGCCGGGCTGCATCCTGACCGGCAACCACGGCCGACGCTTCGAATGCGGCCATGACCACAGCAGCGGCGATCGTTGCTTCAGCTTCAATCTGCGGCCGGAATTTCTCGAAACCATCGTCGCCGATGTTCCTGGTGCCCGGCGGATCGGCTTTACCGGCGCAAAGCTGCCGCCCTCGGCACGCCTGATCCCGCTCGCATCCGCCACCCAGGCCGCCGGCGACGATGCCGGTGCGCTGGAAGAAATCGCCGTGCGCTTTGCCGGATATGCGATGGCCTGCCGGAACGAAGGAGAGCGGCGTCTGCGCATAGGCGCACGCGACGAACGCATCGTCGCCGACGCGTTACACTACATCGAAGAAAACGCCACGCTGATGGACGAACGCAGCCTGTCGCTCGCGGCCTTGGCGCAGTCCTCGAAGCTGGGGCCTTACCGGTTTCTCCGCTTGTTCCATCGGCTGGTCGGAATGACGCCGCACCAGTACGTGCTGCATTGCCGGCTGAGCCGCGCAGCAGCGCACCTTTTGACCGGCGACGAGGACATTTCCGTTATTGCCTATGAGTCCGGTTTCGGCGACCTGTCCACCTTCAACCGCCGCTTCCGCGCGCTTCTGGGCGTACCTCCCGGCCGGTTTCGCGCCGGACAAAAAAATGGCGGACCCAAGCGGCCCGCCAAGTTCAGGGAGAGACTCGAAAACGGTGACGGGGTTCAACCCGGAACGGAAAGGCCTTCGAACAAGGCGGTCGAGAGATAGCGCTCGGCGAAGTCGGGGATGATCACCACGATATTCTTGCCGGCATATTCCGGGCGCTGGCCGACTTCGAACGCCGCCGCGACCGCCGCGCCGGCCGAAATGCCGACCGGAATGCCTTCGCTCTTCGCCAGCTTGCGCGCCGTCGACAGCGCCGATTCATTCGAAATGGTGACGACCTCGTCGTAGACCTTGGTGTCGAGCACGCCCGGTACGAAACCGGGACCGATGCCTTGGATCTTGTGCGGGCCAGGCTTGCCGCCCGACAGCACCGGCGAATCCTCCGGCTCGACCACGATCACCTTTACGGGCTTGCGCTTCTTTAGCACCTGTCCGACGCCGGTAATGGTGCCGCCGGTGCCCGAACCGGCAACGATCACGTCGACCTCGCCGTGGGTGTCGTTCCAGATTTCCTCGGCCGTGGTACGGCGGTGAATGTCGGGATTGGCGGGATTGTCGAACTGGCCGGGGCTGACCGAATCCGGAACCGACTGCAGCAATTCCTCAGCCTTGGCGCGGGCGCCGTTCATGCCTTTGGCCGCTTCGGTCAGCACCAGTTGCGCACCGAGCAGCGCCAGCATCTTGCGCCGTTCGATCGAGAACGACTCCGGCATGGTGAGGATCAGCTTGTAGCCGCGTGCCGCGGCGACGAAGGCCAGCGCAATGCCGGTGTTGCCGCTGGTGGGCTCGATCAGCGTCGTCTTGCCGGGCGTGATTTTTCCCTCGCGCTCGAGGGCGTCGATCATGGCGGCGCCGATGCGGTCCTTCACCGAGGCGAGCGGGTTGAAGAATTCGAGTTTCAAAAGGACGTTGGCCTTGACCCCTTCGGCCTCAGGCAGGCGCGCCAGCTTGACGAGCGGCGTGTCGCCGATGGTCTCGGTAATCGAATTGTAGACGCGGCCGCGGCCCGGGCTACGGAAGGTCGGGTTCTCCGGAACGGCAACGGACATGGGAAATCTCCTGTTCAAAGCGTGCGCAAGCACGATTGTACAGAAGAATGCGACTACAACATCTGAATGTCCAGTCATAAATCAGGAAATATTATATACTACACTATAACTACGTTAAATCGCTTTTCTCCGCCATTTCCGGCGGGCAGACATAAATATCGGCCTTAATGATAGCGCGAGAGCCGGTTGGACCCGACTGGACCTCATAGGAACGCACCACAAAAGCATTGGCAGATTGTTCGACCGCTTTGGCGCGCACGTCCTCGAGCGCGGCGGTGTAGAGGTCATTTTTCGGCGGAATCGTGCTCTGGCCATCGACCTGAGAAACGAGGCGGCACGTGCCCGCTTGCTGGCGTGAAATCATGCGAATGTCGTTCGCGTTTGAACGAGGGGAATTTCCAAAAGATATGGTTTCGCAGCCCGCCAGCGCGACCACGCAAAACACTGCCCCGCCCAATTTTACCGCAGCTTTCATCGGCGCCCCCACCCCGAGTTGGTGGAAGATTGCTATCGTAACGCTACTATTTTGGCTACTCGCAATTTGCCGATAACGGCGAAAACGATTGTAAAATCAACCGCTTGCAGCTTAGAATTGGACCAGAAGCCGGGCGTTAAGCTTCTAACCATTGGAAAATAAGGAACAAGACTGGGACCTCCTCCAGGTTGAGGCCGTGGAGTGGGATATTTGGTCGCGGAATTGGAATTTCCGGTAACTTTGTGTCGCCACAGACCGCGGCACGCACGAACGTTAGTCCCGTGTCCTGCCGAAAGAGATCGGCCAGCCTCCCGTCATGAAGCTGTGTGCACCGTGCCGCACCTTCTTGCGCGGCCGCCCCGGTGAAGCCTAAACGAAGCAGTCACTCAGGATGCGCTGCCGATGTCTTCTGATCCCACTCCGCTCACCTACAAGGATGCGGGCGTTGATATCGATGCCGGCGATGCCCTGGTCGAACGTATTGCTCCCGCCGCGCGCGCCACGCGCCGTCCCGGCGCCGATGCCGATCTCGGCGGGTTCGGCGGACTATTCGATCTCAAGGCGGCGGGGTTCAAAGATCCAGTGCTGGTCGCGTCCACCGACGGCGTCGGCACCAAGCTCAAGATCGCCATCGACACCGGCCATTACGACGGCCTCGGCCAGGATCTGGTCGCGATGTGCGTCAACGACATCGTCGTGCAAGGCGCCGAGCCGCTGTTCTTCCTCGACTACTACGCCACCGGCAAACTGAAGGTCGACGGTGCCGCCCGCGTGGTCGAAGGCATCGCGCGCGCCTGCAAGGATTCCGGCTGCGCCCTGATCGGCGGCGAAACCGCGGAAATGCCCGGCCTCTATGCGGCGCACGATTTCGATCTCGCCGGTTTTTCGGTCGGTGCGGTCGAGCGCGGCGCCATTCTGCCCAAGACCAAGGACATGAAGGCCGGCGATGTCGTGATCGGCATCGGCTCGTCGGGCGTGCATTCGAACGGCTTCTCGCTGGTGCGCCGCGTGGTCGAGAAGATCGGCCTCTCCTATGAATCCTGCGCCCCGTTCGCCAGCCCGATGACACTCGGCGAAGTGCTGCTGACCCCGACGCGGCTCTACGTGATGAGCGCTCTGGCGGCGATCAAGACCGGCGGCGTCAAAGGCCTCGCCCACATCACCGGCGGCGGCATCACCGAGAACACCCCGCGCGCTTTGCCCGATGGCCTCGATGCCGAAATCGATCTCGGCGCCTGGACCCTGCCGGGCGTGTTCGCGTGGCTGGCGCGCGCCGCCGCCATTCCGGCGGACGAGATGCTGCGCACCTTCAACTGCGGCATCGGTCTCATCGCCGTGACGGCGCCGGAAAAGGCCGACGCAGTGCTCGAAGCGTTCCGCTCCAAAGGCGAAACGGCGCAAGTGATCGGCACGCTGGTGCCGGGTGAAGGCGAAGCCAAAGTGCGATACCGGGGGAAACTCACACTATGACGAAACGCGTTGGAATCCTGATCTCCGGCCGCGGCAGCAACATGCGTTCGCTGATTGCGGCGGCCGCAGCGCCCGCATTTCCCGCCGAAATCGAGCTGGTGATTTCCAACGTCGGCAATGCCGAAGGCCTCAACTTCGCCGCCCAGGCCGATATCCCGACCATCGTCATTCCGCATAAAGCCTACGAAACGCGCGAGGCGTTCGACCGGGCGCTCGATACCGCCCTCAACAATGCGGGCATCGAGATCGTGTGCCTAGCCGGTTTCATGCGCATCCTGTCGGACTGGTTCGTGGATCGCTGGCAAGGTCGGCTGCTGAATATCCATCCGTCGCTCTTGCCGCTGTTCAAGGGCGTGCATGTGCACGAGCAGGCGCTCAATTCCGGCATGCGGGTTTCCGGCTGCACCGTGCATTTCGTCGTGCCCGATCTCGATGCCGGCCCGATCATTGCCCAGACCGCAGTGCCGGTGGCGATCGACGACACCCCCGAGACGCTGGCCGCCCGCATCCTGGTCGAGGAACACCGGCTCTATCCCGCAGCGCTGAAACTGTTGGCCGAGGACCGGGTCAAACTTCAGAACGGCCACGCCGTGTTCGTGCGTCCCTGATGCCGGAGGGGATGATGGGAAACCGGGTGGTGGCGCGGGTCGGATTGTTGCGGCTGCTCGCCTTCTTCGTACTTCTCGCGCTCGCTTATGGCGGTCCGCAATATCTTCTGCAGCTTCAGATCCTGCCGGCGGTGCCCCGCGATCTGCGCGGCCTCGTGGCGCTGGGCGCCGAGATCGTCATCTGCGTGTTGTGCGTCAGCCTCTACGCGCTGCTGGTCGGATGGCTGGAGCGGCGCGATGCCGTCGAGCTTCGTCTCAAGCGCGGACTGCCGCTGCTCGGCATCGGCATAGTCCTGGCGATCGCATTGTTCGCCGCCGTTTATGCGGCGCTGTTCGGACTTCACGCCGCGACCTGGCAGGGCTTCGGCGGCGCGCAATGGCTTCTGCCCATGGCGGCGATGGCGATCCTGTCGGGCATCTGCGAAGAGTTGCTGTTCCGCGGCGCCATCTATCGCATCACCGAAGACATGTTCGGCACCGGCGCTGCGTTGCTGATCTCGGGCGGCCTGTTCGGACTGATGCATCTGGCCAATCCGCACGCGACACTGATCGCCGGCATCGCGATTGCCGTCGAAGCGGGCATTCTGCTCGGCGCGGCGTATGCGGCGACACGCAATCTGTGGCTTCCCATCGGCATCCACATCGGCTGGAACTTCGCCGAGGGCGGCATTTTCGGTGCGTCGGTGTCGGGCGGTATGGGCGGACGCGGCTTGCTCAATATACCGCTCCACGGCCCCGACTGGCTCACCGGCGGCGCCTTCGGACCGGAAGCCTCGGCCGTGACCATCGCGGTCTGCACTGCGACCGGGCTCTTCTTCCTGTGGCGCACGATCAAATGCGGTCGTTGGTGCCGCGCCGGCGTGCGGATGATGCTGGATTAGCGCTTCCCGATAAGGGGGAACCGGTTATCGGATAAGAAGCGCGACGATAATCAAATCAGCGCTTCCGCCTTCAACTCCAGGCGCCAATAGGCTTCGCGTTCCTTGAGCAGGACCGGGATCATCAGCTCGTTGTCGTCCTTGATCTCTTCCAGGATTTCGAACGTGATCGCCGCCTCGCCGTGAGCGTTCCACGCCTCTTGCAGCGTCTTGCCGGGAAAGCCGCCCATGCCGAGCTGGAACCAAAGGCCGGATTTGCGCTTGCCGAGATCGGGCGCCTTGGCCACCCACACCTGATTGGTCGCCGTACAGCGCACCGCGAAAATGCCGGGCTGGGCTTTCTGCTCCTTGTATTCGCGGACCAGTTCTTTCTTGCGGGCGTTATCCATGGGCGATGTGTTCCGAAATCTCCCACAGCCGGCGGGCATCGGTATCGCTGCGCCCCGCCGCCGAAGGTTTGATGGGTTTGCACTTGTACCAGTAGGTTCCGCTTTTGCCGTCGACATCAGGCGCCGAGGCGAGATGCACGATGGTGCGCGCGCCTTTCTCCGGCGGAATCGCGGCGAACGTCTTCAACACTGCAAACGTGGTTCCCAAAAGCCCGCTGTTGTTGGCGGCAAAGCGGGTCGCGACGAAGCCGGGATGCAGACACACGGCCGTGATGCCGGGCTGGCGCCGCGCCAGTTCGCGGGTGAACAGGATGTTCATCAGCTTCGAAGTGCCGTAGACGCGGAAGCCCTTGTACGGCCTGAGGGCGAACTGCAGATCGTCGAAATCGAGCCGCGCCGCGTAATGGGCGTCCGATGCCGTGGAAACGATGCGGCCGCCCGGCTTGATATGCTTGATGAGCGCGTCGGTCACCACGAAGTAAGCCATGTGGTTGAGCGCAAAGGTCCGCTCCAGCCCGTCGGCGGTCACCTCGCGCTTCTCGAACATCGCCCCCGCATTATTGATGAGGACGTCGATCGCAGGTGCCGCGACGGCGAGTTTGGCGGCGGCTTCCTTCATGCCGGCCAGCGTCGCCAGATCGGCGACCACAAACGCGTGTTCCCCAGGCCCCGCCTTTGCCAGTCGCTCCAGCGTCGCCTCGCCGCGCGATTCACTGCGCGCCACGAACACGATCCGCGCGCCCATGCCGGCCAGCGTCTGCGCTGCCACTTCGCCGATGCCGGAGGTCGCGCCGGTGACGACGACGGTTTTGCCGTTCATGACATTCTCCCGCAAACGCCAAAGCCGCACCGACAGGGTCGCCGGCGCGGCTCTGAAAGACCTGAAGTTTGCCGGCGATTAGCCGACGATGTCGAGATCGGAGAAGAAGAATTTGATTTCGGCGGCGGCGGTTTCGGGGGCGTCGGAGCCATGTACCGAATTGGCCGTCATCGACTCGGCGAAATCCTTGCGGATGGTGCCGGGAGCGGCTTTTTCGGGATTGGTGGCGCCCATCACTTCGCGATGGCGGGCAATGCCATTCTCGCCTTCCAGCACCTGTACGACCACCGGGCCCGAGGTCATGTATTCGACCAGATTGTTATAGAACGGCTTTCCTGCATGGACGGCGTAAAAGGCCTTCGCCTGAGCCTCCGACAAGCGGATGCGGCGAGAGCCAACGACCCGAAGGCCCGCCTTCTCGAACCGGGCGACGATCTCGCCCGTGAGATTACGGCGGGTCGCATCCGGCTTGATGATCGAAAGCGTGCGTTCAACGGCCATAATGGTTCCCTCTTGTCTAGATTTTGCCGCGCTTATGCCGCGATCCATCACAAAGAACAAGACTAATCGCCGCACGGACACGGCTTAGGCGAGACGCGTCGTCTCACTGTCATCCGAGACTGCGTGAAAAATACGGCAGGGTCACGCTTCGCGCTCCGCGTCTGACGCGCTATAGGACCTCCATGCTGACGATCGATAATGTAACGGTACGGATCGCGGGGCGTGTCATTCTGGACGGCGCCAGCGCGGGTGTGCCTGCGGGCCGCCGCGTCGGTCTGGTGGGCCGAAATGGCTGCGGCAAGTCGACACTTCTGAAGACCATCCAGGGCATTCTCCACCCGGACGACGGGGAAACCTCGACGCCCAAGGACTGGCGCATCGGCGCGCTTGCCCAGGAAGCACCGTCGGGTCCGCAATCGCTGCTCGAGACCGTGCTGTCGGCCGACAAGGAGCGCACCGCGCTGCTCGCCCGCGCCGAGACCGAGAAAGATCCGCACGCGATTGCCGAGATTCATGCCCGGCTGCACACCATCGATTCCTATTCCGCACCGGCACGCGCGGCGGAGATTCTCGCCGGCCTCGGCTTCTCGGATGCCGACCAGCAGCGGCCGTGCTCGGAATTCTCCGGTGGCTGGCGCATGCGCGTGGCGCTTGCCGCGGTGCTGTTCTCGGCGCCCGATCTGCTGCTGCTCGACGAACCGACCAACTACCTCGACCTCGAAGGCGTGTTGTGGCTGGAGGACTATCTCAAGCGCTATCACGGCTCCGTGCTGATCGTTTCGCACGACCGCGATCTCCTCAACACCGTCGCCGAATTCATCCTGCATCTCGAGCATGGCAAGCTGACACTTTATACCGGCGGCTATGACACTTTTGTTGAAACCCGCGCGATGAAGCGGGCGCTCGACGAAGCCACTGCCAAGAAAGTGGACGCGCAGCGCAAGCATTTGCAGGCCTTCGTCGACCGCTTCCGCTACAAGGCGTCGAAAGCGACCCAGGCGCAGAGCCGCATCAAGATGCTGGAGCGGCTGCAGACCATCGATCTCCCGATGGACGAGCACGTCGCTCCGATCCGCCTTCCCGCCGCCACGGGAGCCAGCCCGCCGCTGATCACGATGGAGAACGTCTCCGTCGGGTACGTCGAAGGCCAGCCGATCCTGACGCGGATGAATCTGCGCTTCGATCCCGACGACCGCATCGCGCTGCTCGGCAAGAACGGCAACGGCAAGTCGACGCTGGCAAAACTTCTCGCCGGCAAGCTGGAGCCGATGGGCGGCATCTTCACGCGCGCCAAGAAACTGATCCCGGGCTATTTCGCCCAGCATCAGCTCGAGGAATTGGACGGGACCATCACGCCGGTCGATACGCTGGCGCGGATGCGGCCGCATCTGACGCTGCTGCAGGTGCGCAATGCGCTCGGCGGCTTCGGCTTCTCGGCCGACAAGCAGCTCACCATGGTCGGCAATCTCTCCGGCGGCGAGCGGGCGCGGCTGATGCTGGCGCTGGCGACGCTCGATAATCCGAACCTGTTGATCCTCGACGAGCCGACCAACCATCTCGATATCGATGCGCGCGGCGAGCTGCTCAACGCCCTCAACGATTTCGACGGCGCCGTGATCCTGATCAGCCACGACCGCCGCCTGTTGGAAGCCACCGCCGACCGCTTGTTCCTGGTCGCCGACGGCCGCGTGACGCCGTTCGACGGCGATCTCGACGACTACCGCAAATTCCTGCTCACGCCCGACGCGGCGGCGAAGACGGCCGCGGCCGAACCGAAGCAGACCAAGGAAGATGCCCGGCGCGAAGCGGCGGCCAAACGCCTGCGGCTGAAACCGCTGAAAGACAAAGTCGACATCGCCGAGCACCAGATCGAAACGCTGAATGCCGAGATCAAGAAGCTCGATGCTACCCTCGCCGACCCGCTGCTGTTCGTGCACGACCCGAAAAAGGGCTCGGCGGTGTCGAAAAAGCGCGCCGACGCGGTGAAGAAACTCGAAGCCGCCGAAGAGCGTTGGCTCCTGGCGCACGAGGACTATGAACGCGCGGCGGCGGAATAACGTCCGACTACGGATAAAACTGCGGCGAGAATCCGGCGCACACTGCGACGGATGGTTCCATACGGGTATTCCCCAATTTGTGACGAAACGCGCCTGAAAACGCCGCTTCGACATGCAGTTATTGAGAGAAGATAAAGAAAACCGGCTCGCTTTGCGCGCCGGCCGCGCTCGCCCTATCCGTGTTTGTACTAACGACTACCGCGCCCGCATCCGCCATTGTGGCCGCCGACAATTTGCGGGGGTTGCTTTGCATCACGAACAGACGTCGCGCGCCTACAAGCCGTGCGAAGATTGGGATCTGGCACCGGCCGCTGTGTCGGTCGGCATTCTCATCTTCGACGTCGAACATCGCGAGATGCTCGATCACCTGCGACGGCTCTACGACGGGCTGGCGGAAAACCGTTCCGAACGGCATGTCCGCGAGGCGATGGCCAAGCTCAGCGCCGTCGCCAAAAGGCACTTTGCCCACGAAGAAGACTATATGCGGATGCTGAGTTATTCCGATTACCGTCAGCATGCGGACGATCACTTTGCGCTCAGCGCCGGTCTCGAAGCCTTCATGAACGAGCTGTTTGCCGAGGGCGCTTGCGTCGAGCGCAACCTCGCGGCGGTGCAGGCCTTCTTCCGCAAATGGCTGCTCGATCACATCCTCGAACACGACCGCTCCTTTGCCAATTTCCTGATGCAGAAGGGAATTCGTTAGGCCCTATCCGGATATGCCCCTGTTTTTCCATAATATTTAAGGGGAAATTTAGAGCTGCGTGGTCGAATGGCGGCCGCAAGCGTCGACCGGAAGCCGTTCATGCAGTTCATGGTCTTCACCGACAAAATGAGCGACGGTGTGGCGTCGATCGACCATCAGCATGCCCGTCTGGTCGCCATCATCAACCAGCTTTACGCGCTGGTCCTCAAACACGACAAGGCGACGTCGCTGGAGAAGGTCTTCGACGAACTGGCGGCCTATACCGAGCAGCATTTCGAACATGAGGAAACGCTGTTCGCCGCGAACGGCTATCCCAAACTCGAAGAACACCGCGCCCATCACGAAGAGTTCAGGCGTCGCCTCGCCGAATATCGCGACCGTATCGGCGGCCGCAACGACACCATCCTGGCCGCCGATATTCTGCATGTGCTCAAGCAGTGGCTGACCGCCCACATCGCGACCGACGACAAGGAAGCCTGCCGCCACCTCAACGAGCGCGGCATACGGTAGGCGCGAACTCCCTTGCCTTTTAATTCGTCATGGCCGGACTTGATCCGGCCATCCAGTCTTATTTCGCACATCCGCTGGATGGCCGGGTCGAACGCCCGGCCATGACGAAGAGAATGTGGAGAACGCTCGGCGTCCTAGACTAGATTTCCTTCAACCACCGCCCGAACACCGCGACTGCCTGGGCGGCGTAATGCGGGGCATGCTCGGCTGCCTCTTGGCGCAGCGCCGAAATGTCGACACCCGCCTTGGCCAATTCGACGGCGTGGCCGACCAGCCAGCGCTCGATCTTGTTGGGATCGGCTTCGAGATGGAACTGCAGCGCCAGCGCGTTCGCGCCAAGCGAAAACGCCTGATTGGGATAGACCTCGTTCGACACCAGCCGCGTCGCGCCCGCGGGCAGATCGAAAGTGTCGCCGTGCCAATGCAGCACCAAACCGTCCGCCAGCGGCGCCAGCGCCGAGGATTTGCCGGCGTCCGTCAGCGTCACGCGGCCGAAGCCGATCTCCTTGGTGCCGCCGAAATAGACGCGTGCGCCGAGCACCGCCGCCATCGCCTGGGCACCGAGGCAAATACCGAGCGTCGGCTTGCCGGCCGCCAGACGCTTCTCGATCGCCTGAAGCTCACCTTTCACGAACGGATAGACATCGGTCTCGTAAATCCCGATCGGCCCGCCCAAGACGGCCAGAAGATCGGCCTCCTGCAACGCCGGATCGGACAGATCGTCGAGCGGCACGTCGCGATAGGACACGCTCCAGCCCAGGCTCGCGAGCAGCGGCTCGATCAGGCCGAGGTCCTCGAATGCGACATGGCGAAGGGCGACGACGGTGCGGGACATGATTCTCCTCCAGGCCGGCGAACCATGCACGGGGCGTGACCGCAGGTCAAAGTTCTGCTCAAATAGATATGCTATAAGCGCGGAACGGAGGAAGGGGACACTCCATGCCGGCAAAGATTTTCATTCTCGGCGGCACCGGTCAGACCGGGCGCTTGATCGCGCGCCATTTGCTGGAGCGCTCCGACGCGATCATCACCATCGCCAGCCGCCGCCTGGAACGGGCCGAAGAGGTTGCTGCCGATCTCGGGCACGACCGGCCGGATCGGGTCAAGGCGGCTGCGGTCGATGCCGCCGATGCTGCGTCGCTGCGCGCCGCGCTGGAAGGCCAGACGCTGCTCGTGGTGGCGGCGCCGACCACGGCCCATGTCGCAACCGTAACCCGCGCGGCGCTGGACGCCGGGGTCGATTATCTCGACGTACAGATCAGCGCCAAGAAGTTCGCCACTCTCAAATCCCTGGCGCCGGAGATCGAAGCCAAAGGCCTTTGCTTCATCACCGAAGCCGGCTTCCATCCCGGCCTGCCCGCGGCCCTGGTGCGCTTCGCGGCGGCACATCTCGACAGCATCGAGACCGCGACCACCGCCTGTTATCTGTCGATCGGCCGCGACATTCCTTTCTCGGACGCGGTGGAAGAACTGGTCGAGATTTTCCGCTCCTACAACGCGCAAGTTTTCAAGAATGGCCGTTGGACGCCGCCCGGTGTCTATCAGATGCGCAAGATCGCTTTCGGCGGCGATATCGGAACCCGTTCCTGCTACTCGATGTTCTTCGAAGAGCTGCGGCCGCTGCCGGATCGCTTCCCTTCGCTGCGCGAGACCGGCTTCTTCATGGCCGGCACGCATTGGTTTACCGATGCCGTCGTCTTTCCGCTCGCCTTCCTGCTCTTGAAGATCGTTCCCAAAGCCACGCGAACCATCGGCCGGCTGTTGTGGTGGGGCATGACGCGCTTCCAGAAACCGCCCTATCGCACCGAACTGATCGTTCAGGCGAGCGGGACCCACGCCGGTCAGAAGACGCAGTTCGAAGCCGCGGTAGCCCATCGCGACGCCTACGAACTCACCGCCATTCCGGTGGCGGCGGCGATCCTGCAATACCTCGAAGGCCTCCGCCGTCCCGGTCTGCACATGATGGGTCATCTCGCCGATCCGCGTCGCCTCTTCACCGACATGAAGCGGATGGGCGTGAAGGTCAGGACGACGGTGGAATAGAGCGCTTTCAGGAGCCGATAGCGCCAGCGTATTCGGCGGAATCCGGTTTTCCGTCCGAAAGCGCGACAATCAAATGCTCTACGCTTCTTCCACCGCCACGACTTCCACCGGCCCGTTCGGCGCGGTCGTCAGATAGGCATACAACGGCGCCAGCGTGGTTTGCGGACGGGCGGGGATCGTGAGCAGCGTCTTGCCGCCGCCCTTGATTTCGTACGATGCCAGCGGCTTGGCGCCCGCGACGGCGGCTTGCCAGGTGACCTTCACGCGACTGCCGTCTTTCACCACTTTGACATCGGCCGGCGGCACCATTCCGCGCGCCTTCTCCTGGAAATAATTGGTGGTGGCGCCGTACGCGGCCTCCGCCTGTTTTTCCAGCGCCAGACGTTCCGCCTTGGTCATCGGCGTATCGCAGGCGGCGGCGAGATTGGCGACGAGCTGGTCGTCGGCGGGATCTTTGCGGTTGATATGACCGGTGCCGATGATGGTCGTGCACACGCCCGGCAGCGAAACCGTGTAGCGCACCATGTCATGGGTATCGAGCTTGGAGCCGCCGACCTTCTGGTTCACTTCCTGCGGACCGCGCGTCCAATGCGGTTCCGCTTTGCTGCCGACGAAAACGCCATCGGCGAACACCTTCATCGCGATCACGCCCATGCCTTTGGCGAGCGCCAGCGGCAGCACATTGTTTTGATGCGGCAGGTAAAGTTTGTCGGCGACGTTCAGCGCCACCAGGAGCGTGTCGAGTTCGTTGCCCTCGTCCATGCGGATCAGATGCGACAGCACGGTGGAATCGAGATGGCCGGTGACGCCGACATGGCGCACCCAGCGCTTATGCTCGGGATTGAGCCCGGTGTAATTGGTGCCGTCACGATAATCGAGCAGCGCCACGAATGTGCCGATCTGATCCGGCATCTTGCCGCCGCGCTCGGGCATGCCGACATAGAGCTTCGACACGTCCTCGAGATTGCCGACCGCGTGCATCTGGATGCAATCGAGATAGGCGCCTTCGGGAATGAAGCCCTGGCCGTCGCCGAAAATCTGGGTCAGCGTGCGCTTCAATTCGTCGATGGCGAGCGGGGTCTTGTC
>JAHFQC010000132.1 GCA_023259375.1 Alphaproteobacteria bacterium
ATTGGGGTGGACCGATGAGCTATCTGTGGCTCGCCTCCACCCATCCGGCACTGATGTGGGAGGAGATGGATAAGGCGGTCAAATTCAATGCCCGCAACTATTGGATTTTGAATGTCGGCGACATCAAACCGGGCGAGTATCTGACCCAGCTTTTCATGGATATCGGTTTCGATGCCGATCGTTTCCCGAACGTCGCCGCGGTCAAAGCGCATCTGAAAGCGTTCGCAGCGGAGAATTTCGGTGCCGCCAAAGCCGACGAGATCGCTGAGACCCTGTGGGGCTATTACGACCTCGCGTTCGTGCGCAATCCCGAATTCATGGCATGGTCGAACGCGTTCCCGGAAACCGCGGTCAGCCAGACCGAATTCAACATGCTGGCCTATGGCGACGAAAATGCCCGTCGCATGGAGGCCTATCGCGGCCTGATGGCCAAAGCCAAAGCGCTGATGGCGACCATGCCCGCCGACATGAAGCCCGCCTTCTTCCAATTGGTGCAGTATCCGGTCAATGCCGCGGCGCTGACCAATATCCGCCAGCTTTCGCTCGACAAGACCATCACCTACGGCCTGCAGCGCCGGGTCAGCGCCAATCAGTATTCCGCCGATGCCCGCGCCGCGCAGAAGCAGATCGATGCCGATGCGCACACCTACAACGACACCATGCTGAACGGGAAATGGCGCGGCATGATGGGCATTCATCCGCATGACCTGCCGGCTTACGACGCGCCGCATCTGCCGAAGTGGGACAGCGCGAACGACAAAGGCTGCGGCTGGCAGACCGAGGACGGCGGCTATTTCGCGGGCGGCGGCTGGCCGCAGCGGCTGACCAATTTCCAGCGCGAGCTGCCGCGCCAGCGTTATCTCGATTTCTTCCTCACCGGTCCCACCACCGCCAAATGGAACCTGAAACCGACCCAACCGTGGATCACCCTCAGCGCCACCTCCGGCACGCTCGACGCCAAGCATCCCGAACAGCGCGTCTGGATCGGCATCGATTGGTCGAAGGCGCCGGACGGGGCCTCGGCCGGAATCCTGGCACAGTGCGGGTCGATTTCCGCCGACAGCGCCAAGTCCGGTGCGAAGCTGGAAGGCAAGGCGATGCCGATCACCATCCGCACCGCCCCGGCCAATCCGGCGGCCAAGGACGTGTCGTTCATCGAAGACGACAATGTGGTGTCGATCTATGCCAGCCATGCCGATGAAAAGTCCGCCGGCTGGGAAGTGCTCGACGGTCTCGGCCATACCGGCGCCTCGCTGAGAAGCCTTCTCACCCAGGCAACGATCGCACCGGACGAGGCCGTGGCCCGTGCCCCGCATGCCACGTACCGTTTCGCCACCGCGGCCAAGCGGGGGTATGATCTGGTGCAGGACGAAGGCGCGACGCTGAAAATCGTCGCTTTGCCGGTGCTGCCGCTTACGTCCAAAAACGGTATGCGGGCGGCGGTGTCGATCGACGGCGGGCCGCTCACGGTCCTCGATTTCTTCGCTGCCGAATTCACCGAAAACTGGCGCCAGCACGTCCTTTCCAACACCGCCATCGCCAAGGTGCATGGTTTGAAACTCAAGCCGGGCGCTCATACACTGACGATCTATGCCCTCGACCCGGGCCTGATTCTCGACCGCTTCGAAGTCGCTTTTGACGAGGCACCGAAAAGCTACGGCCCGATTCCGGAAACCCGCATCGTAAGGACATCGCCATGAACATTTCCCGACGTGATTGCATGGCGCTCGGCGCCGCCGCGACGCTGCCGCTCGAAGGTGCGTTCGCCGCCAAGCCTGCGGTCAAAGCCGGTACCGCGCCCGGAACGCTCAACGCGCTGGCGGCGTCGAAAGGCCTGATGTTCGGCAGCGCCATCGGGCTCGATTCGACCAAAGAAGGGCTTGCATTGTTGCCGCCCGAGGTGTTGGCGCGGCCGCGGCGTCCGATCTCGTTCGACGATCCCGACAATCGCGCTCTCATCATCCGCGAATGCGGCGCGGTGGTGCACGAGAACGAACTCAAATGGTACGTCGTGCGCCCCGACGCCAAGACCTTCGATTTTTCCCGCGCCGACAAGATCGTGCGCTGGGCCCGCGCCAACGGGCTCAAGGTCCGCGGCCATAACCTGTTGTGGAACGCGATGCGCTGGACGCCGCGCTGGGTCTCGACCCACGATTTCGGTTCGCGCCCCGCCACCGCCGCCGAGAAAATGCTGAAGGAGCACATCTTCAAAGTGTGCAAGCGCTACGGCAAAGACATATTCAGCTACGACGTCATCAACGAGACCATCGATCCCAAGACCGGCGAGTTCGAACCGACGCCGTTCACGAAGTATCTCGGCTGGAACGTGATCGACATCTGCTACCACGCCGCCAAAGAGGCCGCGCCGCACGCCGAGCTGGTTTATAACGACTTCCCGAGCTGGAACCCGGACGGCACCCATCGCGCCGCCATCCTGAAGCTTCTGGAATACTGCAAGAAGCAGAACCTGCCGGTCGACGCCCTGGGCGTGCAAGCCCATATCGGCTTCCCCAATACCGGCGGCATTGCTGCGTCGCGCGACGAGAAGGCGTGGGTGAAGTTCCTCGATGATGTGGCGGGGATGGGCTACGGCCTGATGATCACCGAGTTCGACATCAACGACAAACCGCTGCCGACCGACATCAAGGAGCGCGATCGCGCCGTGGCCGACCTCGGCAAGGCGTTCTTCGACCTCATGCTGGCCAACAAGGCGACCCGCTATGTCATGGCCTGGGGGCTGGTCGACAAGCACTCCTGGCTGCAGGAATTCGTCCTGCGCGGCGATGGCCTGCCGCAGCGCTGCGCTCCCTATGATGACCATTATCTGGCTAAACCCTTGCGCGAAGCCTTTGCCGCGGCTTTTGCGGCGGCGCCGGACCGTCCTGCCGTCACTCCGTCATGATCGTCTCCTACTTAAGTCGCAAACGGCGGGCTTGGACGCGACCGGGTCGCGGCAGTACCGTTGCCGGGGGAGGACGAGAGTCATGAAACGAGTGTCGCGCCGCGAATGGATCAACCAGGGTCTTGCCTGGGCCGCCGCCGGAGTCTTGGCTGCGGACGGGGCCTTTGCCGGGACGCCCAAGCGCGACAAGAAGCACGGCCGCGGCCGCATCCATCACCACCGCAACTTTCTCACGGCCGGCACGTCGCCGGATTCGCTCAACGGCCTCGCTTATGAGAAGGGATTGGCGTTCGGCTCGTGCCTGGGGATGTCGCCGGGCAAGGCCGATACGACCCCGAGCGTCAAAACGGCCAAACCGGCCGGCAAAGCGGCCGCCAAGTTCAAGACCGGATTCGACGATCCCCAGATGCGGGCGCTCCTGGTGGCGCAGTGCGGCATCCTGGTGCCGGAAAACGAACTGAAAATGTATTCGCTGCGCCCGACCCCCAAGGGGTTCGATTTCTCCCGCGCCGATCTGATGATGGGCTTCGCCAATCAGTATGCGCTGCCGGTGCGCGGCCACACGCTGCTGTGGAACCGCAGCCGCTGGCTGCCGGAATGGGTCAACAAGCTCGATTTCGGTTCCAAGCCGGGTGCTGCGGCGGAAAAGTTCCTGCGCGAACACATCAAGACGGTGTGCAGCCGCTATGCCGAGCGCATTTTCTCCTACGACGTGGTCAATGAATCGATTGCGCCCGCCACCGGCGAAATGGAAGAGTCGCCTTTCACCAAGGCGATGGGTCCCGAAGTGATCGACTTCTGCTTCCATGCCGCGCGCGAGGCCTCGCCCAAGGCCCAGCTCGTCTACAACGACTATATGAGCTGGTCGCCCAAGGACGCCACGCATCGCGCCGGCGTGCTGAAGCTGCTCGAGCGGCTCAAGAAGGCGAACGTGCCGGTCGATGCCCTCGGCATCCAGGCCCATATCGGCTCCAACGGCATGGGCGCCTCGACCGGATTGCTCGGTGACGCCGACGTCGTCGAGTGGCGCAAGTTCCTCGATGCCGTCACCGGCATGGGGCTCGATCTGGTCGTCACCGAATTCGACGTCAACGACAAGACCGTCACCGGCCCGATTGCGGAACGCGACAAGGTCGTTGCCGAATACGCCAAGGCTTATCTCGATATCGTGCTCAGCTATCCGCAGACGCGCTATGTCATGGCGTGGGGGCTTTGCGACAAGTATTCCTGGCTGCAGAAAACCTCGCCGCGCACCGACGGCCAGGCCAAGCGGCCGCTGCCGTATGACGACGAGTTCCAGCCTAAGCCGCTGCGCAAAGCCATCGTCGATGCCATTGCTGCGGCGCCGTCCCGATCGTTATTGCCGATGAATCCCGCATAGGAGCCATCCCATGACCAGCCGGCGTGAAGTCCTTGGCGGCGCTGCCGCTGCAACCTTCTTGAGTTCCGGCTGGGGCGCCTTTGCGGCGCCAAAACCCTTGCGTGTCGGTGTCATCGGCTCTGCCTGGATGGGGCGCTGCGATCTGTTCGCGCTGATGCAGGTTGCTCCGGTCGAAGTGGTGGCGCTGTGCGACGTCGATCGCTTGGTGCTGGCGGATTTGGCCGCCCGCATTGCGGCCTTCCCGGATTCGATGGTGCGTCAGAGCCGCAAGCCGCAATTCTACGGCGACTATCGCGAGATGCTGAAGAAGCATGCGTTCGAC
Organism: Alphaproteobacteria bacterium; assembly: GCA_023259375.1. GTDB lineage: Bacteria > Pseudomonadota > Alphaproteobacteria > Micropepsales > Micropepsaceae > Rhizomicrobium. The sequence goes on from JAHFQC010000132.1 coordinate 4,606, forward strand.
ATCGTGATCGTTGCGACGCCCGATCACTGGCATGCGCTGCCCGCCATCGCTGCCTTGAAAGCCGGCGCCCACGTTTATCTCGAAAAGCCGATTACGATCGATGTCGCCGAAGGCAAGGCGCTGCTCGAGGCCGCGCGTGCCGCGGACAAAGTGGTGCAGGTCGGCACCCAGCGCCGTGCTTCGCCGCCGCATATCGAAGCGCGCAACCGCATCGTCAAAGAGGGACGGCTGGGCAAGATCGGTCATGTCGAACTGTTCGGGTTTTATCACCAGCGCCAGGCGTCGTTCCCGCCGGTGACGACACCGCCCAAGACACTCGACTGGAATTTCTATGTCGGTCCGGCGCCGTTCGTGGACTACCGTCCCAATATCCATCCCATCAACTGGCGTTCGTTCCGCGAATTCGGCAACGGCTATATCGCCGATCTCGGCGTGCACTTCATGGACACCGTGCGTTGGATGCTGGATTTGCGCTGGCCGAAGCGGATTTCGTCGGTCGGCGGCATCTATGTCGACAAGGCTTCGCCGGCGACGGTGGTCGACACCCAGACGGCACAATGGGAATACGACGATCTGTTGATGAGCTGGACCAATCGCGAATGGGCGGAGATACCGGAAGGTCCTGCGGGCGCCTGGGGCGCCAAGCTCTATGGCGACAAAGGCACGCTGACGCTCGGTTCGGTGAATTACGAATTCGTGCCAATCGGCGGCGGCGACAAGCTCAGCGGCGATCTGTCGGCCGAAATCAAGAAGTTCCCCAATGACGCCAAACTTCTGCAGATGGATCGCCAGCTGGTGCCGCTGACCCGGCCTAACATGCGCGACTTCATCGCCGCGATCGAACAGAAGCACCGTCCGGTGGCCGACATCGAGGAGGGTTACATTTCCACGTCCAGCGTCATTCTCGCCAACATGGCGATGGACCTTGGTCGTCCGATCCGCTGGGACGGCAAGGCCGAACGCGTCATCGGTGACGAGGAAGCGCAGAAGCGTCTGGCGCGGCCTTATCGCGGTCCTTGGAAACACCCGGCATTGGTTTGAGGAAGAGCATGTCATTGCGCAAAACCTTACTGGCCGCTGCGGCCTTGGTCGTGCTTTCCGGCTGCGCGTCGCTTGAGGCGCAGCAGACGGCGATGCCCGGAACTGTCGATCGGGCGCATGTCGATCAGGTTCTGAAAGGCTTCACCGATAGCGGCAAGCTGGTCGGCGCCTCGGCGCTGGTCACCGAGAACGGCAAGGAAGTCTATTTCGGCGCGTTTGGCGCGGCCGATCGCGAAGCCGGGCGCAAGATGGCGCGCGATACCATCGTGTCGATCTATTCGATGACCAAGCCGATCACCGGCGTGGCGCTGATGAGCCTGTGGGAAGAGGGCAAGTTCCGGCTCGATGATCCGGTTGCCAAATACATTCCAGAACTGGCGAACGTGAAAGTCTATGCCGGCACCGATGCGTCGGGCGCGCCCATTCTGGTGGCCCCCAACCGGCAGATGACCATCCGCGACGTCGCTCGCCACACCGCCGGGCTCACCTATTGCAGCAAGGACAACCTGCCGGAGCGCAAAGCCGGATGCGACGCCACCAATCCGCTCGCGCTCACCCATTCGCTTGATGACTTCGCAAAAGCGCTCGGTACCCTGCCGCTCGAATATCAGCCGGGCGAGAAATGGCGCTACAGTTTCGGCGTCGATGTCCAGGCTTTGCTGGTGCAGCGCATTTCGGGCAAGCCGTTCGCGCAATATGTGCAGGAGAAAATCCTGACACCGTTGCGCATGACCGATACCGGCTTCTTCGTGCCGCCGGAAAAACGCGACCGCCTCGCGGCGATCTATGAGCGCGCCGAAGACGGCAGCTTCACCCGCAAGGCCAACGACACCTCGATCACTCTCAATACCGGCCACTGGGCGATGACGCCGGGCGGCTTCGGCTTGACCTCGACGCTCGACAATTACAGCCGCTTCGCCCGCATGCTGGTGAATGGCGGCGAACTCGACGGCGTGCGCATCCTGAAACCCGCGACCATCAAGCTGATGAGTGCCAGCGTGCTCGATCCGGCCGTCACCGACCGTTCGTGGCTGCCGTCGAAAGGCACCGTCGGTTTCGGCATCGATTTCGCCGTCCGCACCGATCCGCCGCAGGCCGCTGATGAAGCGGCGGGCGAAGTCGGCGAGTTCTTCTGGGATGGTGCCGCTTACACGCTGTTCTGGGTCGATCCCAAGAACAAGCTGACGGCGGTGTTCTTCACCCAATACCAGCCGTTCGGCAAAGTGCCGGCGCACAAGGCTTTCCGTGACGCGGTTTATGCAGGCGTCGATCCGTCCGCCCTGCCGCCCAAATGACGACAAGAGGAACGCTATGAAATTTCTGTCCCTGATGGCGCTTGCTGCCGCCACACTGATTTCCGCAGCGCATGCGGAAGACGGCTACGATCTGTGGCTGCGCTATCGCCCGATCGAGAAGCAGTCGCTGGCGCAGTATCGCGCCGCGGCGACCGAGGTGGTGAGCACCAGCCATTCGGCCACGGCGGGCGTCACCTCCGACGAACTCGTGCGCGGTCTGTCGGGTCTTTTGGCGAAAAAAATTGTGACCGGTACCGCGATCCACGGCAATGGCGCGGTGCTGTTCGGCACCCCGACCAATTCGAAGACCATCGCCGGTCTCAACCTGCCGCTCGCCGGTCTCGGGCCCGAAGGCTATGTGATCAAAAGCGCGACCGTGAACGGGCGCAAGGTCACCGTGATCGCCGGCAATTCCGATGCCGGCGCGATGTACGGCGCCTTCCGCTTCCTGAAGGAGATCCAGGCGCGCGGCCCCGTCGATCATCTCGCCATCGTGTCGGCGCCCAAGGTGAGGCTGCGCCTGCTCAACCATTGGGACAATCTCGATGCCAATATCGAGCGCGGTTATGCCGGCGGCTCGATCTTCAACTGGTGGACGCTGCCCGAGCACGTATCGCCGCGGCTGATCGATTACGCCCGCGCCAATGCCTCGATCGGCATCAACGGCACCGTGCTGATCAACGTCAACGCTTCGTCGCTGATCCTGACCCCGAGCTATATCGCCAAGGTCGCCCGCGTCGCCGACGCGCTGCGCCCCTACGGCATCAAGGTCTATCTGGTGGCACGGTTCTCGTCGCCGATGGAAATCGGCCGGCTCAAGACTGCCGACCCGCTCGATCCCGCGGTGCGCGCCTGGTGGCGGACCAAGGCGGACGAGATCTATCACGCCATTCCCGATTTCGGCGGCTTCCTGGTCAAGGCCAATTCCGAAGGCCAGCCCGGTCCGCAGGACTACGGCCGCACGCATGTCGACGGCGCTAATATGCTGGCCGAAGCGCTGGCGCCGCACGGCGGCGTCGTGATGTGGCGCGCTTTCGTCTACAGCCACGAAGTGCCCGACGACCGCATCAAGCAGGCCTACAGCGAGTTCAAGCCGCTCGACGGCAAGTTCGCCGACAACGTCATTCTGCAGGTGAAA
>JAHFQC010000086.1:0-705 GCA_023259375.1 Alphaproteobacteria bacterium
GTATCATCATTCTGTCCGGCGAACTGGTGGTACGCGGGAGCTCAACGGCCAAATCCGGCAAGGCCGCCTGAAACCCTATACGGCCAAAGGACGACCCTGCAGCCGCCCTTTCCCCGCTTATTCGAAACGATCGATACCTCAGAACCTGTTGATCAGGGTCAACCCGAAAGTCGTTCCGAGATTGGGATAGATCGATGCGCCGTTGATGCCCTGGTGAATGTTGTTTCCGCGGGTCGGCGGCAAGGCATTGAAGAGGTTATCGACGTTCAGACGGATGTCGATATCATCGCTATAGAGATAATCGATCGACACATCGTTGAAGACCTTCGCGCCGGTGTTGGGCATATCGTAAGCATCCGGCGGCGGTGGGGCAGACTTGGAAATACTGCCTTCGATAAACGTGCTGCCGAGGAAATGGGCGCGCCAGGACACGACCACGTTATCGAGGGCATAGGAAACGCTCCCCAGCATATTCCACTTCGGAACGCCCAAGGTTCCTTCGAACTGCAATTCGGTCTTCGGATTCGTAGCGTCGGTCAACTGGCGCAGCTTGTCGAGATACGTCGCCGTCAAGCCCAGCGTCACGCGACCGGGTACCGATGGCACCACGGAATCGAGCGCGAACGCGTAGCTGGTGTTCAAATCGAAACCGCTGGTGCTGTACCGGCCGACATTGAGCTGGGTCGCCGCCACGTTGGTGATCGT
>JAHFQC010000086.1:715-13299 GCA_023259375.1 Alphaproteobacteria bacterium
GGGCACGCGTAATCTGCGCGCAATAGATGTTCCCGTTGACCGATCCCGGAAGGTCGACGCAATTGTTGAGGATCGACTGAACCGGAATGGTGCCGATGGCGTCGGTTATTTTGATGTTGAAATAATCGAGCGTTGCGGTGAAGCCCGGAATGAAATTCGGCGCGAAGGTCGCTCCAAGAGTCCAGGTGTTGGAGGTTTCCGGCTTCAAAGCGGGATTGCCGCCGACCGTGCCGGGAAGCGTCGCACCGTTCTGCGGCGAGACATATCCGGCCGGAATGCCAAGTGCGGAGCAGTTGGCCGCGCGATTGGCCGACTGATCTATCACGCTAGTATCGCACGGGTCCTGCGCAAAGGTGAAGCTCTGGTTCACCGGCGAGAACAACTCGGTGATGTTCGGCGCCCGCACCGACAGCGAACGCATGACGCGGAACCGCAGCGATTCAAACGGGCTATAGGAGCCGCCGACATTCCACGACAGATGTCCGCCGTTGTTGTTATAGCTTGAATACCGGACAGCGCCCTGCGCTGTCAGCTCTTTGATCAGCAGAACGTCCTTCACGATCGGAATACGCGCTTCGCCATATCCTTCGGCGACACCGACATGCCCCGAAACCGGGCTTTCACGTGGATAGTTGATGTCGGTCGTCTGCAACGTCCAAGACGGCTGCGTACGACCGCTGTCCTGACGGAATTCGACGCCGATCGCCGTATCGACCGAGCCGGCCGGCAGCGAAAACAGCGACCCCGTCAGGCTCGCGCCGGCATCGAGCTGGCGGGTCGAGGAGTAATAGATGTCGGAGGCGCGAACCCAGTCGATCGCAGCCGGATTGGCGTTGCCGACACCGAATTCGTTGAGCGGCAAGCAGCCCGCGGCCCGCGCCGTAGCGCTGCGGCAAGCTGGGGCGCCGTTCAGCAGCACGACATCGATCGCTTGGTTGTAGCGGACGAAATCGCGGCCGTTGAGCAGACGCGTGGACTGCTGATTGTCGCCATAGGTGCCGTAGATCTGGTAGGACCACTCGCCAAAGACCTTGCCTTCGAGCCCGAAGGTGTAGCTCTGCATGTTGCGATCGGCTTTGCTGGTGCGCCGGCCAAAATTGTCGTCGTTGCTCCAGAACTGCGTGCTGGTCACGCCCGCATCGGTCATGAGCTGGACCACGGACGCGGGAAGATAGGGATTGTCGATCGAGAAGACCGGGTTCGCACCACCAGCAAACGGTGCCTCCGGCGGCTGCCAGGACGAGGTCACCTTGGATTTGACATAGCGGCCGGAGAAGAAGAAATCGATGTTGTCGGCGAGGTGATAGTTGAGCTTCGACATCAGCGAGAAGCGCTCGAGCGGCAAAGACAGGTTGTCGTACTGCTCGTAGAAGCCGCCGTCGCCGCCGATCGTACGGCCGTTCATGTTGCCGATCGCGCCGGTGTCATACGGAGCCACCCCGGTCGCCGTCTTGTTGAAGTTCCAGCACGCGTCGAGACAGAAATAGCCGTTGGCCGAGGCGCCGGTGAAGCGGATGTTCGGGCGCTGAATATTATTGGGAATGCCGTCGTTGTTGCCGGTGTTGGCGGGATTGCGGATATAGTTGAAGCCGCTGATGCCATAGGAGCGGGCTGTCGCCTGAACGCCATTGGTGCGGTCGTACATCCCGTCGACAACGAGATTGCCACGGCCATTCGAGAAATTGGTGCCGGCGGTGATTTCCGCGCCCAAGCTGGCGCCATCGCCGTAAGCCGTGATGCCGCTGTGCAGACGCGTCTGGAAACCTTCGAAATCTTTTTTCAGGATAACGTTGACGACACCGCTGACGGCATCGGCGCCATAAACGGCCGACGTGCCGCCGGTGACGATTTCGACGCGATCGACCAAAGCGGCCGGGATGGTGTTGAGGTCGACGGCCGCGGACCCAGGCGTCGCCGCCACCTGCCGTCGGCCATCGACCAGGGTGAGCGTGCGGTTGGTGCCAAGGTTGCGCAGACTCGCGAAGCTGAGACCGACGCTCGTTGCCTGGCTTTGCGAATTGGAGCCGTTCAGGCCGTTGCCGACCGCCGGCATCTGGCGAAGAACCGCAGAAATGTTTTCAAGGCCGGTCGCCGCGATGTCGGTCGCGGTAATGCTTGTCACCGGAACCGGCGCCGTCAATTCGGTCTGCACCAGACGCGAACCGGTAATGACGACACTTTCGATAGCGGCGCCGTGGCTTGCATCCGCTGCGGTTTCTGCGGCAGCGGCACCGCTGGTCGCCAGCACCGCCAACAGCCCGCTTGTTGTAAGTAATCCCGTCTTGAATTGCATGATGAACCCCTTTAGGCACGAACCTACTTGCCAGGCCAAGATGCATCCCAGCACCCCGGACAGTTCGGTACGCCATCGCTTAAGGTAAAATAACCCCAGTGCCCGCCGTCGCCGGAGGGCCTGATTTCACGGAATTGTACGCAGCGTTGCTGCGCGTTTTTTCTAGAATGTGCGGTCGATCATTCGCGCCTCTCTTCCTGAGCGGTTGCTCAATGGGCGCCTCATCTGTCTTTCTGCCTGAGAGCATGACCCCGTCGGCGGACCCCGTCGGCAATCGCCCGGGGCCTCTTTCCAGATTGTCGTGTCCCTGTACGGTTCTTTTGCCTGAGAGTTTCCGAGGCGGTTGCTCCTTCGGCGCTGGCGAACCAATCTCTCCCATACAGGTCCGTGTACGAGAGAACTGCACCATGGCAGTAATAAGCTGTCAACGCGACCTGCCCCAGCGCAACAGGCGTACAAAGGCTAGTTCTAAGGCTGCCGACGCACAGCGAACAGGCATGCATAAATTGACCTCAGCCGAACCAAGAGTTTCTTTCCGCGCGCGTGCTTCATCGACGTGCAATGCGGCGACGGAGATTTTTCAAAAAAATTTTGACACAGCTTCGTGAGCGGCATGCCGCTACAGTCATGAGTTGATCCGTACACGATCAGTCGCTCACAAGTTCGCGAAAATTCACCGCAACGGCGCGAGGATTCGTCGGACCGTATATGCCAAAATGACCGCTAGAGTTCAAAAATCGCAGCAATGGCGGGCAGGCAATCATGCCCAAATTGTCGTGCCAAATCGCCAGTCCATACCGCACCGGGCGGACACTCCTCGCAATCCTTGAACGGCATCTCCAGCGTGATACCGACGGCATTAAAGTGCGCGGCTACGGCCCGCGCGCACATCGCTTGCGCGCCGCTGCCGGCATAGGTTGCGGGATAGCCGACGGCCACCTGAAAGACGGGACTGCTTTTGAGCAGCGCATCCTTGAAGCGCTGTACGCCGACGCGTTGCTCCGGGGTTGCAGTGGGGTCCATATCGCAACCATCGGCAAAGATATGGGGAATAACTTCATCACCATGGATATCGAACACCGCTGCGCAGCCCTTCTGGCGCATTGCCGCGAGAACCGCAGCCACTTCCGGCGCCCGCTCCGGATCGGGCGTATCCCATTGGCGGTTGAGATCGAGCCCGGAGGCGCTGCCGCGCAGATGACCGCGTACGGCCCCATCAATGTTCGCCAGTGGCACGATATGGAAGCACATCTCGCGCAACAGTTTTGCAGCCAACGGATCGGCCGACAGGAGGCGGCGCAAGAATCCCTCCACCCACCAGCTCGCCATCGTCTCGCCAGCATGCTGACGCGCCACGATCCACACCGGAACCGGTCCGTGCCCGACCGTGACGCCATAGACAGGCCGGCCCTCGAAGGAGTGGCCCAGAATATCCACGCCAGCCCCCGCGCGCCGCGCCTGATCGAGCAGCGCCTCAAGCCGCGCCAGCGGGTAGGGCACGAAATAGGCAAACCACAGCGCATCGGCCTGCGGACGGCAGTGCAGGATCAGACGGCCGTCTACATAGTCGGTTTCCATCCGCTGCCAGCGCTCACCATCTTCGCTAACCAGGACGCGATAGCCCGGCCAGCCTTCGGGATAAGCGGTCGCGCGCGCATTGCATATCCGGATCGTAACCGCGCGCCCTTTGCCGCCGCATAACTTGAAGTAGAACCATTGCGACCATGCGGCGTCTTTATCGGCGACAATTTCAAGCTCGGCCTCCGCAGACGTTGCCGCGATGAGCCTGGCGTTGCCGCCTTCGAATTCGGATTCGATCCGAAGCTGATCCATCGTGACACTCCTTAGGGTCTGGCTGGAACCGGCTGTGGTCCCTGCAACGTGCCGGGGTGGTCCTTGATGCGGGACTGCAAATCCTTGACGGCCGTTTCCAACTGGGCGTCGGAGCCGTTCAACAGATACGCCTGATCGTTCTCGACCTCGATATCCGGCATCACGCCCTCACCTTCCACCACCCATTCGCCATTGGGACCGGCGAGCGCGTATTGCGGTACCGAAACCGAGCCGCCATCAATCAGCGAGCCGGTGTCGCCGATGCCGATCACGCCGCCCCAGGTTCGCTTGCCGACCAGCTGGCCGCGGCCGGTCGATTTGAAGGTCCAGGCCATGGTATCGCCATCGGACATGGTGGTCTCGTTGGCCAGCATGTCGATCTCGCCGGTGAACGCCTGGGTATAGCCGCCCCAGGGATAGGTCTGCGGGATTTGGAGCCCGGCGACATAGCCGCGCGAATAGGCCTGACGGATCAGGCGTTCCAAGACGATGCGAGAAACCTGCCCGCCTTGATTGCCGCGGATATCGACGATCATGCCGTCTTTGCGGATCTGGCCGAACCAGTCTTTGATGAATTCGCGCAAGCCCGCCGGCCCCATATCGGACAGATACACATATCCGATGGTGCCGCCCGACAGACGATCCACCGTCCGGCGCGCGGTGAGAACCCGTTCCAGCCGCATCAGCAACGCTTCACTGACAAGAGTCTTGACCCGCACCGTTCTCGACTTTCCTGCGCGGTCGGCGACCAGGAGCTCGACCACCTTTTCGGCTTTGCCTTCCAACAAGGAATAGGGATTGACCGCGGCCGTGAGCGGCTGACCGTCGATCGCGAGCAGACTTTCGCCAACCTTCACCTCCGTTCCGAAGGCGGTGAGCGGCGAACGGTATTGCGGATCGGCGTTATCACCTTCCAGAATTTTGACGAACGTCCAGTGCCGGGTTGCTTCATCGAAGCTCAAACGCGCTCCGAGCAGACCGGTCTTGGGCCGATCTGGCGCATCATCGGCACCGCCGGACACATAGGCATGCCCGACATTCAGCTCGCCGATCATCTCGCCGAGAAGATAGTTGAGATCGGCCCGATTGCCGATCATCGGCAGCAAGGCGCGGTAATGAGCACCGATCGCCTTCCAGTCGCGGCCGTGCATATTGGGGTCGTAGAAGAACTCACTATAGCGCCGCCAAACCTCGTCAAAGGCCTCGGCCCATTCCTGCCGCGGATCGACCATCGCCGCCAGCGAGGACATATCGACCTTATCGGCCTCGCCATCACCGCGCACAACCGAGTAGGCGTGCTTGTCGTCCCCGATCAGAAACGCGGAATTTTCCCCGTCGGCGGAATAGAAGGTGACGGTATCGCGGACCTTCTTCGCCTTCCTCGCTTTCAGGTCATAGGTATACAAGATGCTGTTGGCGCCGCGCTTGCCGAAAAATCCCGCTTCTTCGATCCGATAGACCAGGCGATCCTTGGCCACGGCAAGGTCGGCATAATTGTCAGGCTCCAAAGGCGCGCGGATCAGACGCTGCACGATCCCGTCGAAATCGATCGGAGCGCCATGTGCCTTTGCGGCATCAGCGTGCTTCGACGCGCGCTTTTCATCCTCGTTGCCGCTCGGCGCCGCGAAGAGAGGCGGCGCATCCTTGTGCAAAGCCAGCGCATAAACGCGGGTCTGCTTGTTGCCGGCGAAGTTCCATTCCGTTTCGGCGATCTGAAGATTGACGTCGCGAATGGAGAGGAACCAGAGATAGGCGCCGTCAGGCGACCACGCCGGTGCAAAGGAGTTGTAAAGCGGATCGGTGACGGTCTGGCTTTTTCCGGTTGCCGAATCCCAGATTTTGATCGCCGTGAGATCGCTGGGCTGGATCTCGGCATAAGCGAGATAGCGGCTGTCGGGCGACCACGCATATTGGCGCGAATACCACGCCTTGGTGGCGCCGGCCGCGGATTTTGCACCGCTCGCCGCATCCACAACAACCAGATTGCCGCGACTATCCGCGACCACCAGTTTACGTCCGTCCGGCGACCATTTGGGCTCGTAATAGCGCGTATGACTGCCATGGGTGAGCTGACGCGCCGGCGCTGCGCCGCCGGCAGCAACGGTCCAGACTTCTTCCTCGCCACCATGATCGGAGATGAAGGCGATCGTCCCGCCGTTCGGCGACCAGGCCGCTTCACGCTCGTGCGCATCGGAACTATGAGTCAGGTTGAGAACGGCGCCCTCCTCGCGCACCGTTTTGACGAAGATGTCGCCGCGGGCCACGAAGAGAACACGCTGGCCATTCGGCGACAGCGCCGACTGCTCGATCTGCTTCGATACATCCGCCATATGCGGGCGGGCGATCGTGTCTTCGGCCGGTACCGCGATGTCGAGCGTGTGCTCGGTGCCGCTGGCGGCATTGTAAAGATGGATGCTGCCTTCGAGTTCGAAGACGATCTGCCCGGCGCGGTCGCCGCTGGCGAATTTGGCATCGCCACCGGTGAAATGGGTCACCGCGACGGCATCGCCCGCCGCCGGATCGTAGCGGTAGAGATTGCCGCGGCCTCCCCGCTCCGACAGGAAGTAGATGCCGTGTGTATTCCAGACAGGATCGGTATCGGAACGCTTGTCGTTCAACAGTCGGGTCAGCTTCTTGCTCGCCATATCCAGAGTGAACAAGTGCTGGACCATCCCGCCTTCGTAATGCTTCCAGGTGCGGAAATCGCTCGACAGGACGGAGAACAGTAAACTTTTGCCGTCGGGCGAATAGACACCATTGCCCGCCCGGTACATCGGCAGCGCCCGAACATCGCCGCCGTTGGCGGAGACCGTGTAGAGTTTGCCGTCGATCGGCGCCGGCTCATCGCGCAAAGAGCGGAACAGGATGCTTTTGCCATCCGGCGTCCAGCTCACCACGCGATTGTCATAGCCCTGACGCGGATGAAGCGGGCCGGTTGAAGGAAGGAAGGTCAGCTGGCGCGGAGTGCCGCCTTCGGCCGGGATCACATAGACCTGTTCGTCGCCGCCATATTGACCGGTGAAGGCAATCCATTTTCCATCTGGCGAGAATTTGGCAAACAACTCCGCTCCCGCGGCCGATGTCAGCCGCACCGCCTTGCCGCCGCCGGTCGTGACCAGCCATAGGTCGCCGGCATAGGTGAAGACGACATTGTCTCCATGCACATCGGGAAAACGCAAATACTTCGTCGCGGCGGACTGGGCATTGGCCGTCACGGTGGCGAATACGAAGGCCAAAAGAGCGAATAAGCGGCGCATGGTGAGCCTTTCGGAAGTTTGATCAGTCAATGGCGGGCCGGACGCCCGGTGCGGAGAACGGATTGGCGATCTACATGGCTGGCCGCGTCGGTGAAGCTCCATAGAGCGGATAGGCTTGGGTCAGCGCCAATACGCCGTGACGCGCAGCCGCTTCGGCGGATGCATTATCGGCCGGGTTTGCCGCCAATCCATCGAGAACATCGGCGATGAGATGCCCCGTCCGGACGAATTCGGCCTCCTTGAAGCCGCGCGTCGTCGCAGCCGGGGTGCCCAGACGGATGCCACTGGTCTGCGCCGGCGGTAGAGGATCGAACGGAATGCCGTTCTTGTTGCAGGTCAGGCCGGCGCGCCCCAGGCTCAATTCGGCCGCACGACCGGTGATTTTCTTGGACCGCAGATCGACCAGCATCAGGTGCGTATCGGTGCCGCCGGTCACGAGATCGTAGCCGCGCGCGATCAACGTTGCCGCCAGCGCCTGCGCATTGGCGACGACTTGGTGGGCATAGGCCTTGAAGGCGGGTTCGAGCGCCTCGCCGAAGGCCACCGCCTTGGCTGCGATGACATGCATCAGCGGCCCGCCCTGCAACCCCGGGAAAACCGCCGAATCGATCCGCTTGGCGATCATTTCGTCATTGGTGAGGATCATGCCGCCGCGCGGGCCGCGCAGCGTTTTGTGCGTCGTCGTGGTGACGACATGGGCGTGGCTCATGGGGCTGGGATGGGCACCGCCAGCGACCAATCCCGCGATGTGAGCCATATCCACCATCAAGAAGGCGCCCACCGTATCGGCGATGGCGCGGAAGCGGGCGAAATCGACAACCCGCGGAATGGCGGAGCCCCCGGCGATGATCAATTTCGGCCGATGCTCCAAGGCAAGCGCGAGAACGGCGTCGTAATCGATCAGTCCGTCGCTCTCACGGACACCATAGGCGACGGCATGAAACCACTTGCCTGACATCGTCGGCTTGGCGCCATGGGTCAGGTGGCCGCCGGCCGCCAGAGACATCCCGAGGATTGTGTCGCCCGGCGACAGCAATGCCATCAGGACGGCGGCATTGGCCTGCGCACCCGAATGCGGCTGGACATTCACATAAGCGCAGCCGAACAGCGCCTTGGCGCGCTCGATGGCGGCGGTTTCGACGACATCGGCAAACTGGCAACCGCCGTAATAGCGGCGCTGGGGATAGCCCTCGGCGTATTTGTTGGTCAGAACCGATCCCAACGCCTGCAAAACGGCGGGCGAAGCGATGTTTTCGCTTGCGATCAATTGGATTTCATCGCTCTGGCGGTTTAGCTCGCCATCGAGCGCGTCTGCGATCAGCCGGTCACTGGAAAGGCGGCGCGAGAAAAAATTCGACATCGGAACGTTACCTTTTCAACATTCGACGACATTGACGGCCACCCCGCCAAGACTGGTTTCTCTGTATTTGACGCGCATATCCTTGCCGGTCTGCCACACGGTCTTGATCACGGCATCAAGCGACACGATATGTGTGCCGTCACCCTGCTGGGCGAGATAGGCGGCATTGATCGCCTTCACGGCCCCCATGGTGTTGCGTTCGATGCAGGCCATCATGGCCGCGCGAACGGTATCGAGGAATGCGATGGTCTCGGAGCGCGGACGCCCCGCATACAGCGCGACGAACCGCATCGCGTTGGCCTGTTCGGGCAGGAATGTGCCTTTGTGAAATGTGAGGTCGCAGCTCACGCCAACAGGAACGCCGGCGCTCAGCTTCAAAGGGGCATAGGTATGAGCGGCCCGCATCGGCCCCACGGTATCAGAACTCGATGGCCCGATTCCGATGGTGAACAGATCTACCACGCTCAACGGCGCGGACGATCTCGGGCAGGCGGAGGCAACAGTCATAAGCGCACGTCCTTTGCTGACGGATCAGCGTGTCGTGCCCCTTCTGTCTGTTTGCCTGAGATCGTTATCCCGTCGGCGAGCGCGGAGGCGCCACTTTTCAGAAGCTTGCGCTGAGCGGTCCTTTTGCCTGAGAGTTTCCGGGGCGGTTGCTCCTTCGGCGCCGGTTCATCACCGGTCTCTCCCACATCAGCGATTACCGATATTGCCGCTCCCGAAATTCCTGTCAATCGCCGATGCAGCGTAAACGGACGTTCCGCGGCTCCGACATGCGCACGCAATCGTGATGTCACAAGAGAATGACTAACAATGCATCCGTATGTGCCGCGGTATTAATCACCTGCGGAAATTCCGGTCGTAGCGCAGACGCCATTGCGTCTGCTCCCGCCGATGGTCAGTGAAGAGAAAATTGGGAAAAACCGAAATGAGAATTTCTCCGGACATGCACTTGTGTTGGTGTCACGCATACCAACCCAGAATTGAGGCACACGAAAAGCCGGTGCGGTTGAAAGCCATCACACATCAACCCTGATGCGATAGCCGAAGCGTGGCCCGCGCGATTCAATGAACCACTCCTTTGGCGTAACGGCCAATGCGTGGTGCCCCCATGGGATGTCCCACCTACCCGGTCTTTGAAGGCAATGGTGATAACGGCAGGCTGGACTCAGTCGAATGGCGCCACGACTTCCATGCCTCTGTCGCAACCGAACTCAGCTCCAACCCCAAAAACGGCAGCGAAGCGACGGCTGAAAAAAGTAGCGTCAGAGGTTGGGTGAATGCCAGCGGCTTTTGTGAGAACTGGCCTCACTCCCACTCAATGGTCAACTCGATTAAGTTCGCATTGGAATTATTGAGATTTTTCCCTGTGCTCTATGTCCATACCAACCACGATACCACCAAGCCAAGAGACTAGATTCTTAGATCCTAGATGACGATCCTTCTCGGCATAAGCGGGCGCGCGTCATAAACAAGTTCCGCAAGAGTGCATACCCACGAGATTCGGCTTCGTAAGAAGGCGCCCGCCGCTCTCTCGCGCGCCAAACAAAAGGGCCGCCCGTGCGATGGCGGCCCAAGTTCAGGGAGGGAGTATATTACTATCGATATTTCTGTAGCTGCTGTGCACGAAGCCGCGGCTGACGTGTTACTTCATTTGACCAGCTGAGTGAGATTAGCCGCGTAGAGAGCATGGTTTGTGAAAATGTATAAAGTCTGGTGCTCCGATCCGCCGACCACCAGTTGAAGTGGCCGCTCCGGAACGTCGACATGCCCCAGTTCGCGTCCGGCCGGCGCATAAACGAAGACCTGCCCGCTCGCCAAATAGACCCGGCCGGTCGCATCGTGCGTGACGCTTTCACCGCCGCGATCCGCAAACACCTTCAGGTCGGTGAGCGCACCGCCTTTTCCCAGCTTGCCGCTGTAGGTCCGCCCTTCCGAGGAATTGGCGACATAGATCCTCTCGCCCGGACGAGCGACATTGAAGCCATTGGTATCGAGCGAATGAGAGAACCGCCAGCCGCGATAGTCCGGCGGACCTTGGCCGACGGTGGTATAGGCCGGCAGCACCAGACTGCCGTCAGGCGAGACGAATTCCTTGCGCGGAGCCGAGGCCGCGTCCTGCGCGAACATCTCGCCCAGCGTGGTGAAGTGATCTTTCGCCGGATCGTATTGATCCTTGAACTGACCGTCGCACCACCAGTTGCCCGGCATGGCGATGGCCGCGCGAGCGTTCCGGCCGGCCGGCGTTGCCGCGATCACATTGGGCGATCCGTCGGACTTGAGACTGAACACCGTGCCATCGGCCCCCGCGGAAGACAGAACCATGACGTTGCCCGAATTGTCGACGGCCAGATTGACCGGATCGAGCGTATGGTCGCTTGCGATATTGAGCCCCACACCGTCCGACCAGCGATAGATGCGCTGGGCAACTCGGTCGGCGAAGTAGAGATTGCCTTTGGCGTCGACCGCTCCGCCGGAGATGGCCGAGAAGCCGGAGGCCAACGTCTTGAGCTTGTCGTTGGCAGGCGGTGCGGCGGACGGCTTGCTGGTCACGTCCAACATAGCGAACTGGCGGTCCCTCACCATCGTGCCGCGACTGACGTCCTCGATAGAGTTCTCGAACGGGTACTTGTTGGCCCTGAGATAGGTGATACACGCGCCGTCCTTGCACCCCGTATAACCGTGCTCGGCATTCATGTGCACATTGCGGAAGCGGACATCGCGGACATTGTAGAGCTGTGCCGCCGCCGTCATCGGGCCGTACGTACGCGTGACCCGGAATGCGCGATAGTTCGCCAGCAGAATATTGTTGGAATCGCGGATTTCCATCGAAACGGCGTAACGGCTTTCGCCCGATTCCTCTTCGGTCTGCGGCGCCAGCAGCTCCCAGTTGGAGACGCGGGACATCACGATCTCGGTACGCGGGTGATGTTCGATCGAAGCTTGATAGACATGGCCCGGCGTCGTCGTATCCGAGATATAGAAACCCGCTTCGGCGAGCGTATTGGGACACCAGAATGCGTTGAAGGTGCCGCCGCCGTTCTTCGTAACCCAAAGACTCGGATAGGTGCCGCCCCAGCGCTTTGCTGAATCGGCATCGCCGGTGCGGTTATTGTTGGAGGACGGGAACCCCATGGAATGGCCGACGTCGGCGCTGGGACGACCGAAGAAGCGCACGTCGTCGAGCAACGAATTCTCGCCAGCCATCCAGAGCAAGGCCGTTACGCGCGGATTGAGCCCGCCGCCGAACAATCCCAGGCTGGAGACCATCACATCGCCGCCCTCCGCAGTCTGAAGCATGGCCTTGGGTTCACCGACGCCTTGGAAGGCCGGCGTGCTTTCGGCCAGCACAATCTGGGTCAACGCCGGGTGCAGGCCGATGAGAACCGTATTGGGCTTCAGGTGGATGGTGTTGCTGACACTGTAGATGCCCGCGGGAAAATAGAGCGTGCGATGGGTGTCAACGGCCTTCTGCAGCGCCGCGGTGTTGTCGGTCTTGCCGTCGCCGACCAATCCCAGATCGCGCACATTGGCCCACTCGCTCACCAGCGGAAGATCGCGGATCGCAGCCGCGCGCTCGGCCGGCATGGCATCGATTGCCGCGATGTCGCTACGGGTCTCGAACTTGCCGACTTGCCCGGCTTGCGCAATCGCCAAACCGTAGTTGAACGACTTCACGCGATAAATGGGCCCCTTGCCGGCAATGTCCCGTCCGCTGTCGCGAAAGCGCGCGAACACCGGCGTATCGACGGCGAACGCATTGTCGAAACCGATTTGGGTGAAAGCGATGTTTTCTTGCGAGATGATGATGGCGGCCTGCCCGACTTTTTCGAAGCGGACA
>JAHFQC010000086.1:13309-23485 GCA_023259375.1 Alphaproteobacteria bacterium
TTGCCCCAGAACTGGTCGCTGTATCCTTTGTCAATATCGATACCGACGGGCGTGTTGCGCATCGCCACGTTAACGAGAGTGAGGCCGGCTTCATGCTCGCGAATAGCCGCAGAGCGCTGACCGTCAAATGTGGAATCGATGATCAGGAACGGCCAGCTCGGCGGCGTTTTCTCGGTTACGAGACCATAACGGCCGCCGTGGAAATGGACGTCGCGTATCACATTGCCGCCTTGATAGACGCCGGCGAAGCCTGAGCCGATGTGCAAGTCCATGTGGCTAAGGACGGCATGCTGGGCAACGCGAAAACGAATCGCCGTGGCGGCGGCGTTACCAGCGCCGATCTCGACGTCGATATTGCTCATCGAAGAAAAGAAGGTGCCTTGATGGCCGTCGAGGATCTTGGGATCGAACGGCACCGAACCGGTCGGCGCAAATGGTATCGCGACCGGCAACCGGGGGGCACCAGCGAACACCACCATGTGGGCGATGCCGCGCTGGAAACCCGGCGTGTTGTCTTTGAGAACCAGAACCGGACGTGTCGGCCCGGTCCCGAAAACCCGGACGCCGGGCCATATATATATGGTCCGGCTGATCCGGTAGCGGCCTGAGGGTAGGAAGACAATGCCGCCGCTGGGCTTGGCCGCTTTGTCGATCGCCGACTGAATGGCTTCCGTGTCGTCCGCCTGACCATCGCCGTGCCCCGTCGCCGTGATGGCGTACGGATCGACAGGAATTGCGGCGAAGGTGGAGGGAGACGCTACTGCCAACCCGGGAAGGAGCAGGAATGCAACGGCGCAGGCGAACCAGAAGCCCGATCTCCGACCAAGCAGGCCGGCCA
The DNA here is from genome assembly GCA_023259375.1 of Alphaproteobacteria bacterium. Classification (GTDB taxonomy): domain Bacteria; phylum Pseudomonadota; class Alphaproteobacteria; order Micropepsales; family Micropepsaceae; genus Rhizomicrobium. The sequence continues at coordinate 14,148 of JAHFQC010000086.1, forward strand.
TCACCGGCCGGCCTCCAAGACGGATAGACGAACGATCTACCCTCATCTGATCTACCTTATGACTTACAGATGGACGCGAATACCAATGCGATACATGCGGCCGATTTCGTCGTACAGGCCGGTACCGACATCCTGTCCCGTGTTGTCCTGTGGCATTGCCGCAGGATCTTGGTCGAGCAGGTTGTCGATCTTGAAGTAGGTCTGCACGCTGTCGGTGATGTTGTAGGTACCGCCGATGTCGAGATAGAAGGCGCCGGCCATGAAGTTGTCGCTCACGGTACGGTAGTTGCCGGTCGAAATCGGGCAGTTGGTCTGGCACTGGATATAGGAACGGTTGACAACACCGTCGCTGAACCAGCGCTCCTGGATGTTGAACGAGAACTTCTCGTTGTCGTAGCTCTGCACCGTCAGGAATTTCCAGTGCGGAGTGGAACCGCTGTTGTTGCCGGCCGACTGCGTATCGACCGCACCCTTCGTGCCGGCGTTCTGCAGGTAGGTGAAGACGTTGGTCGCCAAGCCACGAACCGTGAAGTTGCCAGGGACATAGTCTTCAAGATGGAACTGATAGCTCGCTTCGAGGTCCAGTCCTTCGGTGAAGATCCAGGCCATATTGAACGCCTGGATGTTTGTATAGCCCACGGTACCCGGAGCGGTCGGCAGCCAGAAGAACTTGCCGGGGACGGTGTAGTCGGAGCTGTCATTGCAGTACGAGGTGATGCCCTGGTAGCACAGCGTGACCGGATCAGAGGTGTTGTTGATAACGCCGGTCACCCGGATGCGGTAGTAATCAACCGACGCATTGAACCCCGGCAGCCAACTCGGCTGGCTGAGGACAACACCTACTTCGGTGTTATGCGCAACTTCCGGCTTCAGGTTGGGATTGCCGACCGTATTGGTCATAACCGTCAACGTCGAGTTGTTGAACGGGTTGGTGTAGTTCGGCTGCGTCGAGGAAATCGGTGCAGCGAACAGTTCTGAAAGGTTCGGAGCACGAACGTCGCTCGATATCACACCGCGGAAGCGAACGCCCTCGATCGGCGTGTCCCAAGTACCGCCGATCTTCCACGTCCAGGCAACGCCGGCCGTCGAATAGTCTTCCCAGCGGCCCGCCAGGTTGATGTTGCCAGAGCCGAACACCTTGGAATCGAACACCGGAACGTTGGTTTCAATAAAGACTTCCTTGACGTCGAACGCGCCGTGGCCGTCGTGATAGTTGCCGGCGAACCAGTTGGAGCCGTTTGTCTTGGCCGGATCAAAGTTCAGCACCGGGTCTGCCGGATACTGGTCGGTGAAGGTGTTGGTGCTCGTCAAGCCGTTGCCGTAGGGATCGGCTTTGACGCGATAATACTCACGCCGATATTCGCCGCCGAACGCGACCGCAACCGGACCGGCCCACAGCGAAAGCGGCTGACCGTTGATGGCAAAGCTCGCGACATCCTGCGTCTGATAAGTGTGCTGCAGCGGACCGTTCGCCGGCATGATGTAGTCCATCACCGCATCCGGAACCGCATCGCCGCCGAACACATTGAGCGGCACGCAACCAGCAGCGCGAGCCGTTGCATTGGCGCAAACGGCCTGGCCGTTGAGCAGCGTGGCGTTCACAGCATTGTTGTAGCGGGAATTGAGAACAATGTTGTGAACATGGATGTCGGTCACATTGGTGCCGTGCTCCAGGTAGGCATCGTAGGTCCAGTTGACGCCAGCCAGATCGAACTTGCCGTCAGCACCAACGACTAGGCGAACCTGCTTGCGCGACGGCATCACGATCGGATCGCGCGAGAAATTGCCATTGACCGTGCCGAAACTGAAGTTGGTGATGTTGTTGGCCGCACAGGCCTGCTGAACCGATGCCGGAACATAGGGGTTCGAGCACTGGATCGTCAGACCGGACTGCGAGGTGCCGACATACGGCTGGTTGCTGGTATTGACCTGAGACATATTGACGGTGGCATAGATCTCGTTATCCGAATTGAGATCGTAGCCGACGCGCGTATAGGCGTTCAGACGGTGGAGCGACGACGTGATCGACGCGCCCATGCCGATGCCGGCCGACAGATCGCCGCCAACGCAGAAGCCGTTGAAGCAGCCGCGCTGATAGCTCGGATCCGTCGCGACGCCGAGGCCCGTACCGTAGACGAAGGGATACGGCTTGCCGCTTGCATCGAACGCCGTTCCCGCCAAAGGACCGGCATTGATCAGGCCATATTTCGCGTATTTGTAGGACTGCGCGTGCCCAGAAACGATGTACTGCGGGCCGCCATTGTAGTTCGACTGTTTGGTATTCATGCCCGTGTTGAGGAACGTCGCGGCATGGTACCACGTACGGCCGTTTGCGGCCTGTTCGCCGAGATCGCCGGCCGGAACGCCGTCTTCATGATCGTATTCGCCGGCGACTGCCACATGCAGACGACCACCGAGGAACGACTTGCCGACGGCCAGCTGAATCATGTGCTGGGCGTTGTCGCCATAGGTCGAAATACCTCCCTGGACATTCGCCTTGACGCCTTCGAAATGCTTGTTGGTGACGAAGTTCACCACACCGCCGACCGCGTCCGAGCCCCACGAGGCTGATGCACCGCCGGTCACAACGTCGACGCGTTCGATAAGAATTTGCGGGAACAGGCTGACGTCCGGGGTGCCCGTGACGTTGGCACCGACCACGCGCTGGCCATCCAGCAGCGTCAGGGTACGGATCGTACCCAAGCCGCGCAGCGAGAACGAGCTGAGGCCTTGCGTGCCGCTTGAGGTCGAATAGGTGTTGTTCTGCACGCCGGCAGAACCCATCAACGATGGCAGCTGGGTGATGGTGGTGAAGATATTCGGCTGGGCATTCTTCTCGATGTCAACCGCACTGATCATGCTGGTCGGGGTCGGCGCCTGGAATCCGCTCGCCGTAATACGGGTACCGGTGACGACGATTGTCTCCATCGCGTCGCCAGCCTGTGCATAGGCCGGCACGCCCACTAAACCTGCAGCAATTGCAGCAACGCTAACCGAAGCCAAGCAACTCCGCAGCAGAGCGCGATAAGCAGTTTGACGCCTGCCCATAACTTGGAAAACCACATTGGTACGCAACAAAGTTCAACCCTCCCTGGCATGTTGTCCGCTCTCCCATCCGATGCTGCCTCTTATTTGGGCTGTGACCATTACATTCATGGCCGCACAACCCCTTTTCCTCCAGCTTAGGAAAAGAGCCTGCGGATACTTGTGTGTGGAATCAAACTAGCCACGAAAGTCTGATCAGACATCCCCGACCATAGTCGCTAGTATTTTGGGGAATAGAAAAGCGAGAGAGGTAATCAATTTAAAACGATTGTTTCGCCCACTTATGCGCTTGTGCGCGATGTCAGACGACCTTTCACGCGAGTTGCAGACAGACGGCCGCACACTCTAGGCAATCATCAGGATAGAATGCGCTTTCGTCCTTCAGAAAGGTGCCAGTGCTGGCAAGCGCCGCGCCGTCGGCGTCCCGAACGCGAACGGCATCTACGATGGTTTTATGTTCGCGAATCATCGCTTGTATCTCGTACGGCGGGCGTGACTGCGATATATCGACACCGGCACGCATGATCTAGTCAACTTCGCCCGACAATGCGTTCAATGCCCAAAGAAACGAGGCATTGGCTGCGGCCAGCAGAACTCTGCGATGAAAGTCCATGTCCTCGGCATGAGCAGGAGAACCGGTCAGCAGGGCGGCGTGCAGCTTCTCAAAACCCTCTTCAGGCTGGCAATCACCTCAAAATTAGCCGTTATGATCAGAACAACTCTCCTGGAGAGATCGAGCGTCTTTATCACTTGGTTTTGTTGGGCTGATGGTGAAGACACCAAACATATTACGAGATGAATAACGAGTTGTCGGCGACGAGAGATCACACCAGTACCGGCGCGGCAAAACCTAGGCCGCCTGTTTAGCTGCCCAGCAACACGCCACTAGACAAACGCCTTTGCTATCGAGCAATGACGCTCCCTACCCCAAGCGGGCTTGCTCGATACATTTGGAGCAACGGCTAACGCGCCGAGGTTTCCCTGTGCTCCATGGCTTGTGCCGCAAGCGCAACCTGCGTCCGATTGCTGACGTTGAGTTTGCGCATAAGCCTCGTCATGTGTGACTTGACGGTGGCTTCGGTAACGCCGACATCAAACGCAATCTGTTTGTTGAGTAGACCGGAACGAACACCATTCAGAATTTTCAGCTGCATTGGTGTAAATCGCAGCGATACCCAGTCGCAATCGCAACTCCGTTCTTCCAACTCCATTAACGCCTGAATGCCCACGAACTCTCTCCCATTCGCACTGGCTTCTGTCACGCTGGCCATTCTCTCCCGATGGCAGCGTTAGAATGACAAACGTCAGGATAGGCAAATTAGTCAGACAACTCCAAGAGTAAACCCCTGTTTTTGGGTCATTTTGTCCATATCTGTCATACAACTTCTCGCGGTAAAGCTACGCACTGCGCTTTCCTGCCGCGCTTGAGGCGGATCGGCCGCGCGTTTGCCGCCGGCGACCCAGCGAGCAGCCGGGTAACGATGTGGCGATGATCAAGGGTCTCGTTATCGAACATGACCCCGGCGAGATCATCCGTGACGGATTTATCTTGAGACCGATGCGGCCGGCAGGTAATTCGCGTTTGACTGCCTCGATCACTTCGAAAAGAAAACGGGTGATGCCGTTGACGTAAAGGCCGAGCGGGTTCTTGCGCAGGACGGCGGCGTTGGCCGGCGGTTTGGTCACGACGGAAGGATCGCCGTCCAATGCTCGGTTTTGGCGAGCGCATCATGCTCGTAAGTCTGTTCCAGCCATTTCACCTGGAACGAGGCTTCCGAGACCCGGACTACGCTCGTCACCTGCACCGCAATGGACCGCTCGCCCACATGGGTGAAGGGGTTGGTCGCTTGGGCGAAGCCGTCGAGGAACACAGAGCCGTGGTCGGTGGCGAGATCGTACGCTTCGAGCCAGTTATTCCGCACCACTACCGGATCGATCGATAGTCCGCGCACATCGGTGATGAAGCGCGCCAGGAAATAGGCGATCTGAGCATCGGTCGGCCGATAACGTGCTTCCGCGGGTGCGACGGCCTGGGGGACCCAGCCTGCGCCGATTTCGGTGGCCGTCGAGAAGACCCGGTAGTCGGATTGCTTGCTGCCGTTCTTGGCGGAATTGGGCAGGATATCGATGGGAGCGCGGAACGCGAGGGTGCGAAGTTCTCCGTGATAGGCGTTGTCCCGCTTCGTGACGTCACCGATGGCTGGCATGTTCGTCTCCAATGGTATCGCGGGAAGACCATTCTTCCTTGCGATGGCGGACCGTTGATGGGCGGAAGCCGGGCAACCGAACTACTTTGGCCGAAGCGCAGCGAAGGACCGGAGCGGGCGGGAAATTTGAAAGCGCAAGCGTCCCGCGAGGAGCGCGCCTTGGCGCGCGGGGAAATTTCTAAGGCTGCGATGGTTTCGGAAGAACCGCGCCCGCCCATAGGTCACGCGCCGAGAACAAGGAAAGAAAGGTTTGAAACCACGCGCGATAGGAGACGCTCTCAGCCGGTAAGGCATGCCGCAGACGGGATACGCTCATCGGACAATCAAACTTCGCCCGTCCTACAGGGCATCAGTAATAAGGCCTGATACGAACTTGTGTTGTTTGTGGAAGGCAAGGGCATCAAGCCCCAGATCGACCGGGTTTCGTACCAAATGTGATGGCGACCACGCGGCAGAGACAGGTCTGCCTGGAGTTGTGCCCCAAGGCGCTTCTTTGTTACTCAAGTTGCTGTTAAGCGGCGCAGGCATAGACAGGCCACTTACGCGCGCGACAACATCAATGCGTTCTCTTTGCGCGAATGCAGTCAATCAATCGATCACGAGATGAGACAGCGAAGCATCTGATGACAGCGCCAGGCACAAAGGTTTCGGTGTCTGCATTTACTCCGGATCTGGCTGAGACAGCGGGTCCAGCACTTCGTGACGCCGGCTCACTTCTTTCTGAATCTCAAGTGGTCAAATTCTGGCCATGCCTTTCCCGAGCGGGCTTGCGCACAGCCCGGAAGTCCGGAAAGATTCGCTGGGTGCGCGGCCAGCGAGGAACTGCTTGGTACGAGGCGAGCGCCGTGCGCGAGTACATACGTGATGTTCTGGAAATTGCGAGATGCCTAGACCACGATCCAGATCCCTGTTCGAACTCGGCGGCCAGTGGATCGCAACCGAGAGCGATGGAAGAACTCTGTACCGCTATTGGTTTGATGCCGGAACTGGAAGAACACGTCGCGAAAGTCTGCGCACAACGGATCTTGAATCCGCCAAACGTGCGCTCGCTGAAATCGTCATCAAAGGCACCCCCAAAACGGCGACCGCCAGACTCTCCGTAGTGCTTGAAGATTATTTTGTCGGGCACACCGACAAGCTGCCGTCCAAGCTTCAGTCGCGCAACGCCGGCAAAGTTCTTCTGCGCCATTTTGGTGAGACAGCGCGCGTCGCATCCTTGACTGAGGGCAAGCAGAGAGAATTCGCGAGCGAATGTATCGAAGAAGGCTATCGCCTCTCATACATCGCGCGAAACCTCGTGGTGTTGCGGGCGGTGTTGGCATATGCCCGAATAGTTCACGAGGTCATATACACCGAAGCGCAAATGGAACGGCGCTGGGGCTTGCGGCCGGCCGTGGTGGAGAAAGCAAGAATCCCCACCGATGAGGAAATCGCTGCGCTTTGGTCGGTGGATCTCGCGGAGGATTTGCGCCGCTTCATCCTGATCCAACTCGCCACAGGCGGCAGGCCGCAAACTGCGCTCGACCTCATGCCCGTTCAGCGAATTCGAGACGCTTCCCTTGTTGACCTCAACCCGCCCGCGCGCGCTCAAAACAAGAAGCGGCGCCCGATCGTACGAGAGCCGCGGGTGCTGACGGGATGGTTGGACAAATGGGAGGGCGAAATAGCGGAGCTGGAGACCCGCAGGAGCCATTATTGCGGCTACACCACTATGGAGGGCGTGAAGTCCGGGCTCGAACGGGGCATCGAGCGCGCCGGGATCCCGAAGATCTCCACCTACAGCTTCCGCCATAAGGTGACGACCATTCTGCGGCTGGCCCGGGTTCCCGAGGACGAGATTGCCCGCCAACTAGGCCACCGCCGGTCAGACCTGCGCACCACGGCCGGCTATGGCGAGTGGGACCCGGGCTACCTGGCGAACGCCGCCGCTGCGATTGATGTTTGGTTTGCGCGGGTCCAGAAGCTCGCGACTCGGCCTCTGTTTTCCCAAGGTTTTCCCAAAACCGTCCGTAGACGGAGGGAAAACACCTCGCAAGCCATTGATTCCACTGGAGCGGGCGAGGCGAATCGAACGCCCGACCCTAACCTTGGCAAGGTTATGCTCTACCCCTGAGCTACGCCCGCGTTCCAAGTGGGAGGCGGGTTATGGCCTAGGCTCGGGCAGGATTCAAGCAGCTTTTCCAGAGGGGATGGCTGAGCAGGCGAGAAAACGCGCGGCGGACTGCCGCTCCCGGCCTCTTTTCGCCAAAAACGGCATTTTGTCAGGCGATAGCAGGGGTTCCGCCCTGCTCCGCCGCCGATCGGGGGGCCGCCTCGGAAGCCCGTCCCTATCCCTCGACCAGTCGCACGAACACCGCGTGGGCGCGCGTCTGGAGGTCGGTCACAAGGTGCTGCAGGCTGGCAAATTCGCTGATCCCGGCCGCCCGGGTAAGGAGGAGCTTGAGCCCGGGGGTGGCCGTGTCGGGATCGAGCGGCCCGTCGAGGGCGATCCGCAGCACCTGCATCAGGGCGAGCTGCAATTCGGCAGCCGCTGTCAACACCGCAGCATCGGCCTCGGCCAGATGGCCGGCTGCAGTCAGCGCCTTGAGGGCCCCGAGCGTGCCTTGGTTCAGCACCGACGGGTCGTCCGGGGCGTAACGAAGCTGCAGCACCTGGGCGGTGAACTCGATGTCCATCAATCCGCCGCGGGCGTATTTCAGATCCCAGGCGCTCTTGGCCGGGATGTTCTCCGCCACCTTGCGCCGCATGTCCGAGGCGTCGGCCGACAACTGCGCCCATGGCGTCGGCCGGCATAAGGTATCGCGTATCACTGTCCGTATCTTGTCGGCCAGCGCTTGTGGACCGGCCACGATGCGGGCGCGGGTCAGCGCCAGGCGCTCCCAGGTCCAGCTTTCGGTGGCGTGATAGCGGGTAAAGGATTCCAGGCTCACTGCTGCCGGTCCCTTGTTGCCGGTAGGGCGAAGCTGCATGTCGACTTCGTAAAGCTCGCCTTCGGCGGTCGGCACGGTGAGCGCGGCGATGAAGCGCTGCGCCAAGCGGCCGTAATACTGGCTGACCGCCCGAGGCTTGGGGCCATCGGATGTTTCGACGCCGGGCGGCGCGTCGTAGACGAAGATCAGATCGAGATCGCTGCCCGCCGTCATTTCGCGACCGCCGAGCTTGCCCATCGCGATCACGACAAACGCTCCGCCCGGCACACGCCCGGCGGTTTCAGCCAGTTCGTCTTCGGTACGGCGGAGCAACCCGTCAATGACCGTTTCGGCGACGGCAGCGAAAGCAGGACCGGCCTCATTCGGCTTAGCCAGACCGTCGATCACCTGCACACCAACCCGGAAGATTTGCTCGTGAGCAAAGCGGCGCGCGCTATCGAGTGCCGCCTCATAAAGCGGGGCACGTGCCAGCAAACCGCGCAAGTGCTCGTCGAGTTCAGCCTTTTCCGGCAACGCCCGCAAGAAACCGGGGTCGAGCAGCGCATCGAGCGTGGCGGGCGCGTGCGACAGATGCGTGGCCAGCCGCGGCGCCGAGCCCATGATCGAGGCGATCAGGCGCAGCAACTCGGAATGGGCGAGCAACAGCGAGAACAACTGCACGCCGGACGGCAAGTTGGAAAGGAAGCGGTCGAACTGGGCAAAGGCGGCGTCCGGATCGGCGGTCGCGGCGAGCGCGGCCAACAGCGCCGGGATCAGCTTGGTGAGAAGCTCGCGGGCGCGCGCCGAACGCGTCGCCCGGATACGGCCATGATGCCAGCCGCGGATCGCACCCGAGACGTGCGCCGGATCCTTGAAACCCATACGGCGCAGCGTTTCCAGCGTTTCGGGATCGTCTTCGACGCCGGTGAAAACCAGACTGCCGCCCTCGCCCGCCAGCGGTGCCGCCTGCTCGAACAAGCGCGCGTAATGACCTTGCACGGTGGTCAGCCGCCGGGTCAGGGCTTCGCCGAACGAGGTCACATCGTCAAAGCCGGCGAAGCAGGCGGTGGCGGCGAGATCGTGCGAATTCTTCGGCACGGTATGGGTCTGCTCATCCTCCGTCATCTGCAGGCGATGTTCGAGGGTGCGCAGGAAGCGGTAGGCCTCGGTGAGCTCG
>JAHFQC010000133.1 GCA_023259375.1 Alphaproteobacteria bacterium
GCCGAGAAGTTCTGGAAAGCGGATTGGCGCTATCTGGCGACCACCGACACCCAGCACGTCGCCGATCTCAAAGCGGACATCAAAGGCCTCGCTTTGCCGCGCGCGGTGATCGACAAGATCTACTACCGCAATGCCAAGCGCGTCCTGTTGGCCGGACAGTAACCGTCAGGCCAAGTGCAGACGAAAATTGAGACGTTGTGCAGCGCTCTGGATGAACTCCGGAGCGTTGCTGTCTGTGACGAGATCGTCGATTTCGCCGATGTCGATGATCCGGTGCAGGCACACCCGGCCGAACTTCGACGCATCGGTCACCGCAATCACGCGTCGTGCGCTCTCGACCATCTTGCGGTTCAAGAGCGCTTCCGGTTCGTGATGGGTGGTGATCCCGCGTTCGACATCGAAGCCGTCGACGCCCAGAAACAACTTGTCGAGCAGCAAATCGTCCAGCGCCGCAATCGTCTTGGCGCCGTAGAAGGCCATATTCTTGCGCCTGAGCTCGCCGCCGAGCATGACGGTTTTGATTTTGCGCTTCTGGGTCAGTGCCGCGAGCACGTTGAAGTCGTTGGTGACGACCGTGATGTCTTCCTCGTCCGGCAAGAAGCGCGCGATCTGCAAGGTGGTGGTGCCGGAATCGAGCATGATGGAATCGCCCGGCTCAATCATCGCGGCCGCGATACGGCCGATACGCTCTTTTTCGTCGGTATGGCTGGTGCGCTTAGTCTCGATCGGCGGCTCGCTGACGTTGACCACGTCGGCTGAAATGGCGCCGCCATAGGCACGTGCGGCAATGCCGTGCTCTTCGAGAAAATGCAGGTCCTTGCGGATCGTCTGCATCGAGACGCCGAACATTTCTGCCAGCGCGACGACTTGCACGCTGCCGCGCGATTTGATCATCGCGGTGATCTGACGGCGACGCTCGCTCGTGTCCCGTGTCACTTTTCCCGTCGGTGCATTTGATGTTGCACTCATACTTTGTTTGGCTCCGGCTCGCGCGTTACCCTGCGCTTGGCTTTGTTAGGGTTGTTATTTCCTCGCGATCGCCAAAATTCAATGCAGCATGGCGCCTTTTTTTGCACGGAAACACCACTGGAGCTAGAAAAAGTTATACCGGAGGTTTCCTTTCATAGTATTTTGGATGGAAAACGAAAGATATTGTGGACTTTATGGCCTGAGAGTATATAAATCGAAACATTATAAGGCTGCGATTTCGTTTGTGGCCAACATATGGGGGTGACACGATGACAGTAATGAAAGGCCGAGTGCACCAGATTTCGAAGCTCCTGGTCACAAGCGCATTGACGACGACGTTGATGGGTCTAGGGGCTTACGCACAGAGCAACGGCGATGCGATGGAAACCGTCACCGTGACGGGCGTGCGTGCGAGTATCGAGCGGGCCGTCAACATGAAGCGCGATGCCACGACGGTGCAGGATTCCATCAGCGCTCTTGAACTGGGCAAGTTTCCCGACGCCAACGTTGCCGATTCCTTGAGCCACATCACCGGCGTTTCGATCTCGCGAACCGCTGGCGGCGAAGGACAGAAGGTCAGCGTGCGCGGTCTCGGTCCCGAATACACACTGTCGACCTTCAACGGCCGTATCCTGGCTACCGACGGCGCCGGGCGCGATTTTGCCTACGACGTTCTGCCGTCCGACGTCATCAGCGGCGCCGACGTTATCAAAGGTGCGGAAGCCTCGAACATGGAAGGCGCTATCGGCGGCCTGATCAATCTTCGTTCGGCGAGCCCCTTCGACAAGACCGGCCAGCATGCCGCAGTCCGCCTTGAAGGCGACCGCAATCTGATGTCCGAGTTGAACGGCTACAAACTGTCGGGCGTCTACAGCAATACCTTCTTCAACGATACGGTCGGTGTTCTGTTCGGTGTCGTTTATGAAAAGCGCAAGGATCGTACCGACGAGGCCGGCAACGACGGCGGCTGGACCCGTAATCCCGACCCGACTGGCAACACGGCCACCGAGTGGACCGGCAACGCCTGGGGCGGCGCTATCGATCCCAACGGCAACGGCCAGCTCGATCCGGACGAATACGGTCTGATCGGGCCCGGGCAGTTCCGCGTCGGTTCGATCATCGAGAAGAAAACCCGCACCGCGTATAGTGCGAAAGTCGAGTGGCGGCCGAGCGATCGGTTGACCGTGGTCGTTGACGGCCTGAAGACGAATCTGGATTCGCCGCAGGTCGGCTACCAGCAGTCGTTCTATCCGCTGTTTGCGCCGGATCGCTGGTCCAACATGGTCATCAAGAACGGCATCGTCACAAGCTTCGACATGGCCAATCCGGATCCGGATCAGCGCCTAAATCCGGAGCTTTTGAACCAGACCACCTATCGCGTGGTGAACACCGATCTTTATGGCATCAACGCCAAATGGAAAGCGACCGACTCGCTGACCATCACCGGTGACCTTTATCGCTCGAAGTCGGCGCGCAATTCGGGCGGGCAGGACAGCTATGTCGTGCTGCGCATGAACCAGCCCAACTCCGCCCATATTGAGCTGACAAGCGCAGGAGTGCCCAACGTCTCCGTCAAGTTTGACGACGGACGCGAACTGGCTTCGGGTCTGGCCAGCGGTGCCTTCAAGGCATCGGACTTCAACACCCACTACTTCTCGCTCGCCGGCGACAACATCATCGATAGAGTTACCGGCGCCTCGCTCGCAGGCGACTGGGTTATCGGCAAGTACTGGATCGATAACGTCCAGTTCGGCGTCAACCGAACCGAGCGCAAGAAGACCCGCGACTTGGTCAACAACGCTCTCACCGGCGGCGCCGACTACTATTCTGGCGACTATGCGATCAATGTCGGCGATCTCGGCGGCAACGTTCTTTCGCATAGTTTCTCCCTGCCGAACTTCATGGATGGGGTCAACGCCGATTTCCCCCGCACCTTCTTGTCGTTTGACATCGCAGGCTATGAGAAAGCTCTGGCGGCCTACGATGGCCATGAACGTCCGAAGAATGAAGGCCCTTATAGCTACGCCGCGGCGGCGCCAGCGTGGAATCCGCTGCAAAGCTATCGCGTTTCGGAAGGCACATGGTCCGGCTTCGTGCAAGCGAACCTGTCGAGCGACAGCTGGAGCGGCAATATCGGCGTGCGCATCGTGCATACCAAGACCTCCTCGCAGGCCTGGGAAGCGAAGATAAAGAGCATCGTTCCGAACGGTCAGTTCAACAACACGGTTACCTATGAAGATCCGACCGAGGTTACCCAGGACAACGACTACACCTACTTCCTGCCTGCGGTGAACGTGACCTATAACATTCTGGACGATTTGCACCTGCGTATGGGAGCTGCGCGCACCGTGGCCCGGCCGTCGGTTGAAATGCTGGCACCCACCAGCACCACCGAAAGCGTGTCGTGGGGCGAGTTCACCGAGACCTTCGGCGGCAACGCCAAGCTCAAGCCGTATTCGGCCGATCAGTTCGATTCGTCGTTGGAATGGTATTTCGACTCGAACTCGATCATGAACTTCGCGTTCTTCTACAAGCACATCACCGATCAGATCACCTCGAGCTGGGAAACCGGACAGGATATCGGCGTGCAGGGCCACCTGTTTAACATCAGCCGCCCGATCAACGGCGACTATGCCGAGGTCAAAGGCATTGAGGTCGGCCTTCAGCACTTCATGGAGAACGGTCTTGGTGTGCGAGCGCAATATACGCACAACTGGGCCGAAAGCTGGGTCGGTGGCGAACAACGGGCGCTGGAAGGTATCGCTCCGTCGGTCTATTCGCTCGGCCTGTTCTATGATCACGGACCGATCTCGGTCAGCTTCTCCGGCGACTACACCGAAGGCTACGTGACGGCCAATAATGTGCTCGGGCCGGGCTATAACGAACAGTCCGATCCGATCCTGTGGGTTACGGCGCAGGCCTCGTACAAGCTTACCGAAAACCTGGAACTCACGGTGGAAGGTCAAAATCTGATGGATGACACGCAGACCACCACCATCAACGGTAATCCGCTCCTGACGAACAGCTATTATCGCTATGGCCGCTCCATCAGGATCGGTGCCGCCTACCGGTTCTGATCCAAACGTTGGGCGTCGTCGCGCGAAAGCCGTGGCGGCGCCCTTTTTCTATCCACTTGGGCAAGGGCTTTGGCGATGGCGATTTCCCAGAGACGGATGGCGGTGACGTTCCTGGTGGCCGGTCTTGCCGTCGTGACCGGCGGCCAGAGCCAGCCGGCGGAGACCGCGGCAAAACAGGGCGTAGTCCGCGCCGAATTCCGCCCGGCCAACGACGTTTTCGCCAATCCGGAACGCGGCTTTTACCGCCCCGCTTCCACCGATTTCGATGCACTCAGCGCGGCCGAAGTCGCTGACGCCTATGCCGCCGGTTTCCGTCTCATTTATGCGCGCATCAATCTTGAGCGTTATCGCGATGCCCGCTTGTCGGCCGATTATCTCAACCGGCTGGAGGCGGCATTTGCGACGGCGCGGCGGGGCGGCGTTAAACTCATCATACGTGCTTCATATAATGATCCGGATGGCGAGACCGAATACCACAATGCCAAAGACGCATCGCTCGCGCGTGTTCTGGAGCATTTGGCGCAGCTGAAGCCGGTGTTCGATCGCAACGCCGACGTCATTGCCGTGGTGCAGGCCGGTTTCATCGGAGCTTGGGGCGAATGGCATACCTCGTCCAACCGCCTGACCGAAGCGGGCAACCGGACGAAAATCAAGGACGCGCTGCTTGATGCCGTGCCGTCCTCGCGCTTCGTGCAATTTCGCTATCCGCCCTACATCCAGGCGTGGACGCCAGTTCTGCCGGGGTTAGAGGCGGCACTCAGCGGCCAATACCGGATCGGATTTCACAGCGACTGCTTTCTGGCCAGCAAGACCGATGTCGGCACCTACAGCGAAGACCCGGCTAAGCGGGCTGGCGAGCAGCGCTATGCCGCCGCGCTAAGTGCGCTCACCCCATTCGGTGGCGAGACCTGCAACCCGGCCGATGAAGCCGGCGCAACACCGCGTCCGACCTGCCCCGATATTGCGGCCGAAGGCGCGCGTTATCATCTCAGCTATCTCAACTCGGCTTACTATCGCCGACTGTTTCATGAGAACTGGATCAAAAACGGCTGCATGGCCGACGTCGAGCGCCGCATGGGTTATCGCTTTTCGCTGATCAGTCTCACGCACCCGGCCACTGCGCGCCGCGGTGCATCGCTGCCGGTGACACTCGTGATGCGCAATTCCGGCTGGACGCGCCTCTACAATCCTCGTCCGGTTGAGATCGTGCTGCGCCAGCAGGGTACGGTCCGGCGGATCAAGGCGGAGGGCGCCGATCCGCGGCGCTGGCTGCCGGGAGCGGATTCGGCCGCGGCGTTTGCTGTCCGACTTCCCTCCGATCTGGCGGCCGGAACATACGATGTGTTGCTGGCCTTACCGGATGCCGACAGCCGGCTTGCGGGCGACAGCCGTTATGCCGTCCGTCCGGCCAACGGCGAGGATGCCGCCAAAAGCCAGAAATGGGACGCAAAACTCGGAGCCTTCGCCACGGGAACTACGCTCGAAGTGCGGTGACGGGCAGGGGCACGAACCCGCCGCCAATTGTGTCATTGATACCAGGCGGCGATCCATGCCACTCCCGGGACTCGGAGCGGCAGGTTCGAAAGGAAAGTTGCGATGATCGTATACGTCGTTCGCCACGGCGAGGCCGAAGGAAACCGGGAAGGCCGTTTTCTCGGACAGGTTGATCCTCAGCTTACGGATCGAGGCCGCGAACAGGCGAAAAGGCAAGGGAACGCGCTGAAGGGTTTAGGCATTGCGCGCATCCTGTCGAGCGATCTCGTACGGGCTTTCACCACGGCCTCGATTATCGGCGAGGCTTTGAATCTGCCGGTCGAACCCACCGCCGCCTTGCGCGAAGTCAATCACGGCGTCATCGACGGCTGGCTCGCCAGCGACATCCGGAACAGCGAATACGGCCGGGCGCGGGACAAGGACAAATACAATTATTGTCCGCCCGGCGGCGAAAGCTACGTCGGCATCGAAGCCCGCATTTTGGGAGTGCTCGATGCGCCCCAGACGCAGCCGCTTTTGATCGTCACCCATATGGGCCCGATGCGGGTGATGCTGCATCGTCTCTGCGGTTATTCGCAGGCCGATGCGGTGGGTGCGAAAATCGCACACGACGAAATCCTCACGCTGACCAAAAACGGCACAAGCTGGAGCGGCTCCCGCTCGGCGCCGGGCGCGCGCCCTTAAGATTTCACCCTATCGGAGGTTCTTCGTGAGCTGGAACGTCAAAGCGGCCTTGTCGGCGTCGAGTGCAGTCTTGTTGCTCTCACTGCTCGCCTTGCCCTCGGCGGCGGGGAACTTGGCGGACCCGCTCGCGCCGGCAGGGCGCTGGACGGCCGATCATGGCGGCATGGCAGCGACACCTCCGATGGGATGGAATTCGTGGAATGCCTTTCGCACCGAAATCACGGAAGAAAAGGTGATTGGTTCGGCCGACGCGCTCATTGCCAGTGGATTGGCGAAGACCGGTTATGTCTATGTCAATGTCGACGACGGCTGGTGGCTCAAGCGGCGCCCGACGGATGGCCGTCTCGAAATCCGCACGTCGATTTTTCCGAGCGCTCAACTGGGCAGCGGGCAGACGAGCTTCAAACCCTTCGTCGACCGTCTGCACAAGATGGGGCTAAAGGCGGGCATTTATACCGATATCGGGCGTAACGCCTGTTCGCAGGCCTGGGACCCGCAATCGCCGAATTTGCCGGTCGGAACGACGGCCGAACGCGAAGTCGGGCTTGAAGGTCATGTCGATCAGGACATCCATCTCTTCTTCAAGGACTGGGGCTTCGACTATATCAAGGTGGATGCGTGCGGGGTCGCCGATTTCATGCCGGGCGCACCGGCGCTTGCGGCGGGGTATCGGGCGCACGAACCGGTGATCGTCCGCTCCTTCCCCGAATACGACGACGCTGCCGGCCTTAAGGCACGCTATGCCGCTGTTGCCGACGCGCTGAACGCATCGAACGCGGACGGAAAATACTTTCTATCGATTTGCACCTGGGGCCGCGCCAATGTCCGCGCCTGGGGCACCGAAGTTGGCAATGCTTGGCGCACCAGTGCCGACATTTCGCCGGTGTGGACCTCGATGCTGCACTCTTACGACAGCGTGGTGACGCGTGCGCTCTACGCTCATCCCGGCAGTTGGAACGATCCTGACATGCTCTATGTCGGGACCGGCGATTTCGACGAGCATCATCTCGTTGCGGCGCGCACGCATTTCACGCTGTGGGCGATGGTCAATGCGCCGCTTCTGATCGGCTATGATTTGCGTCACGCGCCCAAGGCGCTGCTCGACATTTTGGGCAATACCGATGTCGTAGCGGTGAACCAGGACAAGCTCGGCAATCAAGCGGTTCCAGCCTACCGCTCGGATGACGTTCACATCCTCGTCAAGTCGCTGGCGAACGGCAAGAAGGCGGTGGCGTTGTTCAACCGTCGCGAGGTTCCCATCAAAGTAACGTTGACGAGTGCGCATCTGAAGTTCGCGTCCGGCACCCCGATAGTTTTGCGCAACCTCTGGACAAAAGAAACCTTGCCACCCTTCAGCGGCGAGACCACGTTCACCCTGCAGCCGCAGGAAACGCTGGCCCTCGAGGCGACCGGAACCCACCTTCTCGAGCGCGGCGTATACCTCTCGGAAATGCCGGGCCGCATTCATGTGGCGGCTGACGGCATTGCGGCTCCTGAAATGGATCCGGAAATCTATCATGCCTCGCTCGGTCCGACGCTCGGGTCAGGCGAGAAATCGGAATACGCCGGCTGGGGTGGGGCACAAGCCGATGCGAGTCCCTATAGCACCGCGCTTGCGAGCGCGAACGTGTCGTTCGCCTATGGCTTGGGCGTGCTTTCCAACTCCAGGCTCG
>JAHFQC010000087.1 GCA_023259375.1 Alphaproteobacteria bacterium
CTGCTCCTTACCTCGCCGCCACGCTCAGGAAGGCACGATAGCATGAAGCGCCTTGGGTATGTCGCTCTCGGAATGGGTCTTGGGATCGTCACCGCCGTGGGGCTGTTGCCTCAGGCGCAAGGCGCCAACAACGGCTCGATCTACAAGCAATTCGATTTGTTCAGCGACGCCTATGAGAAGGTGCGCGAGAATTACGTCCGCCCGGTCCAGGATCAGGAGCTGATGAGCGGCGCGATTGAAGGCATGGTGTCGGGCCTCGATCCGCATTCGAGCTACATGGACGCGAAAGCGTTCGCCGACATGCAGATCACCACCAAAGGCGAATTCGGCGGCGTCGGCATCGAAGTGACGATGGAAGACGGTCTGATCAAAGTGATCTCGCCGATCGACGACACGCCTGCCGCCAAAGCCGGCGTCAAGACGGGCGATTATATCGCCGCCATCAACGGCGACTCGATCCAGGGCATGGGCCTCAACGACGCCATCGACAAGATGCGCGGTCCGGCCGGTTCGAAGGTGACTTTGACCGTGCTGCGCCAGGGCGAGAAGAAGCCGCTCGAGCTGCAGCTCACCCGCGCCGTCATTCACGTCGACAGCGTGAAATGGCGCAAGGAAGGCGATATCGGCTACATCCGCATTTCCTCCTTCAACGAGGAAACCGGCCGTGGACTCGAAAAGGCCGTCAAGGAACTGAAGAAGCAGGTACCGAACCTCAAGGGCTATGTCGTCGATCTGCGCAACGATCCCGGCGGCCTCTTGGATCAGGCGGTGCAGGTCTCCGACGATTTCCTCAACAAGGGCGAGATCGTTTCGACGCGCGGCCGTCACCCCGACGACACCCAGCGCTATAGCGCCAAGGCGGGCGACATCACCGACGGCAAGCCGATCGTGGTGCTGATCAACGGCGGCACCGCGTCGGCGTCGGAAATCGTCGCCGGTGCGCTGCAGGATCACAAGCGCGCCACCATCGTCGGCATGACTAGTTTCGGCAAAGGCTCGGTCCAGACCATCATTCCGCTCGGCGAAGGCGGCGGTGCGCTGCGTCTGACCACGGCGCGCTACTACACCCCGTCGGGCCGGTCGATTCAGGCCGAAGGCATTGCCCCGAATATCGCCGTAGCCCAGGGCTCGGAAGAAAATGTCGCCAAGTTCGAGCGTCCTTCGGAAGCCGATCTGCCCGGCCATCTGACCAACGAAACCGCCGCCAAGACCAAGGCGCAGCAGCCGGTCGTCCGTCCGCCGCAGGGCAAGAAGGTCGAAGATTTCCAGCTCAGCTACGCGCTTGATATGCTCCACGGCAAACAGGCGGTCGCCCAGGCGAAGGCGCCGGACAAGAGCCCGGAAAAGCGCTGAGACGCGATTGACCGTTTTTTCTGAAGATGGCCCGGTGATCCCGGGCCATTTTCTTTTGTCCGCCCGGTGAAAACGCTTGAAAACGGGGCAAATTCCGGCGGCGTTAACCTCATTTGAACCACGCTGGCCGTTACCATAGGCGTATGGCCGCGAACAGTATGACCGGGAACCGCGGGGCCCTCGTGCTTGGGCTCGCGTGGGCACTCGTCCTCGCGGCATTCGGGGCGGGCGCCCTGGCGATCCAGTTTTTCGGCTCTGCGACCGGTGACGACGCCATCACGTTGGCGCTGGCGCCTCCGCCGCGTCCGGCTTTGACCGCCTCTGCGGCTGCCAAGCTGCCGGTCGGCCCGGTGGTATTCGAAACCCCGCCAGGAGGCATCCTTCCTGCCACGCTTTCGCAGGCCGAGCAGGCCGCCGTCGCCGCTTTGCCGCCGCCGCCTGCGGCGCCCGACGCCATGGTCATTGCCCAGCCCCAACCCGTGGCTCTGCCGCCGCTGAAGGGCGGTCCGTCGGTCGCCAATCCGTCGCTGCTGGAAAAAACGCCCGACGGCTACATGCCGCGTATTTCCGATGCCGGTGTCGCGCCGATGCAGGCTTACGCCGGGGCGCAGCCGCCGGCCGGGCGTCCGCGCATCGCTATCGTCATCACCGGCCTCGGCCTCAGCGCCTCCAATACCCAGGCCGCGATCAACAATCTGCCGCCCGGCGTCACCCTGGCGTTCGCGCCCTATCTCGCCGACGTCCAGAACTGGGTCGCGCTGGCGCGCCAGAAAGGCCACGAGGTGCTGCTGCAGGTGCCGATGGAGCCTTATGACTTCCCCGATTCCGATCCCGGCGAGCACACCTTGCGCGTTTCGGTCGGCGAGGAAGCCAATACGCGGCGCCTTTCCTGGGCGCTGACCCGTTTCACCGGCTATGTCGGCGTCACCAATATGTTGGGCGGCCGCTTCCTCTCAGAGGCCGGGCCGATCGAGCCGATGATGACCTTCCTGATGCGGCGCGGCCTGTTGTTCTACGATAACGGCACGGCGTCGCGTTCGGTGGCGCCGATGGTGGCCGAGCGGCTCGGGGCGCCATTCGCGCAGGCGACCAACACCATCGATTCGATCCAGGCGTCGATGGAAATCGATCACCGTCTCGCCGATCTCGAAACCGAAGCCCGCACCCACGGCAAGGCGGTCGGTACCGGTTTCCGTTACCCGGTGACGATGGAGCGGGTGACGTTGTGGGCGCGCGGACTGCAAGGCCGGGGCTTTGTTCTGGCGCCCATTTCGGCGATAGTTGCGACCGGAAAGAAATAGCCGCTTCGCTTCCGCGCCGTCGCGGGAGTGCTGCGGCATGGCGGAAACCCATGCCCAAGATTCTCAAAGCCGAAGACCTGCCTTATCGCCCTTGCGTCGGACTGATGCTGCTCAACGCCGAAGGCAAGGTGTTTGTCGGCCGCCGCATCGACCAGACCGTGGAAGGCTGGCA
This sequence comes from Alphaproteobacteria bacterium, assembly GCA_023259375.1. Classification (GTDB taxonomy): domain Bacteria; phylum Pseudomonadota; class Alphaproteobacteria; order Micropepsales; family Micropepsaceae; genus Rhizomicrobium. Next base: position 2,827 of record JAHFQC010000087.1, read on the forward strand.
GATGCCGCAGGGCGGTATCGACCAAGGCGAAACCCCGGAACAGGCGGCGATGCGCGAACTCAAGGAGGAGACCGGCACCGACAAGGCCGAAATCCTGCGCGCTCATCCCGACTGGTTGAACTACGACCTGCCGCCGCACCTCATTGGTGTGGCGCTGCACGGCAAGTACCGCGGCCAGACGCAGAAGTGGTTCGCGCTGCGCTTTCACGGCAAGGACAGCGACATCAATCTCGTCACCCACGAGCCCGAATTCGCCTCGTGGCGCTGGTCGGGCTTCGATGAGCTTCTGTCGCTGATCGTGCCGTTCAAGCGCGACACCTACCGCAAGGTGGTGGCCGAGTTCAAAGATCTGGTCCACACCTGAGCCGACACGTTATTGGTGCGGATATTTTTCCGCCAACCAGCACCCGCGAAACGCTTTGGCGCATCGCATTCTGTGCCGGTTTGCGCCACAATGGCCTTCTCGTTGGGAGGGGCCGCTTTCATGCGCCGTTTTTTCGGGTTGTTCGCCGCATTTTTGGCGGCGATGGTGCTTGTCATTGCCGCTTACGGGGCCGAGCCCTCGCACACCGGACCGCTAAACGACGCGTCGCCGGCCGCGGCACAGACAAACTGACCGAATGATCCTCCGCACTACTGCGTTTCGGCGATAGTGCTGCTGCAAACTCTTCATCAATCCGTGACGCCGATTGTTCTATAGTCGGCGCCGGGATGGCTGGCAGCATTGCGGAGGAGAGTCCATGTCGAAATCCAGACCGACGGCGTTCTCTGACTACGAGGTGCGCGTGCGCGCCTACCGGATCTGGGAACGGACCGGACGTCCCGAAGGCTGCGCCGAGGAACATTGGCGCGAGGCTCTGGCAGAGCTCGAAGCCGAACGGCAGGACCGGGTTCCGCCGCAGCCCGGCGTGTCGCAACCGCCGACGCGAACCGCTGCCGATGCGACCGCAAAATCGGAAGAGGAAGCGGCCTAACCGCTTCCGCCTTGTCATCGTCGCAATTTCCGTCCATGACCCTCGCTCGCGTTTGAGGTGAGGTTGGACGATGGAAACGGAGCACTGGAAAGCCAGAAAAGTCGTGATCGTGGGAGCCGGCGCGGTCGGTTCCACCTATGCCTACACGCTGGCGCTGCGCGGGCTCGCCGACGAAATCGTGCTGATCGACTACAACCGCGATCTCGCCAAAGGCCAGGCGCTCGACATGATGCACGGCCAGGCGTTCTTTCCTTCGATCCAGATCCGTGACGGCGGTCCGTCCGACTACGCCGATGCGGCGCTGATCGTCATCACCGCCGGCGCCAAGCAGCAGCCCGGTGAATCGCGCCTGCAGCTCGTCCAGAAGAACGCCGCCATCGTCAATTCCTGCATGGACGAGATCCTCGCTCAGAATTCTCCGGCGATTGTTCTGATCGTTTCCAATCCGGTCGACGTCTTGACCTATGTCGCGCACAAGCGTTCGGGCTGGCCGCGCGGCCGCGTGTTCGGTTCGGGTACGGTGCTGGACTCGGCGCGTTTCCGCCACCAGCTGGCGACGCGTTGCGGCGTCGACGTCCACAACGTCCATGCCCACATCATGGGCGAGCACGGCGACAGCGAATTCGCCGCGTGGTCGATCACCAATATGGCCGGCATGCCGATCGAGCAGTTCTGCAAATCCTGCGCGAAATGCGACAACTCCGAGCTCGGCCGCAAGGCGATCGTTCATGCCGTACGCCACTCGGCCTATCACATCATCGATTACAAGGGCGCGACCTGGTTTGCGGTGGCGCTGGCGATGACCCAGATCTCCTCCGCCATCCTGCGCAATCAATCGAGCGTGTTGACCGTCTCGGCGGTGCTCGATGGCGAGTATGGCGAGCAGGGTGTGGCACTCGGCGTACCGAGCATCGTCTCGGTCAAAGGCGTCGATCAGGTGCTGGAAGTGGCGTTGCCGCCGGACGAAAGCAAAGCCTTCCACAGCTCCGCCACCACCTTGCGCGAAATCATCGCCAACCTCGGGCTGGATTGATTTCAAGACATTGAATTAAATGCAGTTTTTTGCCGTGAGGGGAACAATCTCACGGCAATTCCTGCGCCTTACCCGGCAAGCTCTTCCGCCTCGCGGCAGGGTGTGCTGCGGGTTAACGGCTCATTTACCTTCGTTTCGCAAGCCTTGCCGGCCGATCGGGCAGGCACGCTTCCTGCTTTGTGGACCTTCAGCTGCCCCCGCTTGGAAGGTCCCCCCGATGTACATGAACGTCCCCACCCACGGCCGCGCCATCGCGTTCGACGGGTTTGCCGGCTTTATGCCCCTTGAATCGGTCGAAGCGGCCGTCATGCAGGCCATGATGCGCGGCGAGCAGCTCGCCGAAGTGTTGCCGCCGATGTCCGATACCGCCGGGACGCCGGCGCTGTTGTCGATCTCGCCGCGCGATCTCGCGCAAGGCCTTTTGAATCTCCGGGATGATCCGCCGGCGCTCGCCGACTGGGCTGGTTTCGTCCTGATCATGACCGAACATCTGAAGTTCGATCGTCCGAGCGAGCATTGCGACCGGCTTCTGGCGGCGGTCTGGCAGCTCGCTTTCGGCGCTCCGGTGAGCCCGGCGATGATCCGTCTCGCCGAGTCGGTCGTCAGCCGCATCTCTTGCCGTTGAGGGCACGACATGAGCACTCACCTTGCGATGCATGCCACAGCGGAGGCTCCGTCACCCGACGGCAGCGTCATCAGCCAGAACACCTTGACGCGCATTGTCACCGCGCACGAACGCTATCTGGCGCGCCGCCAGGGGGCGCGGGCGCGGCTGGCCAACCGCCGGCTTGATGATCTCAGCATCGCCGGCCGCGATCTTTCCGAGGCGGATCTCTCAGGCGCGTCACTCAGGAACGCCAATCTCAGCGGCGCCAATCTCTCCAACGCCAGTCTCTATTGCGCCGATCTCACTGGTTGCGATTTGCGCGGCGCCCATCTCGACCATGCCGATTTGCGCGGCGCCACCTTCCGCGGTGCCAATCTCAGCAACGCCGTGATGGATCACGCCGATCTTCGCGCCGCTGCGGTGCTGCATCTCGACGGAACGCCACATTTCCGCGGCAACGAGCACGCCGAAGCGCCCTACGGCGCGGTCGATTTTTCCGGCGCTGCGCTGCGCCACACCTCGTTCCGCCATGCCAAGCTCGACAACGCCAATTTCACCGATGCGCTGATCGAGGATACGTCGTTCCAGGGCGCCCGCCTGCGCAATGTCTGCTTCCGCGATGCCGTGGTCTCGGGCGAAGCCTCGAAGGCGCTTGGTCCTGTGCTGCCGCCGCCGAGTGCGGCCGCTCGCGTCCGCGCCCGCCTCATCTTCTCCGAGCTTGTGGCTCACCACGAGTGGTTTTCCTCGAACGGCAAGCGCGGCCAGCCGGCAGCGATCGATCACGAAGACCTGCGCCCCTTGGGCGATGCTTTGCGCGGCTTTTGCCTAGCCGGCATCTCGGCCCGCGGGGTGATCGCCGTGGGCGTCGACTTTTCCGGCTGCCAGCTCCAGGCCGCCAAGTTCGACGGTGCCGATCTCCGGGCGGCGCAGTTCAACGGCGCCGATCTCTCGGGCACTTCGTTCCGCCGCGCCAAGCTGGCGCACGCGACTTTCAAGGAGGCCGCCATCCGCGACCTCATTCTGTGCACCGGACAGGCGGTGTACTTTACGGCCGATGCCCGCGCCGGTCTCAAGGCGCAGCTCGGCGAAGCCCATATCCAGCCCAACACCCTGTTCGCCATGCTCGGCGAGCAACAGGGATCGTGTTGAGTTGGCAAGCGCAACAATAGTATCGCCCGAAAAGACTTAAGCGCGTAGCAGAATGCGGAGCAACAGGGCGTAGAAGGCGTCCGCATCCTTTTCCTGAAATCCGAATGCTGTACACTCGCGCCGACGCGAGGACGGCAGTGCATGCTCAAGAAGCTTAATAAAGACGAGATCGAACGCCCCGGTTTCGACCTCCGCTGGATCAGTTTCGGTTCGCCTTCGGCGATCGTCACCTCGATGGCGTTGATCGTCGGTCTCGATACCGCCACCGCCTCGCGGGGGACGGTTCTGGCCAGTCTTCTGATCATCGGCATCGCCGATAATCTCTCGGACTCGCTGTCGGTCCACATCTATCAGGAAGCCGAGCGGCTGAAGCAGCATCACGCTTTCCGCACCACCATCGCCAATTATCTGGCGCGGCTCACGGTGGCGATGAGCTTCTTTCTGATTTTCATGGCCTTGCCGGCCGTGGCGGCGGTTTGGCTGTCGATCGGCTGGGGCTTCTTCCTGCTCGCCGTGCTGAGCTGGCTGCTGGCCAAGGATCGCGGCGTTTCGGTGTGGTCCGAGATTCTCAAGCACACCGGCGTCGCGGGCGTGGTGGTCGTCGTTTCCAAACTGATGGGCATGGCGATCCGCAGCGTCGTCGGAGCCTAGAGCGCTTCCCGAAAAGTGTGGAGCGGTTTTCGGATAAGAAGCGCGACCTAAAAAGTACGTTCAGCGCTTTTTGTTCTGCATTTCGTTCATGAACAGCTTGAGGGTATCGACCTCGGCGACCTTGGCGGCGGCGTCGCGGAAGGCGATGCCCTGCAGGTCGATGCGCTCGGTGACGACGGCGAAGCCGGTGGCGCTGGGCGTGCCTTTCATCTTCGGCGTGAAGTTCGTGCGCAGCCGGTCGAGACTCGCCTGATCGTTGGCGAGCGAATAGGACACCGCTGCCCGCATCACTTCCTCGCGTTCGAGATTGCTGAGCGGCTTGTCGTCCTTGTAGCGTTCGCCGAGCGCCTGTTCGACGGCCTGCCCGGCTTGCGGCCAGGCGCCGCTCTTCCAAAAGATTTCCGCCCGCAAAGCCTGGGTGTCGGGCTGCTGATCGACGGCGATGAGATCGAGAGCGCGGTCGTAATGCTTCTGCTCGGCAAAGGCGCGCGCCTCCATCAACAGGCGCTGATGCAGCACGTCGTCCGGCAAGGTCGCAATCTGGGTCGTGTGCAAGGTCTCGAGTGCCGCCTCCGGCTTGTGGTCCATCATCTGCACCATCGCGAGCCTGGTGGCGACCTGGGCGCGGCCGACGCCGTCGAGACGCTTGGTGACCTGGTAATTGAGCAGATCGGCGGCCGGACCGAGCAGGTCGACCCTGACGAGGCGATCGGCCATCTTGCGGATCATCTCGTCGCCGTCGGCGCCGATCGGGGTCAGTTCGATGAAATCGTAGAACAAGCCGAGCGCCGCAACGGGCTGCATCTTGTCGGCTTCGCCATGGAGGAACAGGTTGACGAAGGCGGTGCGCATGTCGTCCATCGCCTGGATGCCGACGTCTTCGCTGGGGAAATTGTCGGTGACGACGTGCAGGGTGATCAGGCCTTCGCGCCAGCGTTTCTGCGAGAAGTAGATGCCGGCCAGCGTGCGCAGGGTCTTGATTTCGAGCATGTCGCCGCGCCAGCGGAAGCGCAGGCGTTCGAGCGCGTTAATCGCCTGTTGCGGGGTCAGGCTGCCGTCCGAGAGGCCTGCAGTAACACGGTAGAAGATCGCCTGGGCGGCAAGTTTCTCGTTGCCGCTGCGCTCTAGTTCGTCGAACAAGGGATCGGACTTGTCGTTCTGATGCTGGGCCGCGTAGAGACGGGCCAGGTCGAGCTTGGCCTGCAATGCCACCTCGCCCTCGAGCCCTTTGGGCAGACCTTCGAGTTCGGCATCGGCGACTTCCGGATGGGCGGTCGCGAGTGCGGTTTCGGCCGACGCCATGCGGACGCGCGCCTGGATCTCGGGGACATAGGCGTTCAGCACCGAGGCGGCACGATCGAGGTTGGTGCGGGCGTCGTCCCACTTCTCCATCGCCACATCGGTGAGGCCGCGCCACAACGCGGCGTGACGGTCGGAATCGAACTGGGCGCCGGCCAGTGCATTGTGGGCATCGCGGGGGCGGCCCATCATCAGCGAGGCGGCGGCTTTCATGGTCTGCAGCTGCAGATCGCCGGCAAGGCCGGGATCGACCGACTGCATCACGCCGATGACGCCGAGCGTCTCGGCGGCGAACTTGTTGGCGAGATAGAAGCGGGCGAGGGCAAGGCGAGCGCGGTTGGCCTGCTCGCTGGGAAGGCGGGCGACGGCGCCGCGAAGCCGGCGTTCGGTAGCCAGGAACGAGCCGCCGTAAGCCTTCTGCCATTTGGCGAAGTCGAGGAAGCTCGGCGACACCGAATTGGCGGTGAGCGCATCCGGCGTGCCGTTCGGCAGCATCGCCGGGGTGAGCGAAAGTCCGGCGGGACGGGTGATGGTGACGCGGCTGTTCTGAACGCCGACCGAGAGATCGTCGACATAGGGCATCACCACCAGGCCGGCGGCGGTTTCGAGTGCCGAGAATTCGATGTAATCGCGCGGCGCGGTCACGGCGCGTCCGACCATTCCGGGCACGACCAGCAGTTCGTCGCCGGCTTGGGGATCGATCACGCGCTCGACTTTGGTGGCGCCCGACAACAGCGTCGAAATCGTCGAATGGGCCGGCTTTTCCTGATTACGGGCAAAGCCCAGCGCCACGGCGGTCGGCGTCACCGACTTGGCGATCACCACCTTGAGGTTGGAGCCTTCGGCGTAGGCCGCGATCTGCTCCGCTTGGCGCAAGCCGATGCGCAGGCGGACGGTGCCGGCACCGGCCGAGGCTTCGACGTCGACCGGGAAATTGCCGAGCTGGGTTTTCAGCTTGTTGGTATCGAGCGGCTGATTGGTCTGCAGGATGATCCAGGCATTGAGGCCGCGGGTGAAGACCGCAATCCCCTGGCGGGTGCCGCCGGTGAACTGCAGCACGGCGCCGTCCTTGGTGAGGTGACCGGCCGCGAGCTGGGCATTGGGATCGGCCGGCGGCTCGGGTGTCGGTGCCGGACCGACGCCTTCCGGTCCCGGTTTGTCGGGGGTTGCGGGCTTATCGGGCGAAGGCTTGTCGGCGCCGGCCGTCTTGGTCGCTGGCGGCGGCGTCACCGCTTGCGGCTTCGGCGCATTGGCCGCCAGCTTGGCGGGCGGTGCGGTGGCGACTTGCGGCGCCGGACCGGTCGTCTTGCCGGGCTGCAGGCTGGTTACGCTCGGCTTGGCGGTCCCGGGGGGATTATAGGAGTCGGCGTCGGTCTTCGGCGCCAGCACGTCGACCACGACATGGGTCCCGTCGCGGAAATCGTGATAGCCGGAGGCGTAATCGATGGTGAGGTCGACGACCGTGGTGCGGCCGGCCAGATGCCATGCCGCCGACTTGACCCATGGCGGCGCCTGCCGGTCGATAGCGGAGAAATCGAGCTTGGTCGGCTCTTCGAACGTGACCGTCAATTTTCCCGAGCCGCCGAACACTTTGTACGGCACGTTCTTCGGCCAGTCGAATACGACGCGGGTGAAGTTGTGATAGGCGCCCGAACGCACCTTGATCACCGGCAGGTTGGCGACGTCGACCGGCTTGGGCTGAGCCTTGACCGGCTTGGGCAGATCGGGCGGCGTGCCTTGAAAGGTAAGCGGGGTGACGTCGACGGCAAATTTGTCGACCGCCGAACTCACATGCACCTTGGCATTGCCGGTCAGCGCGAAGTGATACGTCTTGCCGTCCTCATCGGTACGGCCGTTGCTGATATAGCCGGGAATGGCGGCGGCGATGGCGGCGGGACTGATTGCGGGCTTGCGGCCGAAATGGATGGTCAGGACGCTGCCGTTGACCTGGGCCGAGACCTGATCCTTGTCCGTCAGCGTGAACAGCAGCCGGCCATAACCCTGGTTGGTGGTGCCCGCAACGGAATCGGCCGCACTGGCGGGAGCGGCGATCACAAGGATCGTCGCCGCAAGGGCCAGAAAACGGATCGCGATCTGCCGCATCATCACCACTCAAGACTCACTTCTTGGCGCCGGCCGGCTTGGCTGGGGCAGGCTTGGCGGCGGCTTGCGGGGCAGGCTTGGCCGTCTGTGGGGCTTGCGCCGGCGGAGTGACGGGCGCAGGTGCCGCCGGCGGCGTGATCGCATTGGCCGCGGTTTCCGGCAGCTTCAGCTTATCGGCCAGCTTCTGGGTCAGGCGCTGGGCATTGTCGGAAGTCATGGCGGCCATGATCGGCGCCAGCACGTCGGACTTCATCTGCTTGGCCACCGGCACCAGAACGTCGTCCGGCAGACTGTTGAAGATGCGTGCGGCATCTTTCGGCTTCATCGCCGAATAGGTCTTCACCAGCGAGGCAACCTGCTTCTGCTGTTCGACATCGCGCTGGCCGAGCAGGGCGGTGATCTGATCCTGCAGCTGCTTCAGCATGGCGATCTTGCCGTCGACGCGCTGTTCGGCGGCGTTGAGCACCTGGGTGCGCATCTCGATATCGGCTTCGCGGCTGTCGAGTTCGATCCGGCGTTTGGTCAGGCTCGATTGGATATCGACCTCGGAGGGGCTTTCGCCTTTGGGATCATCGGCGACCGGGTCCTTGGGCAGCGGCGCCGTATCCTGCGCAATGAGATCTCCGGAAGCCGCTTTTTGCTCCTCGGCCATGGCGCCCAGGATCAAACCTTCGCCCTTGAGCCCGAGAAGCCCCAGGCCGACCACGATGACGGCAGGCAGGAGGCGGAAGGTTTTCATCGCACGGCCTTCAGACGATTCATCACGCTGCCCGACGGCAGCGGGGACGCCGATTGCGCCGTCGGCACGGCCCGGTCGAAGCGCTGCGCGATGCGTTCGCCGGAATTGGTCAGGAGCGACAGTTCGTCGGACAGCGAGCGGGCGCGCTTCAGGCGGTCGTCGAGGGTTTCGGCGGCTTCGCCGGCAGCCATCTTCAAGGCTCTGAGCGAGGCACCGGCATTGGCGATGGCGCCGTTGAGGTCGCCGATCATCCGCTTGAGGCCGTCCTGGCCTTTGCGGACCGCGGCGAGCCGGCGTTCGAGCACGATGCAATATACCAGGGTCGCCGTGAGCAGGACCGAGAGCAGCACTTCGAGGCCCATCGAGACCATCGCTTGCAGGGTGGCGTGCATGGGGAGGTCTCCTTAAAGGGCGCGGCTTGCGTCGGTGCGTTCGATGGCTTCTTCGATCCGGACGGCGACCGAGGTACCGGCCCGGCCCATGCGGCCGCGCAAAAGCGGCACGCCGCGGCAGCGCATCTCGACCTTCGATTCCGGACTGGCGTTGAGCAGCAAGGTCTCGCCGACCTGCATGTTCATGATCTTGTTGAGCGGCATGGTCTGCTCATCGAGAATGGCGTCGATCTCGACCGTGGTGGACCACAGTTCGGTCGCCAGATGGCTTTCCCAGATCGAGTCGCGGCCGAACTTTTCACCCATGAACTGCTGCAACAAGAGTTTGCGGATCGGCTCCAGGGTGGCGTAGGGCAGAAGAAGCTCGGTGCGGCCGCCGCGGTCTTCCATGTCGACGCGCAGCTTGACCAGAATGGCGGCATTGGCCGGACGGGCGATGGCGGCGAAGCGCGGATTGGTTTCGAGGCGGTCGAGCTGGAAGGTAACCGGCGCCAAGGGTTCGAACGCCTGCACCATGTCCTGCAGGATCACTTCAATCATGCGCTGGACCAGGGTGCGTTCGATGGTGGTGTAAGGCCGTCCTTCGATGCGCATCGCCGACGAACCGCGGCGGCCGCCGAGCAGCACGTCGACGATCGAATAGATCAGGTTGGAGTCGACCGTGAACAGGCCGTAGTTGTCGAGCTGTTCGGCGTGGAATACCGCCAGGATCGCCGGCAGCGGGATCGAGTTCAGGTAATCGCCGAAACGGATCGAGGTGATGTTGTCGAGACTGACTTCGACGTTGTCGGAGGTGAAGTTGCGCAGCGAGGTCGTCATCAACCGGACCAGCCGATCGAAGACGATTTCCAACATCGGCAGACGTTCGTAGGACACCAACGTCGAGTTGATGATGGCGCGGACGCCGGATTTGTCCTGCACCGCATCGGTGCTGACGTCGAAGCCGAGCAGCGAGTCGATTTCATCCTGGTTGAGGATGCGTTCGGCCGGTGCTGCCGAAGCTTCGTCACCAGCCTCGTCGTCGAGATCCGGAATCGGAGCGGCAGCCGCCGCTGCGAAGGCCGCATCGATCTCGGCCTGGCTGGTCATGGGTTTGTCGTTGTCGTCGGCCATCTGTACTCAACTCGCTGGTGCGGCTTATTGAATGATCATTTCTTTGAGCAGGACGTCGCGCACTTTGTAGGGTGCGGCGGCCACGTTGGTGCGGCGGACTAATTCTTCCTTGAGGCGCATGATTCCAGCCGAGCCTTTGAGGTCGTCGGGCCGAAGCTCGCGCAGATAGCCTTGGAACTGGTCGCGGATGCGCGGCTTCAGCGCGTCGATGCCGGCCTTTTCTTCGGGCGCAAAAAGTTCGAGCTGGACCGACAGCTTGAGATAAACCGGCGTGCCGTCCTGGCTCTGGATGTTCACGATCATCTCGTCCATGTCGGCATAAGCGACCACGGGCGGGGTGGCGGGATATTCGGGAGCTTTTTCGGCGCTTTCGGCACCGCTGAAGACAAAGAAGTAAAGAGCCGCACCGCCGCCGCCGAGCACGAGCAGCACTGCCGCCGCCGCGATGATCAGCAGCTTCTTGTTGCCGAGCAGTTTCTTAACGAAACCTTTCTTTTCGTCCTCGGCAGGTGCCTGACCGTCCTGGTCCTCGGCTTCCATATCCGTGTTGGCCATCGTCGTCCCTTCACTGGTGAACGGACGTTAGGCTGACGTGGTTAAGGAGTGGTTCAAATTTCGGCTCCCGGCAGAACTATCCCGGCAGGAATTGCCGGCAGGTGCAATCCGGCCGTGCGGCGAGGGCGGTTTTTCGCGGATTTTCGCTGGCACGGGCCGTGCAGACCGTGGAAGCGGCAGAGGACCAGAAAGGACCCCGACGCTCCATGGATAATGTCTCGCTCCTTAGTCTGTCTTATGAACTGGCGGCCCACCGCTCGATCGACGTCATCGCGAACAACATCGCGAACATGTCGACCCCCGGCTACAAGCGCGAGAGCGTCAAATTCGAGGAATACCTGCAGCAGCTCCGGCCCGCGCAGGGCGAGAAGGGCAGCCAATCGCTGAGCTTCGTCAAGGATGCCGGCGTGACGCACGATCTGTCGGCGGGACGGATGGAGTCCACCGGGTCGCCGTTCGACCTCGCCATAGGCGGCGACGGCTTTTTCGCGATCCAGACCGCGGCCGGCGAGCGCTATACCCGCAACGGCCATTTCACGCTGAATCAAGACGGTATCATCGTCACCGAGCAGGGCGATCAGCTCCTCGGCGATGGCGGTCCGGTCACCATCACGGCCGATGACGGCGACATTACATTCGGCGCCGACGGCACCATCACCGGCAAACAGGGTCAGCTCGGCAAGCTGCGTCTGGTCGATTTTGCCAATCCGCGCGCTCTCACCAAAGAGGGCGGCAGCCTTTACGCCACCACTCAGGCGGCCAATCCGGCCGCCAACGCGACCATCGCGCAGGGCATGCTGGAGAGTTCCAACGTGCAGCCAATCGTCGAAATCTCGCGCATGGTCGAAGTCATGCGCGCCTATGAAGCAACCTCGACACTGGAAAAGGGCTCTTCCGACATGAAGCGCCAAGCCGTCCAGAAGCTCGGTTCGGTGCAGTAAGTTAAGGAGTATAAGTGATGCGTGCCCTTTCCATTGCCGCCACCGGGATGCTGGCTCAGCAGACCAACGTCGAAGTCATCGCCAACAACTTGGCGAACATGAACACCACCGGATACAAGGCCCAGCGGGCGGCGTTCCAGGATCTGCTCTATCAGAACATCCAGCAGGCCGGCGCCCAGTCGTCGGATACCGGTACGCTGTTGCCGTCGGGCATTCAGATCGGCACCGGTGTGCGCACGGCAGCGATCTATCGCATGACCAAGCCCGGCGACATGAACCACACCAACAATACCTATGATGTGGCGGTCAATGGCGCGGGCTATTTCCGCATCCAGATGCCGGACGGCACCGACGGCTATACCCGCGACGGCAATTTCCAGCTGTCGCCGGAAGGCCAGCTCGTCACCCAGCAGGGCTATGTGGTGCAGCCGGGCATCGCCATCCCGACCAACGGCACGGCGACGACCATCAATTCTCAGGGCCAGGTGCTGGTGACCATTCCGGGCCAGACCGCGCCGCAACTCGCCGGCCAGCTTGAACTCACCCGCTTCCCCAATGATGCCGGCCTTCGGGCGCTGGGCGACAATCTCTTTTCCGAGACGCCGTCCTCGGGCGGCCCGCAGGCGGGCGTTCCCGGCTCGACCGGTTACGGCACTATCCAGCAGTACTTCCTGGAAACCTCCAACGTCGATGCGGTGAGCGAAATCTCGTCTCTGATCACGGCCCAGCGCGCTTACGAAATGAATTCGAAAGTAGTGACCACCGCCGATCAGATGCTGGCGCAGACCGCCAAACTGGGAGCCTGACCATGATGCGCTTCTGGCTTTTCGCCTTCGCCCTGATCCTTGCCAGTCCCGCGTTCGCCGGCGTTCGCGTCGTGGTTCCCAACCACGATATCGCCCGCGGTCAGGTGATCGGCGAATCCGACATGACCTATGCCCTCATCAACGGCCAGGTGATGGCGGGCATCGCCTCCTCGCTCGGTGATGTCGTCGGCCTGGAAACCCGCCGCACCTTGCGCGCCGGCGAGACCTTGCGCCTGTCCGATCTGCGCCGTCCCGTCCTGGTCGCCAAAGGCTCGACCGTGACCATGGTGTTCGAAGCCCCTGGCGTGGTTCTCACTGCCAGCGGCCGCGCCATGAACGAAGGCGGCCTGGGCGAGACCGTCACCATCCAGAATCCGGTTTCCTACCGCCAGATCAGCGGCATTGTCGTCGGCCCCGGCCAAGTCCAAGCCCAGGCCGGCGGTGCGCTGAACGGCCCCGGCAACAACCGCTTCGCAGCTATCCATCGCTGAGGATTGTCCATGTTGATGCGTAATCTCCTCGTTCTGGTTTCGGCCGCGGTTCTCGCCGCCGGATGTTCGACGGTCGATCGTCTGGACGACCTCGGTCATGGCGGACCCAGGCTCGCCGGCATGACCAACAACGCGCCGCAAGTGTCGGTGCCGATGCCGCAGCCGCCGGCCGAACCCAAGGGCCGCTCGTCGTTGTGGCAGCCGGGCGCCCGCTCGTTCTTCCACGATCCGCGCGCCTCGCGCGTCGGCGACATCATCACCGTCAACGTGGCGGTGGCGGATGCGGCCAAGCTCTCGAACTCGACCACCCGCGGGCGGACCAATTCCGAGAACGCCTCGATGGACAATCTGTTCGGCCTCGAGACGCTGATGCCGGGCGCCGGCCTGACGCCGGGTAGCCTGGTCAAGATGGGTTCGACCAATTCGAACGTCGGCAGCGGCGCGGTGAGCCGGTCGGAATCGATCAACATGACGCTCGCGGCGCTGGTCACCCAGGTGCTGCCCAACGGCAATATGGTGATCTCCGGCCATCAGCAGATGAAGGTCAACGGCGAGCTGCGCGATCTCACCGTGTCGGGCATTGTGCGCACCGAAGACATCACCAGCGCCAATACCATCGACCTGACGCAGATCGCCGAAGCGCGCATCAATTACGGCGGCCGCGGTACGGTCAGCGACGTGCAACAGCCGCGTCTGGGCAGCCAGCTGCTCGATATCCTGATGCCTTGGTAATTTTGGGGGGAGTGCAGCAAAAGGGCCCGATCGGTTCGTCCGGCCGGGCCCTTTTCTGTTGTTCAGCGGACGTCTTTATTCAGTCGTCGCGATAAACTTTTTCGCGCCGCTCATGACGTTCCTGGGCTTCGATCGACAAAGTGGCGATCGGCCTGGCGTCGAGGCGCTTCAGCGAAATCGGCTCGCCGGTGTCTTCGCAGAATCCGTAAGTGCCGTCTTCGATCCGGCGCAGCGCCGCATCGATCTTGGCGATCAATTTACGCTGACGGTCGCGGGTGCGAAGTTCGAGCTGGCGTTCGGCTTCGGTGGAAGCGCGATCCGCGAGATCGGCATGAGGCACGGTTTCTGTCTGCAGGTTCTGAATGGTCTCGCGACTCTCCTTCAGAATCTCTTCTTTCCAATTGAGAAGCTTGCGACGGAAATACTCCCGCTGCTTCTCGTTCATAAAGGGCTCGCTTTCCGACGGCCGATAGCCAGGCGGAAGTTGGGTACCCATGCACGCTCCTTCGCAGTGCCGCTCGTCGGGGCGGGTTATAGCGGCGGTTGTCTAACGCTTCAATGACGATCACGGGATGACGTTAAGAAGAAAACCTTGGGATTTTCAGCTCGTTGCACAGAGAGCGGGCAGGCTGCGGCAAGGTTGACGTGGCGGGATTCGCGCCTCGGGCGACCGCGGCGCCCGGAAGTGGGCGGCAGCTGCGTCGGTTGGCGGGGCTGCGTCACGCTGCGGCGAATTGGTCGCACGTACCATCCCGTGACACCGCGCTCGAACGGACGTGGAAGTGGAATTGCGGGGTGGACAGGGCAGATGGGATGGCCTATATCCGCCCACCCTTCAAGGTGACGCGGGGTGGAGCAGTCCGGTAGCTCGTCAGGCTCATAACCTGAAGGTCGATGGTTCAAATCCATCCCCCGCAACCAACCTTGAAATGCCGCCCTCTTCGGTTAACGCGAATTCATCCGGTGCATCGCGGATTGCGCCGCAATTCTTCTGCCTATAATCGAGGCTGGAGCTGCCGAAGCGTGACCCATGGCCAACAAACCTATCTTCTTTGACGAAACGGGCCGCCGTGCCGCGCGCTTGTCCCGCTTGGGCTGGGCAGGGGCGATCATCAGTACTCTGTTGGGCGTCGCCTTCCTGGGGTCGATCCTGGTCAGCCAGGAAAACGTCAGCCCCGACTTGAAGGTCAAGCTCACGCCGTTCAACACCAAGCTGGAGCGGCGGGCGGTCGACCCGACCCAGCTCAAGTCCGCTGCCCGTCTGGCCGCCGAAGCCCGGCATCGCCAGGCGCTGGTGAAGGGTTGGAAGGATCGCATTGCCCGGCAACATGTCCCGGCCCGCGATCTGGCTGCGGCATTGCGTCCGCGTACCGACCGGCCGCTGGCGATGGGCTTCTACGATTCGTCGGACAACACCGACACTTCATATCCGGCGCTGAAGCGCGCTTTGTCCAAGCTCGACTGGTTTCTGCCGAGTTGGCTGGCGCTGTCCGGCCCCGATATGGCGCTGAGGACCTCGATCGACCAGGAGGCCTTGAAGCTGGTGCGGACGGAGCGGCCGGGCCTGCCGATCCTGCCGCTGGTGCAAAACATCGCCGACGGCGAATGGGACGGCACCAATCTGGCGCACATGCTGGCCGATCCGGGCCGCCGCGCCGCGCTGGAGCAGAGGCTCATCGCGTTCGTCCGCAACGGCAAATATCAGGGTCTGGTGATCGACTTCGAGGAGGTGCCGCCCGCGGCCTACGACAATCTCGACCAGTTCCTCAAGGACATGTCGGCCGCCTTCGCGCCCAACGGCTGGGTGCTGGTGCAGTGCGCGCCGTTTGAAGAGGATGCTTGGCCCTACGCGCGCTTTGCCAAGTCGCTCGATTACACAATCCTGATGGCCTACGACCAGCATGACGAAACCGGCAGTGTCGGTCCGATCGCCGGCCAGTCATGGTTCGAGGCGATGCTCGACAAGCGGATGCGAGACCTGCCGCCGGGCCGCACCATTGTCGGCGTCGCCAGCTATGCCTACGACTGGCATGGCCAGGAGATGGCCGATGCGCTCACCTTCCAGGGCGCGATGGTCATGGCGAGGGATTCGAGCGCCCGGGTCGTATTCGATCCGGACTCGAACAACCCGCATTATTCCTACATCGAAGACGATCACGTCCGGCACGACATCTGGCTGCTCGACGGCGTCACCGTGTTCAACCAGATCCATGCAGCCGACGTGTTCCAGCCGGTCGGTTATGCGCTGTGGAAGATCGGCAGCGAAGACCCGACTGTCTGGTCGGTGCTGGGCCGGCGTTACGGCGCGCCCGCGCCGGAAGGCCTCAAGCGGATCGCCACCAGCGAAGATGTCGATTTCGAAGGCTCGGGCGAGATTCTCCGTGTGATCGCTTCGCCGGCCGCCGGCAGCCGCATGTTCGAAACCGATCCGCAAACCGGCGACATCTCGGACGAAGTCTATACCAAGATTCCGAGCACTTACGTCATCCGCCGCGTCGGCGCGGTGCCGAACACGTTGGCGCTGACCTTCGATGACGGTCCCGATCCGGCCTACACCCCGGCCATTCTCGACATTCTGAAACAGAAGAACGTCAAGGCGACCTTCTTCATCATCGGCGCCAATGCCGAGGCGCATCCGGGGCTGGTGCAACGCATCATTGCCGAAGGCCATGAGATCGGCAATCACACCTTCACCCATCCCAACCTCGCCGAAACCTCGCCCGAAGCCGACCGGATCGAATACAACGCGACCCAGAAGCTGGTCGAGGCGCTGACCGGCCGCCGCATGGTTCTGTTCCGTCCGCCGTATCTCGGCGACGCCGAACCGGTGAACAAGGACGAACTGGTTCCGGTTCAGATCGCGCAAGACCAGGGCTATCTCACCATCGGCGTGCACGTCGATCCGTTCGACTGGCAGCAGCCTTCGCTTGAGGAGATGACGCAGCGCATCCTCGCTTCGGTCGGCGATCCCGATGTCGAACGGCGCGGCAATGTCATCCTCCTGCACGACTCCGGCGGCGACCGCACCAAGACGGTCGAGCTCCTGCCCGGGCTGATCGACGGCCTCCGGGCGCGCGGCTACAAGTTCGTCATGGTGTCCAAGCTTGCCGGTCTCACCCGCGATCAGGTGATGCCGCTGACCAAGCCGAGCCTGACGCTGTACGCCAACCGGGTGGTGTTCATGGGCCTGTCCTGGCTCGGCGCCATTCTTTATTACTGCTTCCTGGCGGCGATCTTCCTCGGTATTGCCCGCCTCATCGTGCTGTGCGGTCTGGCATTGTGGAACCAGGTTCACGCCCGCAAACGCGACAGCGCCAAGCCGCCCGTCATGGACATGCCGGTGTCGGTGATCATTCCCGCCTTCAACGAAGAGAAGGTGATCGCGGCGACGGTGAACCGCATTCTGGCGTCCGATTACAAGAACCTCGAAATCCTGGTGATCGACGATGGTTCGCACGACCGCACTTCCGAGGTGGTGAAAGAAGAGTTCGGCACCGTGCCGAACGTCACGCTGATCACCATCCCCAACGGCGGCAAGGCGCGGGCGCTCAATCTCGGCATCGAGCGGGCGCACGGCGAAGTCATCGTGGCGCTCGATGCCGATACCCAGTTCGACACCGACACGATCTCGCGGCTGGTGCGCTGGTTTGCCGATCCCGAGATCGGCGCCGTGGCCGGAAACGCCAAGGTCGGCAACCGCTTCAACATGATCACACGCTGGCAGGCGCTCGAATACGTCGTGGCGCAGAACCTGGAACGCCGCGCGCTGGCCGCGCTCGGCACGCTGACGGTGATTCCGGGTGCGGTCGGGGCTTGGCGCCGCAAGGTGTTGCTCGATCTCGGCGGTTATCCCACCGACACGCTGGCCGAGGACCAGGACCTCACCATCCATCTGCAGCGCGCCGGTTATAAGGTGCACTTCGATTCCTCGGCCGTGGCCTGGACCGAAGCACCGTCGTCCTTCCGCACTCTGGCGAAGCAGCGTTTCCGCTGGGCCTATGGCACGCTGCAATGCCTGTGGAAGTATCGCGACATGACCTTCAACAAGCGCTACGGCATGCTGGGTCTGGTGGCGCTGCCGCAGGTCTGGATGTTCCAGATCATTCTCACCGCGCTGGCGCCGGTCGCCGATCTGTTGCTGGTGTGGCAGCTCCTCACCCAATGGGTCGCCTACGTTCAGCACGGCTCGGAATACTCCAACACCAGTCTGATCACCGTCGGCATCTATTATGTCGTGTTCACGCTGGTCGATATCGGCGCGGCGGTGGTTGGATTCCTGATGGAGCGGCGCGAGAACTGGAGTCTGCTCTGGTGGCTGATGCTGCAGCGCTTCGGCTATCGTCAGCTGATGTACTACGTCGTGATGCGCTCGATCTGGACGGCCTTGCGCGGCGCCGTGGTGGGCTGGGGCAAGCTCGAACGCACCGGCACGGTGAAAACCAAGCAACTCGTTTGAGGCGGCTGGATTCTTTAGTGGTCGCGCTTTCGGACGGAAAGCCGCCGCCTTACGCTGTCGCTAACGGCTCCACTTTTCCTGAAAGCGCTCTGGTCTACTTCGGAACGTAGAAGGTTCCGAAGTCGTCGCTGTGATGCAGGCGGTAGCTCTTCATCAGCGCCTGATAGACGTTTTCGCCGAGGGCATAAGGCTCGCCGGGATCGAACTGGATGACGGCATAGTGTTTGGCTTCGACGGCGCGCGCGACCTCGGCGTCGCTGCGGGCGCCGGTCTCGAAGGCCTGGCCGACATTGAACATGTCGACTGCCACCGGCTTGCCGGCCCAGTAGCAGAAGGCCAGCATCTCGCACAGACCGGGACCTTTTTGCGCAGCCATGAAGGCGATGTCGCCGTGGGCGATGAAGGCTTCTTCCTTGACGATGTTGAAATCGAGATTGGCAGCCTGCCATTCCTTGCTGGCAACGGTCATGACAAAAAGCGGCGCCACCATCACCGCAGCCACCAATGGCCGTTTCCAGCCGTCCAGTCTCTGCACCGCGAGCGCCAGGCCGAGCCCGAGTGCGATATCGGCATCGAACATCACATTGGGATCGACCCCGGCGCCGCCGAGGAAGTAGGTGCCGATGACGATCGCGACCGCGGCATAGAGGGCTGAGAACCGCACCGCGCGCTCGCGCACGAACCACGCCAGCAGCGCCAGCGCGAGGATTGCGGGGCCCGTCCACGACAGCCAGTGCATGAGGGCGGTGGTCAATTGATCGAGCGAATAGCCGCGCGCGGTGGAGACCACGGCGAACAGGCTGACGCCGTAGCCGAGCCGGAAGGCGATGAGCCCGGCAGCCACAAACGCGAGACCGTAGCCGGCAAGCTGAAGCGCCCGCCGACGATCCTCAATCAGAAGCCACAGGAAGGCGGCAATCGGCAGCGCCACCACCGCGTGCTTGACGAAGAACGCCGCCACGAACAGCGCGGCCGCCGCCGCAATGCTGTGCCGGGATTTCCGCGTCAGCACCAGAAGTCCGGCCAGCGACACCGCGTGCGCCAGAAGCTGAGGATCGTCCATGCCGACGTAATCGGTGGTGACGAGCAGTCCGGCGACGAACCACAACGGCGCCAGCAGCGAAATGCTGCGCGAAACCCCGCTGCGTCGCGCGAACATCATCATGGCCGCCGCAATCGCCGCCACCGCCAGCAGCGATATGATCCGCCCCGCGATGATATTGTCGCCCACCAGCAATCCCATCAGCCCGACACCATAGAACGACAGCGGCGGATAATTGTTGACGAGATAGGCGTCCGGTCCGGGATAGAGCGCATGTCCCGCCATCAGTGCGGCGGTGTGATAGGCGTTCCAGCCCTCGTTGGGATCGTAGGGAAACTGAAGCGGCAGCACCGTCACGACGTGCCACAAGCCGATGGCGCACAACGCCCCGGTCACCGCCAGAACGGCGAAAAGGGCGAGGCGCGTCGGCGTCGGCTTGGTCATAGCGTGGCGCACAGTCCGGTGCGTTTGATCTTGTAGAGGGCGAAGAAGCTGCCGTCGTGCACGAGGTGCAGGAAGGCCGGCACATCGGCCCGCTCGCCGCCGCCGTGAACGATCAGCGCATAGTCGAAGTGACACTGGAAGAACTTGAGATAGGGATAGTTCTCGTCGATGTCGGGATCGTTTGCGGTGAGGCCGAGCGCGAGATCGGGGAGCTCGGTGACATCGGGCGGCGATCCCTGCTTGGCAGTGGCCGCAGCGATGCGGTCATACGGCGGCTTCACCTCGATGACATGCTGGCCTTTGGTGGCGAACATCAAAGGCGTGAAGGCATCGCGGTCGACGATGGCGAATTCCGCCATGTGCCAGTAGGGCGGATCGGAAAGGTCGCTCAAGGCGTCGCCGTCGAGAATGGTGAAGAGTTTGGCGCCGCGCGGCATCTCGCGGATAGCGGAACGGAATTCCTGGTACTGACGATCGTAGCCGCTCCAGCTCTGGATCAGGAATCCGGCATTGAGCGCGGCCAGCAGCACCACGCCGGCGCCGTAGGCGATCTTGAGGCGGTTGTTGGTGCGCAGCTCGAGGCTGGCAAAGGTGATCACGCCCAACACCGGCGGCAGGCGCATGTCGACGCCCCAGCCGCCCAACGCCCATTCCGGCGCCC